>JALURZ010000102.1 GCA_027058735.1 Hyphomicrobiales bacterium | reverse complement strand
CGCGCGGGCGAATTTTTCGCAAGCCTTGAACGCATCGTCCTCGATGAACTTCACGCGCTGGCGCCAACCAAGCGCGGCGCGCTTCTGTCCCTGGGCCTGGCGCGGCTAGCAACCCTCGCGCCGCGCTGCCAGCGAATCGGATTATCGGCAACCGTCGCGGACCCCGAAACCCTGAGCCGGTTCCTGGTTGCCCGCAATGCCCGCGATCGTGACCTGCAAAACAGTGAGATCATCATCGGACAAGGCGGGGCGGCGGCGAGCGTGGGCATCCTCGATTCCGCACAGCGCATTCCCTGGTCCGGCCATTCGGCGCGCTATGCCATGGACGACATCCACGACGCCATACGCTCTGCCCGGCTGTCGCTGATTTTCGTCAATACCCGCTCCCAGGCGGAGTTCGTCTTTCGGCAATTATGGCAACTCAACGAGGACAATCTGCCCATCTCGCTGCATCACGGTTCGCTCGATGCGGGCCAGCGCCGCAAGGTGGAAGCGGCCATGACCCGCGGCGAACTGCGCGCCGTGGTGTGCACCTCGACCCTTGATCTGGGGATCGACTGGGGCGATGTCGATCTGGTCATCAACGTGGGCGCGCCGAAAGGCGCCAGCCGGCTGATGCAGCGCATC
This sequence comes from Hyphomicrobiales bacterium, assembly GCA_027058735.1. Taxonomy (GTDB): domain Bacteria; phylum Pseudomonadota; class Alphaproteobacteria; order Rhizobiales; family JALURZ01; genus JALURZ01. The sequence continues at coordinate 12,384 of JALURZ010000102.1, read as the reverse complement.
GGGCGCGCCAATCACCGTCTCGATGAACCAAGCCGTGCCCTGCTGGTGCCCGCCAATCTGTTTGAGGTGCTGGAATGCCGCGCCGCCCAGGACGCGGCCGCCGCCGGTGAGCAGGATGCCGGCAGCGCATCGCACATGCCCCTCGATGTGCTGGCGCAACATATTCTGGGTTCGGCCTGCGCGGCGCCGTTCGATCCCGATGCGCTGTATGAAGAGATAACGTCCGCCTCTCCCTATGCGCGGCTCGCCCGCAGTGTCTTTGACGAGGTCGTCGATTTTGTCGCCACCGGCGGCTATGCGCTGAAGGCTTATGAGCGCTATGCGCGGCTGCGCCGGACCGGCGAGGGGCGTTACCGCGTCGCCCATCCGCGCATCCTGCGCCAGTACCGCCTCAATGTCGGGACCATCGTGGAGGCGCCCATGATCAAGGTGCGTCTCGTGCGCAACCGGCGGCGCCGGGCGTTTTCCGGCGGGCGGGTGCTGGGCGAAATCGAGGAGGGCTTCATCGACCAGCTCAAGCCGGGCGATACGTTTCTGTTTGCCGGTCAGGTCCTGCGCCTGGAGGGTTTGCGCGATCTCGATGCCTTCGCCTCGCGCAGCAGCGCCGAAGACCCGCAGATCCCGTCCTATCAGGGGGGCAAGTTTCCGCTCTCCACCTATCTGTCGGCGCGTGTGCGCACCATGCTGGCGGACCCGGGCCAATGGCGCGCCCTGCCCGCCCAGGTGCGCGGCTGGCTTGGCATGCAGCGGCGAAAATCCGCCCTGCCGCGCCGCGACGGCCTGTTGGTGGAGACCTTTCCCCGAGGGCGGAAATTCACCCTGGTCTGCTATCCGTTCGAGGGACGCCTCGCGCATCAGTCCCTCGGCATGCTGCTGACCCGCCGGCTGGAGCGCGCCGGGGCGCGGCCCATGGGCTTCGTGGCGAGTGAATATTCGCTCGCGGTCTGGGGCCTGCGCGATATGGGCCAGATGATCGCCGCCGGCTCATTGTCCCTCGATGCGCTGTTCGATGAAGACATGCTGGGGGATGATCTGGAAAGCTGGCTTGCGGATTCGAGCCTTATGAAGCGGACATTTCGCAACTGCGCCATCATCGCCGGCCTGGTCGAGCGCCGCCACCCGGGCAAGGAGAAGTCCGGACGCCAGATGACGGTGTCGTCGGATCTCATCTATGATGTGCTGCGCGAGCATGAGCCCGAACACGTCCTGCTGCGCGCCGCATGGAACGATGCCGCCAGCGGATTGCTCGACATCGCGCGCCTTGGCGGCCTTCTCAGACGCATCAGGGGCAAGATCGCCCACAAGCGCCTTGCCGCGGTTTCTCCGCTGGCTGTGCCGGTGCTGCTTGAGATCGGGCGCGAACCGGTCTATGGCGAAGCTTCCGACGTGCTGCTGGAAGAGGCGGCCGAACCCCTCATCGAGGAGGCCATGCGGCTTGTTTGACAATTTCCCGGAGCCGCAAGGCGGCGATCTGCCCCACGCGGACGAACCGCGCGCCGCCGCCATGGCGCTGTGCGGGCAGCGTCTGCTGCTGGATGTGCGCGGCGCGCTGTTTGTTCCGGATCACGGCCTGCTCGTGGTTTCCGATCTGCATTTTGAAAAAGGCTCCCATTTCGCGGCCAGGGGCATCCCGCTGCCGCCTTACGATACCGCCGCGACCCTGCGGATCGTCGCCGCGCTGTGTGCGCATTACCGGCCCCGGCGGGTGATCGCCCTGGGCGACAGTTTTCACGATCACGGTTCCGCAGCCCGCATGGATGAGGCCGACAGCGGGCTCCTGCGCGCCCTGACGGCGCGCCATGACTGGATATGGATTGCCGGCAACCATGATCCCGAGCCGCCGCCGCATTTCGGCGGATCGGTGGAATGCGAGGTCGAGTGCGGGCCTTTGCTGTTTCGCCATATCCCGCGCGCAGCACCCGCCGCGGGAGAAATTGCCGGCCATCTGCATCCGGTCGCCGCGCTCAAGAGGCGCGGACGGCGTTTGCGGCGGCGCTGTTTCGCCAGCGACGGCCGCCGTCTCGTGATGCCGGCGCTGGGCGCCTATACCGGCGGACTGAATGTTCGCGATCAGGCCTTCGGCGCGCTTTTCGACGCCGGGTTCCATGCCTGGATGATGGGAGATGAGCGGGTTTTCCCGGTCAGGTCGCACCGGCTGCTTGGCGAGCGGGAACGCGGTTAGCCGGACGCCGCGCGCAGCCGTGCGAGCAGTTTCGGCGTCACCGTGCCGTTTATGGCCATGCCGTTGCGTTTTTGAAACAGGCGGATGGCGCTGCGGGTTTTCCGGCCGATGATCCCGTCGGCGGGTCCGGCCGCATATCCAAGAGCGTTGAGCCGGCTTTGGACTTCCTTCAATGTGGAACTCGTCCCGGCCGCCGCGCTTTTGCCGGCCGCCGGTGCGGCGCGCCAGCTGGCTATGGGCAGGGTCACGGTGTTGGCGCTTTCGTTGAGCGATTTGGGTTCCCAGGCGCTGACGCTCAAGCGTGCCGCGGCGAGCGTCTTCGGGTTCATCGTTTTTTCCAGACGGTCGCGCCGCGCCGCTGCGTCCTTGTCGCCATTGCGGGCCGCCAGCGAGAACCACTTATAGGCCTCGGCCGGATCCGCCTTCACCCCGTAGCCGCGTTCATGCAGGATTCCCAGATTGTACTGGCTGTCGGTCAGGCCATGTTCGGCGGCGCGGCGGAACCAGGCGGCGGCCCTGGCGAAATCCGGCTTGCCCGCGGAATTCTGGGTATAGATGACCGCCAGATTGTGCATCGCCTTGTGGTTTCCCTTCTCCGCTGCGCGCTTGTACCAGATGCGCGCGGACGCCGCGTCGCGGGGCACGCCGTGTCCTTTTTCATACAACGTTCCAAGGCGGTATTGCGCGGGCGCAAGGCCTTGTGCCGCCGCGCGCTGATACCAGCGGGCCGCTTCGCTGAAATCCTGCGCCACGGCCTTGCCCTCGATATAGCGTCCCGCGACCTCGAACTGGGCTATGGGATCGCCGCCGACCGCGGCCCGGCGCAGGCTCTGTGGCCCGACGGCGGCCGGCGGCATGCTGGCGGCCAGGGGCGAGGGGCGCCGGATCGAGGCGGTCGTGATGTCGTCGTCGCCGGGCGCGGCCCTGTCGCTCTTGCCCAGGGCGGCACTTTCGGGCACGGCAACGGGATTGTCGCCGATATAGACCGGCGCGGGAACCGAACGCGCCGCGCCGCGCCAGGGGGCGGCCATGCTCGTCTGTCCGGCCGGGGCGGCGGGTCTGTAGGTTTCGATGTCGGCGGGCAGCATGGGGTCGGGGGCGGTCCTTGCCGCGCCCTGGCCGCCCCCGGCTTCGCCGGGCGCGCTCTCAATGTCGGGGTTTTTGGTTTTGGGGACTGAAATCGTGGCGACCGGTTCGGTTGCCGGAGATGGCGCCTTCCCGGCCTCATCGGGTGGCGCGGCGCTGGCCGGATCGGCGGTCTTGCCGGCGGTGGCGGGCTTGGCCTCGCCGGGCACGGATTTGTCGCCTTTCGATCCCAGCAGCGAATAGGTCGATGCGGTGCCGATCATGAGCAGCACGACAGCGGCCATCAGCAGCGTGCGCCGCTGTGCGCCGGGCTTCTTCTTGCCGGTGGGTTGCGTGGATCCGTCCGCCGTGGGCGAGCGCTTCCGGGTCCGGCGCAGTTTCTGGGCTCTGGCCACCAGGCCGCCGCGCGCGCTTTTGTCTTCGCTGTCCGTCCCGCTTCCTGCGCGCGCCGCGCGCCGCGCCGCTGCTATGAAATCTTGCGAACGGGTCACGCGGTTCGCCGCGCCGCGGTCGGTCGGCTCGTCGTTGCGGGACATGTCTTCGGCGCCGGGACGGATATCGCCGGCGGATGGCACAGGCGCGGTTTCGGGGTCTGCGGTTTCGGTATCGCTGCGGGCCGTTTCCACCGGCGGCAGGCGGAGCGAATCGATTTCCGCGCTTCCGGTGCCCGCGGCCGGATCGCTCGCCGCGCGCGGCGCATCTTCGCCCCGTGCAGCGCCGATCGCGCCCTCTTCCAGCGCGCTCAGCCGCTCAATGACGGTTTTCAGGGTGTCATGGACCGCCTCGAGCGTCTTTTGTGTGCGCATATCGGCCTGGCGGGCATTTTCCTCAACGCTTTTCAGCCCGGCCTGCAGCAGTTCCAGCGTGTCTTCGGGCAAGGGCCCGTCGCCCGCACCGCGATCCACCAGGGCGACCGCATTCGCGACCGCTTCCTGCGCGGTCCGGGTCGCGAACTCGCGGTTGCCTTCCATGTCGGCGAACAGGCGCGCCACATTGGCCTCGATCTGTTGCAGGCTGCTGAAGCCTTGTTCCGCGGTTTCGAGACGCCCGGCCAGCAACGCGATCTGCTGCTCCAGGGCGTCGTATTCCGTGCTGTCGTTCCGCGCCTGGGAGGCCGCCGACATCTGCTCGGCAATTTCGCCCACCCGGCGCTCGAGCTCCGCGATGTGGGGGCTGAGGTCGTTTGCCGAAAGGGCGTGTTCGACCTGCTGCGCCAGATCGTCGATGCGCGCTTCGATGTTCGCGAGCGGGTTGTCGGGCCGCGACCAGGGATCGTTCTCCTCGATGCGTTGCGAAAGGCCGACGATATCCGCGCGCAGGCTGTCCAGTTCGCCCTGCCCGATCGCGTCGCGCCGCAATTGCGCGACATCCTCGCACAGCGCCCTCAGGTCGGCCGACAGGGCCGCGACATCGGCATCGCTTTCGTGCTGCCGCGCCGTCCGCGTCCCGGCATGCGCCCGGATCTGTTGCAGCCGCCGGCCGAGATGCTGGAAATCCTCATCGGTTTCCGGCCCGCCCGCCGACAGCATGTCGGTCTCCGGCGGCAGCGATACTCTGTTCGTGCGCGCGGGCCGTTCGGGCGGCTCGCCTGGCGGGTCTTGCGATGTTCCCGCGCACAGGGCCGCCAGCCTGTTCTTGACATCGGCCAGAGTGGCGCCGGCCGACTGCATGCGCGGATGTTCGCTCCCGGCCGCGGCCGCGCCCAGTTCGCAGACGCGCTCCTGAATGGACTCCAGGGCATCGGCGTTGCGCTGCTCTGACAGTTCCATGCGTCCGCTCAATTCGTGCAACTGGCGCGCGATCCGCGCGAGCTGTTCGGTCTCGCCGGGACCCGGGGCAGCAGGCGCGCGGGGCTGGCCGGTAACCGCGCTGAGCCGCTGCGTCAACGGCCCGCCGCCGGCGGCCTCGGCGGCATCGCCCGGCGGCGCCCCAGCGCCGCACTGCGCGTGCGCGAGCGCGCGGATCTGGCGTTCGATCTCGTGCAGACGCGACGCGATTTCCGCACCATCGGCGCCGGCGGGCGATGCCGGGGGCGGGGGATTGAATCTGGATTGTCGTCTGGCCATCTTGCGGGGAAACTGCCAGCTCCTCTTGCCACGTCTGCGATTGTCGCGCCGCCGGCACCTGAGACGTACCGTCGCGGGTTAACCTTATTTTTTTCATGGTAAACATTCGGTTAATCCAGGCGTTTCATTGCGCGCATCAATATGCGCCCCGATTTGCGGCTCTGAGCGCCCGCGCGGAGAAAAGCGTTTCGGCAACCGGGCAATCCCGCTAAGATCGCCTGACAACGCAAAGGGCACAGCCATGAGCGCACTCGATGTTCCAAATCCCGCGTGGATGAGCGAAGACCTGGTTTTGCTGGCGAATACCTCGGCGCGGTTCTTCGCCGCCGAGATCGTGCCGCATTATGAACGGTGGGAAGAGCAGGGCAAGGTGGACCGGGAGGCCTGGGAGAAAGCCGGTGCCGCCGGTCTGCTGTGTGCCGCCATGCCCGAACAATACGGCGGCGCGGGCGGCACGTTTGCCCATGATGCGGTCATCGTCGATGAACTGGGCAAGGCGGGCGCCGACGGGTTTGGCATCGGCCTCCACAATGCGATCGCCGCGCCCTACATACTGGAATATGGCACCGAGGATCAAAAGCGCCGCTGGCTGCCGGGCCTGGCGACCGGAAAGTTCATTAGCGCCATCGCCATGAGCGAGCCCGGCGCCGGCTCCGACCTGCAGAACATCAAGACCAGCGCCAGCAAGTCAGGCAACGAATATGTCCTGAACGGCCAGAAGACCTTCATCACCAACGGCCAGCTTGCCAACCTGATCATCGTCGTTGCCAAGACCGACCCCGAACAGGGGGCGAAGGGGACCTCGCTGTTCATCGTTGAGACCGACCAGGCCGACGGCTTCAGGCGCGGGCGCAATCTCGACAAGATCGGACTGAAGGCAAATGACACATCGGAGTTGTTTTTCGATGAAGTGCGCCTGCCCACCGCCAATCTGCTGGGCAGCGATGAGGGGTGCGGCTTCTACCAGCTTATGGAACAACTGCCCCAGGAGCGATTGTTGATCGCCCTGCAGGCGATGGCCATGATCGAGCGCGCGCTCACCCTCACCATTGACTATGTGCAAGAGCGCAAGGCGTTCGGGCGGCGGGTTGTGGATTTCCAGAATACCCGGTTCAAGCTGGCCGAGTGCAAGAGCGAAGCGACCATCGCCAAGGTGTTCTGCAATCATTGCGTCGAGCGCCTCGTGGCGGGCGAACTGGATTCCGCGACCGCATCGATGGCCAAATACTGGCTCACTGATCTGCAATGCAAGATTGTCGATGACTGCCTGCAACTGCATGGCGGCTATGGCTATATGAATGAATATCCCATTGCGCGCATGTACCGCGACGCCCGGGTGCAGCGCATCTATGGCGGCACCAACGAAATCATGAAAACCCTGATCGCGCGTTCGCTCGACGTCGATTGAGCCTGCGCGGCCTATTGAGGATGGACCCATGACCGACTGTTTCATTTACGACCATCTGCGCACCCCGCGCGGGCGCGGCAAGGCGGATGGATCACTGCATGAAGTGAGCACGCTGGAACTGGCGAGCCAGTCGCTGATCGCGCTGCGCGAGCGCAACGATCTCGATACCGCCCTTGTCGATGATGTGGTGCTGGGCTGTGTCGATCCGGTCGGCGAGGCGGGCAGCGACATTGCGCGCGCCGCCGTCCTCAAGGCGGATTACGCGCAAACGGTCGCCGGCATCCAGGTCAACCGGTTTTGCGCCTCCGGCCTGGACGCCACCAACCTGGCGGCCGCCGAAATCATGACCGGGCAGGCCGACATGGCCATTTCGGGCGGCGTTGAGTCCCTCAGCCGGGTCGGCATCGGCGCCTCCGGCGGCGCCTGGCCGATCGACCCGCAACTGGCGATCAAGGCCTATTACACGCCCCAGGGCATCAGCGCCGATCTGATCGCCACCAAATACGGCTTCAGCCGCGATGAGTTGGACGCCTATGCGCTGGAAAGCCAGCGCCGCGCGGCGCAATCATGGTCGAAGGGGTATTTTTCCAATTCGGTCATCGAAGTGCGCGACATCAACGGCCTCACCCTGCTCGACCATGACGAGCACATGCGCCCGGACGCCACCATGCAGTCGCTGGCCTCGCTGAAACCCGCCTTCGCCGCGATGGGCGACCAGGCCGGGTTCGACGCGGTTGCAATCCAGCGCTATCCCGAAATCGAGGCCATCAACCATGTTCATCATGCGGGCAACTCCTCGGGCATCGTCGATGGCGCCGGGGTGATCCTGCTGGGCAACGCGGAGGCCGGCGAAAAGGCGGGTCTCAGGCCCCGGGCGAAAATCCGCGCCTTCGCCAATATCGGCACCGAGCCCAGCATCATGCTGACGGGACCGGCCATCGTCACCCGCAAGCTGCTGAAGCGCGCCGGCATGAGCGTTGGCGATATCGACCTGTTCGAGGTCAACGAGGCGTTCGCATCCGTGGTCATGCTGATGATGCAGGAGCTTGATATTTCCCACGACAAGGTAAACGTGGCCGGCGGCGCCATCGCGATGGGCCATCCGCTGGGGGCGACCGGCGCCATGCTGGTGGGCACGGTGCTCGATGAACTGGAGCGCCGCGATCTGTCCACCGCGCTCATCACCTTGTGCATCGGCGCGGGCATGGGCACCGCCACCATCATCGAGCGGGTCTGATCGCATGGTTGAGACAAAGGACACGGATTTCCGGATCGACATCGGCAAGGACGGCATCGCGGTCCTGACCTGGGATATGCCCGCGCGCTCCATGAACGTCATCACCGAACGGGTGATGGGCGAACTGGGCGCGTTCATCGACCGGCTGGAAAGCGATGAGGCGCTCACCGGGGCGATCATCACCAGCGCCAAACCGGCGTTTTGCGCAGGCGCGGACATCGCCATGCTGCTGGGGGCGGGCAAGCGCTATGAAGAGGCGGCCAGGAGCGACGAGCGCGCCGCCACCGCAGCGCTTTTTGAAGACATGCGAAGCTTTTCCAACCTGCTGCGCCGGCTGGAGACCTGCGGCAAGCCGGTCGTGGCGGCGCTCAACGGCACGGCTCTCGGGGGCGGGCTGGAAATCGCGCTCGCCTGCCATCATCGCATCTGCGCCGATGACCGCGCCATCAAGCTGGGCCTGCCGGAAAGCAAGATCGGCCTGTTGCCCGGCGGCGGCGGCACCCAGCGGCTGCCCCGTTTGATGGGCGCGGGCGACAGTTTGAAACTGATGCTGCGGGGCGGTTCACTCGATCCGGACCGGGCCAGGGCGTCGGGCATGATCGATGAGGTCGTCGCGGCCAGATCTCTCCTCAAGTCGGCGCGGGCATGGGTCGAAAGCTCCGCCGATCCGGTGCAGCCATGGGACAAGGACGGTTTCAGGGTTCCCGGCGGCACGCCCTATTCGCCCTCGGGCATGATGACCTGGATTGCCGGCAACGCGCTTTACCGCAAGCAGACGCTGGACAACTATCCCGCCCAGCGCGCCATCATGTCCTGCGTCTTTGAAGGGCTGCAGGTGCCCATCGATGTGGGCCTGCGGATCGAGGCGCGCTATTTCACCAGCCTGTTGCGCAACCCGGTCGCTGGCAACATGATCCGCACGTTCTTTTTCTCCGTGCAGGCGCTGGCCAAGGGCGCGCGGCGGCCCGGGGGAATCGCGAAATCGCGGTTGCGCAAGATCGGCGTCGTCGGCGCGGGCATGATGGGCGCGGGCATCGCCTATGTGAGTGCGGCGGCGGGCCTTGATGTGGTGCTGCTCGACCGCGACAAGGCGGCGGCGGAAAAAGGCAGGGCGCTGTCAGAAAAACTTGTGCGCGGGCGCATCAAGCGCGGCCAGGCGAGCGAGGCCGATTTGAAGGCTGTGTTGGCGCGCATTGAACCGGGCGGCGACTACGGGTTGCTCAAGGGTTGCGATCTCGTCATCGAGGCGGTGTTCGAGGACCGCGCCCTGAAGGACGAGATTATCGCGAAAGTGCAGGCGGTTACCGGCAAATCGGTTGTTTTCGCGTCCAACACATCGACCCTGCCGATCACCGGCCTGGCGGAATCGAGCCTCGATCCTGAGCGCTTCATCGGCATTCACTTCTTTTCGCCGGTCCACAAGATGGGACTTGTCGAGATCATCCGGGGCGAACGGACCGGCGATGAGGCGCTCGCGGTGGCGCTCGATTATGTGCGCGCGATCCGCAAGACGCCCATCGTGGTCAATGACGCGCGCGGGTTCTATGCCTCGCGCGTGGTCGCCACCTATATCGAGGAAGGCCACCGCATGCTGGATGAGGGTGTGCCGCCTGCGATGATCGAGAATGCCGGGCGCCTGGCCGGGATGCCGGTCGGGCCGTTGGCGCTCAACGATGAGGTGAGCCTCGATCTCAGCCACAAAATCGCGGCCGCCGCGAAGGCGGACCTGGGGGCGGATTATGTGGCCACCCCGCGCGAGCGCATCATCGAGGAAATGGTGGTCGGGCGGGGGCGGTTCGGGCGCAAGAACGCCAAGGGTTTTTATGATTACAACGAGGACGGCGGCAAACGGCTGTGGCCCGGACTTGAAGAGTTGCAGCCTGAAAGGCTCGATCCGGATACCCTTGACGTGTCCCGCCTGTGCGACCGGTTCCTGGCCGCCCAGGCGCTGGAGACGGTGCGCTGTCTGGAGGAAAATATCCTCGAAGACGTGCGCGAGGCGGATGTGGGGTCCGTGCTCGGCTGGGGTTTCGCGCCGTTTACCGGCGGCACCTTGAGCTATATCGACACCATGGGGCCGGCCCGTTTTCTGGCGCTGTGCGAGGATCTCAAGGCCGACCACGGCGCGCGCTTTGAGCCACCCGCGCTGCTGCGCGACATGGCGGCCGGCAAGGAGACCTTTTATGAGCGCTATGCGCCGCCGCCTGCGCGCGCGGCGGAATAGAACCCTGCCTGCAAGGAACCCGGCAATGCGTGTCGACATCGACCATTATTTCACGACCATGTCCCCATGGGCCTATATCGGCTTTGCGACCCTGCTGGACATGGCGCAGCGCACCGGGGTCGCGATCCGCCACCGGCCGGTCAAGCTGCTGGAGCTTTACAGCGCCACGGATACCAAGCCGCTGCTCGACCGCCACCAGACCCGCAAGGACCTGCGCATGGTCGAATTGCAGCGCTGGCGCGAGAAACGCGGCCTTGGGTTCAATCTGTCGCCGCCGCACTGGCCGTTTGATCCGGAAGCGGCAGACCGGTTCGTGATCGCGCTGAGTGAGGAGGGCGAAGATGCCGCCGCGTTCATCGCCGCGCTGTTCGACGCCAACTGGCTTGGGGAGCGCGACCTTGGCGATGAACGGGTGATTGCCGAAATCGCCAGCGGCCAGGGGCTGGACGGCGAGCGGCTGCTGGCGAAATCGAAATCCGGTGCCATGGGCGGGATCTATGACGCCAACACGAAAGACGCGCTCGCCGCCGGCGTGTTCGGCTCGCCGTCCTACCTGCTCAATGGCGAGCTGTTCTGGGGGCAGGATCGTCTCGGCCTGCTGGAAGATGCGATCACCTCCGGGCGCGCGCCCTATACGCCGTCGGGGGACGGGTGAGCGGCGTTGCAGGAAGAATCGCCGTCTCCGGCGTCGTCCTTTTGCTGGCGCAGGCGCCGGGCGCGGAGGCACAGGAAACGCAGCGTTTCGTTTTCAGGCAGGTGGATGGCGGGTATCTGGCCTTCGATACGAAAACCGGCACGCAACTGGTCTGCCGCCAGCGTGCGGCCGGCTGGGCGTGTTCGCTGATCGCCAATGAACGCCGCGCGCTGCAAGGCGAGATCGCGCGTCTGGCTGACGAAAACGAGCGCCTGCGAAGCGAGATCGCGCGCCTGAAAGAGGCCGCCGAAAGGGCCGGTGGCGGTGTTCGCGGCAAAGCCGGGGAACGCCGCCAGACGCGATCGCGCTTTTCTGTCCTGCACGGGCGCTTCGTCGCCTTTGCCAAAACGCTGCGCGCGCGGTTTGAAAACAACACCTGGTGAGCCGGACGGGTTCCCCGCACCGAAGATACGCCCTACTGGGCGCTGTTCAGAAATTCGTGAATGCGCGCGAAACCCCGCTCCGCCATTTTTCCCGGAAAGGCGATAAAGACATGCGCCGCGCCGGGATAGACCGCCAGTTCGGCCCTGTTGCCCTCGCGCGCCCAGCGGTGGGCCATGAACAGGCTGTCGTCGAGCAGCGGATCGCGGGTGCCGATCGTGAACAGGGCGGGCGGCATGCCGGACAGATCGGCGTGAATGGGCGAGATGTCAGGATCGCCCGGATCGCCGCCGGCGGACAGGAAGTGCTCCACGAAGGTCTCGATGTCGCGGGTGTTGAGGACGAGTTTTTCCGCGCCCCACCGGCGCACGCTCGGGGTCAGCGCGAGATCGTAGCACCCGGCATTGAGATTGGCGGCGGCAAATCCGCTGAAGCCATGGCGCCGACGCAGCCGCAACAGCGTCACGACGGCGAGATGCGCGCCCGCGGACTCACCGCCAATGGTCAGCCGCTCGGTCCCGAACCGGCGCCTGGCGTTTTCGATGAGCCAGAGTGCGGCGCGCTCGCAATCATCGGGCGCGGCCGGGTAGGGATGCTCCGGGGAAAGCCGGTACTCGACGCTGATGACGCTCAGCCCGCAGGCATCGACAATGCGTTCGAGGCGCTGGTCCTGTTCTTCCGCGCCCCCCAGCACCCAGCCGCCGCCATGCATGTGCAGATAGACGCCCCTGGGGTCGTCGGCCTCGATAATGCGCAGCGCGATCCTGCCGCCGGGGCCGTCGATCTCCGCGCTCGTGGCGCGTGGCGAAGGCGGGCCCAAGGGAAACGCCCCCTTGCCTGCCTTGCGGTTCTCGCGGATGATGGCGGGCGCGAAATCCCATTGGTCCGGCAGGGCGTCCAGTTTGGCGATGATATCCGCGTTGATCGCTCTGGTTTCGGCGTCGCAGGATGCCGGGTCATAGAGTTTCGGGTCGAGTGGATTTCGCAAGTGAGTTGCCTCCGGGCATGATAATCTGCGGGTCGGAAACCCGATTGCAATAGATCAAGAAGCGCGCGGTGCGTCCAGCCTGACGGGGACGGGTGCGCGGAAGGTGCCGATGAACGGG
>JALURZ010000101.1 GCA_027058735.1 Hyphomicrobiales bacterium | reverse complement strand
GCTCGGCGGCGGCAGCACGCGGGGAGCGATGCATGAGCTGGGCGGACCTGGCGCGTCCGGCTTTGTGGTGGCGCTGGCGCGCCGGTTTTCAGGCCAGGTTTTGTGGATCGCGCCAGGTCCGCCCATTTCATGCATCGCTCCCTGCCTGATGCCGCCGCTGAGCGCCCGGTCAACCTCCGGGCAGCCGGTTTCAATGACTGCCGCCGGGCCGCAAAGCGCGCAAGCGGAAAACTGTCTGCGCAGCGCAGCGGCGGGACCATCGTCAGGGGGCATGGCGGGTGTGTTCCCAAGCAAAGTGTTCTCTTTTTGTTCTAGTTTTTTTGGACAAGGGAGTCAATATGGGGGGAGGCCCTCCTCACCGTCATTGCCCGGTCAAGCCGGAGGATGACGAAAAGCCGGGTGCTATCGTGCTCTGTCTCAGAAAACACACCCCTTCCGCGCTAGCCCTGTTGCATTGCCGCGCTTGTCAGTGCCCCGCGCGTGTCCTAAAACCTCTTTCCACCGGCAAAAGAAGAGTTTTTGTGGCCAGACAACCGAAAACATGGCTCAGCCGCCCCGAACCGGGCGCGCCCGCGACGATCATCGCCGAGGTTGCCCAGGCTCATGACGGCTCTCTGGGGCAGGCGCACGCCTATATCGATATGGCGGCGCGCGCGGGCGCGGACGCGGTCAAGTTCCAGACCCATATCGCGGACGCCGAGAGCAGCGCGCACGAACCCTGGCGCACCCGTTTCAGCACCCAGGACAAGACCCGGCTCGATTACTGGCGGCGCATGGAATTCACGGCCGAACAATGGCGCGGCCTCGCCGCCCATGCGGGCGAAGCGGGGCTGTTGTTCCTCAGTTCGCCGTTTTCGATGGAAGCCGTTGACCTTCTGCGCGATGTTGGCGTGGCGGGCTGGAAAGTGGCGTCCGGCGAGATCACCAATCACCAGATGCTGGCCGCCATGGCCGGCGATGGCTTGCCGGTCATGCTGTCGACCGGCATGAGCGCCTACGGGGAAATAGACGCCGCCGCCGCGATCATCAAAAAGGCGAAGGCGCCATTTGCGGTGATGCAGTGCACGACGCAATATCCCTCCCCGCCAGAAGCCATCGGGCTCAACATGCTCGATGATTTCCGCCGGCGCTACAAGACCGCCGTCGGCCTGTCGGATCATTCCGGCACGATCTACCCGGCCCTTGCCGCCGCCGCCATCGGCGTTGAGGTGATCGAGGTTCACATCACCATGAGCCGCGAGATGTTCGGCCCCGATGTGCCGGCGTCCCTCACCGGGGATGATTTGCGCCGGCTGGTGGAGGGTGTCCGGTTCCTTGAGACCGCGCGTGCCCACCCGGCAGACAAGAACACTATCGACAAGGCGGTCGAGCCGTTGCGCGCGATTTTTCTCAAAAGCGTGGTCTTGCGCGAAAACCTTGCTGCCGGTACGGTCCTGCGCCGCGACCATTTGACGGCGAAAAAACCCGGCACCGGCATTCCGGCGTGCGAGATCGAAAGCGTCATCGGCTGCGCTCTGGCGCGTGATGTCGAGGCGGACCGCCCCCTGCAACGCGATGATCTGACACAAGGGACACCATGAGAAAAGTCTGCGTCGTCATCACCGCGCGGCCAAGCTATGCGCGCATCCGCACGGCCCTTGAGGCGATCCGCGCCCATGACGGTCTCGAATTGCAGCTTGTGGTGGCGGCCTCCGCGCTGCTTGAGCGCTACGGCCAGGCCGACGAGGTGATGCAGGCGGAGGGATTCGACATCAGGCGGCGGGTCTATATGGTCGTTGAGGGCGAAAATCTCGTCACCTCCGCGAAATCCACCGGTTTTGGCCTGGCCGAACTGTCCACCGTGTTCGACGGTCTTGAGCCGGACATGGTGATCAGCGTCGCCGACCGCTACGAGACCATGGCAACCGCCGTGGCGGCGGCCTATATGAATATCCCGCTCGTCCATGTTCAAGGCGGCGAGGTGACCGGATCGATCGATGAGAAAGTCCGCCATGCGGTCACCAAGCTGGCGGATATTCATCTGGTGTCGTGTGAACCCGCCGCGGCCCGGGTCATCCGCATGGGCGAGGAACCGGACGCCGTTCACGTGACCGGTTGTCCCTCCATCGATCTTGCCCGCGTTGCGGCCGCGGCCGAGCCGCGCAAGCCCCGCGATGTGCTTGAGAGCTATGGCGGCGTCGGTGCGGAGCTTGATCCGGGCGATGGCTATATCGTGGTGCTGCAGCACCCGGTCACCACCCATGTGGAGGAGGCGGGCGCCCACATCCGCGAAACCCTGCGCGCGGTGCATGAGAGCGGCATTCCCGCCTTGTGGTTCTGGCCCAATGTGGATGCGGGTTCGGATGCCACATCGAAGGGCATCCGCACCTATCGCGAACAGTTCGATCCGCCGAATATCCGGTTTTACCGCAATCTGCGGCCGCTCGATTTCCTGTCGATCCTCATCAATGCCGGGTGCATCGTCGGCAACTCGAGCGTGGCGATCCGCGAATGCGCCTATCTCGGCGTGCCGGCGGTCAATATCGGCGACCGCCAGTTGGGCCGCGACCGCGGCGCCAATGTGATGGATGTGTCCCATGACCGCGCGCAGATCGCAAAAGCCGTCGCCGCGCAGATCGGCCATGGCAGATATGCGCCCGATCCGATCTATGGCGAGGGCGATGCCGGCCGCCGCATTGCCGATGTCATCGCGAAGGCGCCGCTGACGATCGAAAAACGGCTGACCTACTGAGACCCATGATCCGCTCCCGACCCCTTACCTGCATCATTCCGGCCCGCGGCGGCTCAAAGGGGATTGCGCACAAGAACCTGAGAAAACTGGGTGGCGATACGCTGGTCGAACGGGCCATCAAACTGGCGAAGGCCGAGCCGCGCGTTGATCGGATACTGGTCTCCACCGATGATCGCGATATTCAGGCCATCGCCACGCGGCATGGCGTTGCCGCGCCGGCTCTGCGCCCGGCGCACCTGGCGGACGATGACGCCCAGACGTTCGATGTGGTTGCCGATCTGGTCGAGCAGGCCGGGATTGAACCGGGTGCAATCTTGCTGCTGCAACCGACCACGCCGCTCAGAAGCCGGGCGGATCTGGGGGCGCTGCTCGACCGGTTTGAGAGCGATGGCCAGGCCAGTGCGATCGTCAGCCTGTGCGAACCGTTCGGCAATCATCCCATGAAGGCAAAAGTGATCCGCGGGGGCCGGGTGTGCGCTCTGACGGGCATGGCATCGGATCAGGCGCGCCAGGGCCTTGAACAGGCTTATGAGCTCAACGGCGCGTTTTATCTGATTGACCGGGATGTCCTGCTCAAGACCGGCACGTTCCTGCCGCCCGACACCCTTGGATATGTCATGGCCCAGAAGCGCAGCATCAATCTCGACACCATGACCGACTGGCAGATTCTCAACGCCATGGTGGCGCAGGGCCACTGGCAGATCGAGAAATACGACTGACCGGGGGCCAGCCCCTTTGTTCAGCGGATCACCGTCACCGAGACATCGGCGTGGCGCACGATGCGCGCGGCATTGGTGCCCAGCAGGTAGTCCTTCAGGTCCCGGGAACCCGAGCAGACCACGATCAGGTCGGCCTTCGTCTTTTTCGCCGCCGCCATGACCTCCTGATAGACGGTGCCGTGGGCGACGATATTCTGCACCTTCAGGCTGCCGCCGAACCACTCGGCGCTCAGGGATTTGAGTCGGGTTCTCGCTTCCTCCAGGGCCTTGCCCTCGAATCCTTCGGGAAAAAACGATCCGACGATGCTCATGGAAAAATCGGGAACCACGGTAACGACGTGAACCCTCGCGCCGCAGTTCGAGGCTGTATCCCTCACATAGTCTATCGCGCGGGACGCCGCATCGATGTCGTTCAGGTCGATAGCCAGCAGAATATCCTTGAACATAAGTGACCTCGCTTCAGCTTGCCGCTTTTGCCGTTTTCCCGACGCCATCCCGGCGTCGGCGCTGCAGCAGGTAGATCAGCGCCAGCAGCAACAGGGCGGGCAGGATGAACAGTTGTTTCGGTGGTCTGGAATTCTCGACCTGCACGCTGGCAATCTCCCAGTCGAGGTCCAGTTTCTGCCTTTCGGCCGGCGAGCCGAACACGATATTGTCGATAATCATCCTGCCGTCTTCTTCGCGCAGTTCAAGACCGGCGGATTTGCTGATCCGCTCCGCGCCCGCCGCCTTTGGCCCGACCGGGAGCATCACGGTTCTGTCCACCGGCCTGTCTTCCAGATCGACGCCTTTCACGCGGACGCGGATCTGCGCGTTGTCGCCCAGCGCCTCGGCGACATCATAGATTTTTTTCGCCTCGACCGATATCAGCGGCGGCGCGATCTGGTCCATCCAGTAGCCCGGCCGGAACAATGTGAAGGCCACCAGCAGCAGCGCCAGGGTTTCCCAGATGCGGTTTTTCGCGATAAAGAACCCCTGGGTCGCCGCCGCGAACACCAGCATGGCGACAACGGCGGTCGCAACGACGATGGCGAATTCGACCGGGCCGGAAATGCCGATCATCAGCAACTGGGTGTTGAAG
>JALURZ010000100.1 GCA_027058735.1 Hyphomicrobiales bacterium | reverse complement strand
TGGCCGCCGCGCCTTCGGTCCACCCATGGGCGAGGTTGCCGCGCTCCGGGCGGCGGCCATGCTCCACCAGCACAACGATGGCGTTGTCATGGCCGCCCGTCGCCCTGGCGTCATGACCACGGCGCGCCGCGGCGCTCATCGCGCAGATGCCCATAACAGACGCATCGAGAAAATACCCGCCCGCCTTGATATCGTTGGTACGCACGCCGGCATCGTCCGGCACGGGCGCCTTTTGCGGCGCGCGCGCACCGTCGCGATGGGCATCGTAAATGGCCAGATAGTGCCGCGCCAGCGCGCCGAGACCGCCGGCCTTGCCCCCTTGCGGCCACTCGAACGGCCGGATCGGGAGGTCATCGGGGGGCAATTCGGCGCGCCGCAATCTCTCCAGGGGATAGGGTCCAAGATGCAATGGCCTGTTCTTGCCGGAAAAAAGTTTCAAGGGATCGGGCTCCCGCGTGAGGGTCTCGACACCAGCCTAAGCCCGGGAGGCCCGGATTGTCACACTGAAATCTCGCCGGATGAGACCGCCACCACGCAACCGCCAACGCGCGCCATGTGAAGCCGGCCGGCGCTGAATTCGACTTCCAGACGGATCAGGCCGGGGCGGCCCATATCACGGCCCTGGGCGATGTTGATGACATGCCGCCCGTCGCCCGGCCCATCGAAGCGCTCCACAACGCTGGCGAACGCAGCCGCCGCGCTGCCGGTCGCGGGATCTTCGGCCATGCCGGTCGCGGGGTCGAACATGCGCGCCTCATAGCCGGCCCGCTGATCCGGGCAGCGCGTATAAGCATATGCCGCGAACTGCCTGTTGCCGCCGAGCGCAGCGGCCCACATCTCCCCGCTGGGCAGGACCGACGACAGCGCATCGCGATCGCGAAGAGGGACAAACAGATATGCCAGCCCGGCATCATAGGCGCTTGGCTTGTGGTTCGCAAAACCGATTTCGGGGGCCATGACACCGAGGGCGCGGGCCAGTTTGTCGACCGGGACCGCCACATCGCATTTTTCCGGCAACGACGGCAGATCGAATTCCGCAAAAGCCGGCGACCCGGCGTTGAGCACGACGCCGACGCGCACGAGCCCGATGCCTTCCTCGAGAACCACCAGTTCGCGGCGCTCCGCATCGCCCGCGTGGCCATCGCGCGCCAGCACGACCGCTGTTCCGATTGTAGGGTGGCCGGCAAACGGAATTTCGCGGTGCGGCGTGAATATGCGCAATTTCGCCGTGTGCGAGGGGTTTTCGGGCCGCAGCACGAACACCGTCTCTGAAAGATTGAATTCCCGGGCAATCGCCTGCATGGCGGTGGCATCAAGCGCATCGGCACCGCGCACGACCGCGAGCGGGTTGCCCGCAAATGCCCGCTGCGTAAACACATCCACCGTGGCAAACGCCAACGCCACCACTGTCTCCCCGATTGCTGCCGGAGGCACCTGTTCTGCGGGCAGTTTACATAAATGGCGCGATTCGGGAGTGTCACCGTCGCCGGCCCGGCATCGGGACCCACGGCCCACCCGGCTCCCGGAAGCCTTCCTGCGGACCGCCCCCAAAACCGGCAACGGCGGGCGCTTGCGCGACCCACAGGACGGCGGGCGCTTGCGCGACCCACAGGACGGCGGGCGCTTGTGCGGCTCAGATGGCGGCGGGCGCTTGCGCGGCTCAGATGGCGGTGGGCGCTTGCGCGACCTATATGAATGAACGTTCATTCACTTTTTCCGACCGCCCGGTGCGGGCCTGCGGCAATTCGCGTGCAAGCGGCAATACTGCAAGCGTTCGCGGCAAAGGTTCGAAGGCCGGTGATTGCGGCGCACGCCACGCGGCGCAACCGCAATGCCGGGCGCAGTGGCCCCTATGCCCGCCGCGGGCCGTCAAATCCGGCTGAACCGGCGCCACGGCGGAAAACTGAATGAACGTTCACTCACAAACCTGTCTTGTCGTCGGCTGCCCGCGACTGGGCTGCAACAAGGGGGCGGCGCGCCGGGTGCCGCGCGCGGGCGCGACGGGTGCTGCGCGCAGCCGCGCCGGGGCCGGTTAAACCAAGCGCTGCGGCGCCAATGCCTGCTAGTTTTTTTCCTTGTCCACCAGGGCGCGTTCGGAGATCCAGGGCATCATGGCGCGCAGGCGTTCGCCGACCTCTTCGATGGGGTGGTCACCACACTTCTGGCGCATGGCCTTGAAGCTGGTCTGGCCGACCTTGTTTTCCAGCATCCACTCGCGGGTGAAACGGCCCGACTGGATATCGTCCAGCACCCGCTTCATTTCCGCCTTGGTTTCGGCCGTCACGATGCGCGGACCTGAAACATATTCGCCATATTCGGCCGTGTTCGAAATCGAGTAGTTCATGTTGGCGATACCGCCCTCATAGATCAGATCGACGATCAGCTTGACCTCGTGAAGGCACTCGAAATAGGCCATTTCCGGCGCATAGCCGGCTTCGACAAGGGTCTCGAAACCGGCCCGGATCAACTCGACCAGGCCGCCGCACAACACCACCTGTTCGCCGAACAGGTCGCTCTCGCATTCCTCGCGAAAGGTCGTTTCGATGATGCCGGCCCGCCCGCCGCCAATGGCCGAGGCATAGGACAGCCCGAGATCGTGGGCATTGCCCGACGCATCCTGATCGATGGCCAGCAGGCA
Organism: Hyphomicrobiales bacterium; assembly: GCA_027058735.1. Classification (GTDB taxonomy): domain Bacteria; phylum Pseudomonadota; class Alphaproteobacteria; order Rhizobiales; family JALURZ01; genus JALURZ01. Next base: position 1,932 of record JALURZ010000100.1, on the reverse strand, counting down.
GGGCACGCCCGCCCCGCGCGCATATTCCGAACGCACGGTGTGCCCCGGCCCCTTGGGCGCGACCATCAACACGTCAATGTCGCTGCGCGGCTCGATCAGGTTGAAATGGACATTCAGACCATGGGCAAACAGGAGCGCCGCGCCGTCTTTCATGTTGTCTTTCAGGTGATCGTTGTAGATTTCGGCCTGCAACTCGTCGGGCGTCAGCATCATCAGCACATCGCCCCATTTGGCGGCCGCTGCCACGTCCATCACCTTGAGCTTCTCGCTTTCGGCCTTGTTCGCCGAGGATGACCCCTCGCGCAGCGCCACGGCCACATCCCTGACGCCGGAATCGCGCAGGTTCAGCGCATGGGCATGGCCCTGGCTGCCATAGCCGATAATGACGACCTTCCTGCCCTTGATGAGATTGACATCGGCATCCCTGTCATAATAGACGCGCATGAGACCGCTCCCCTTCTTGTTGCCACTGCGCCCGCCCGCGGGGCAGAAATCTGGGCGCACCATAACTTTGCACCCGCAAAACACAAGGCTCCTTTGGCTGACCGGCCGGGCCGGCCGCAGCGGCGGCAAACCCGTGTTGCGGCTGGCAAATCGGCCCAACAGAGCGCTCATCGCCTGATGGGGGCGCACATGACGCCGGTGCAGGCGCCGCGCAGGTTTTCAGCGCGCTCGTGGCGTCGGCTTTATCGTCAAGGGCGAGGGGCCGGCGCGGCGCCATCAAGCAAAGCCATATTGGCCCCCGCCCCAATTGCGGACCGGCCGAAGGGGCGATCGTTGCCAGTAAACACCAAACGCCTGCCAAACGGCCCTGAAAGGGTTTGATGGCCGCAAAGCCCGCGATCGCCACGTCGCGCGGCCTCATGTGGTGCCGGAGCCACGCGCGATCGCGGCAATGCCGGTGCGTGAGACTTCCGCCAGGCCAAGCGGCTCCATGAGCGTGATGAACTGCTCGATTTTCCGGGTCTTGCCGGTCAGTTCGAAAATAAACGATGTGGTCGTGGCGTCGATGACGCGGGCGCGAAAGGCTTCCGCCATGCGCAGCGCTTCCACCCTGTTGTTCCCCTTGCCGACAATCTTGATCAGCGCCAGTTCGCGCTCGAGGCTGTTGCCGGCCAGCGTCAGGTCGCGGACCTCGTGAACCGGCACCAGCCGGCCCAGCTGCGCCTTGATCTGGGCAACGATCATCGGCGTGCCCTGGGTGACAATGGTGATGCGCGACAGATGCGCCTCGTGTTCGGTTTCCGTCACGGTCAGGCTGTCGATATTGTAGCCCCGTCCCGAAAACAGCCCGATGACACGCGCCAGAACGCCCGGCTCATTATCGACAATGACCGAAATCGTGCGGCTCTCATCGAGAGCGCCCGGGTCCGCCGGCGCTTCAAAAATGCTCTTGCTGTTCGACATGCGACACTCCCCTCAAAACCGGCCGTTCAGACCAGTTCCCTGCCCTTTTCGAAGACTTCCCGCAATTCCGGCTCATCGCCCATCAGCATGTTGTTGTGCGCCTCGCCCGACGGGATCATCGGAAAACAGTTGGCGACCTTGTGGACCCGGCAGTCAAACAGCACCGGCTCGTCGCAATCGATCATCTCCATGATCGCGTCATCCAGTTCGCCGGGCTTTTCCGCGCGCAGGCCCTTTACGCCGAAGGCTTCGGCCATCTTGACGAAATCGGGGAGTGCTTCGCAATAGGAATGCGAATAGCGCCCGCCATGCAGCAATTGCTGCCATTGGCGCACCATGCCCATATACTCGTTGTTGAGAATGAAAATCTTGATGGGCAGGCGATGCTGAACGGCCGTTGACATTTCCTGCATGGTCATCTGAACGGACGCCTCGCCGGCAATGTCGATCACCAGACTGTCCGGGTGCGCCACCTGCACGCCGATCGCCGCCGGCAGGCCATAGCCCATGGTTCCCAGCCCGCCG
>JALURZ010000099.1 GCA_027058735.1 Hyphomicrobiales bacterium | reverse complement strand
TCGACCGGATCAAGGAGATTCTCTCCGAGCTCGAGGCCACCGAGGCCGAACCCGAAGGCAGCGACCAGGATCTGATCGATCAATTGAATGCGATGGCCGGCCATGGCTCGCCGCAGGCCGAACAGCTGGCGGCGTGCGAGGAAGCGGGCGCGCAGCAGCTCGATCGTGAGTTGCGCCCGGGCGAAGTCTCGCTGGAGGAGCTTGAGGCGGCGTTTCGGAACGCGCCGGGTCCTGAAAGCGATGAAAGCCCGGCGGCGTGCGAGCCGGCGCCGCCCGCAATCGAGCCTGCCGCTGCGATGCCCGCGCCGGCGAAGGACGCAGAAGCCGCGAACAAGGAAAAAAAGGACGCTCCGGCCAAGAAACAGTCGATCCGCGTGAACGTGGACACGCTGGAAGAGCTGATGACCATGGTCAGTGAACTGGTGCTGACGCGCAACCAGCTTCTTGAGATGGTCCGCCGCCTGCAGGACAGTGAGTTCGCCGGCCCCCTGCAACGGCTGTCGAGCGTCACCGCCGAACTGCAGGAAGGGATCATGAAGACCCGCATGCAGCCCATCGGCAACGCCTGGCAGAAACTGCCCCGGCTGGTGCGCGATCTGTCAAACGATCTCAACAAGCCGATCGAGCTTGTCATGAACGGCGCCGAGACCGAACTCGACCGCCAGGTGCTCGAACTGATCAAGGATCCGCTGACCCATATGGTTCGCAATTCCGCCGATCACGGCCTTGAAATGCCCGACGAGCGGATCGCGGCGAACAAGCCGGAAACCGGCACGGTGACTTTGAGCGCCTATCATCAGGGCGGGCACATCATCATCGAGATCGCCGACGACGGCAAGGGACTCGATGTGGAGAAAATCAAGGAAAAGGTCATCGAAAACGGTCTTGCGACAGAGGCCGAACTGGCGGAAATGTCGGACCCGCAAATCCAGAAATTCATTTTCAAGGCCGGGTTTTCAACGGCGAAGGTTGTGACCAGCGTGTCCGGGCGCGGCGTCGGCATGGATGTGGTGCGCACGAATATCGAACTGATCGGCGGCTCCGTTGACGTCCAGTCCAAGGCGGGCGAAGGGTCTGTCTTCTACATAAAGATTCCGTTGACCCTGGCGATCGTGAGCGCCCTGATCGTGCGCTGCGGCGATCACCGTTTCGCCATTCCCCAATTGAGCGTTCTGGAACTTGTTCGCGCGCAGCCCGGCTCCGATCACCGCATTGAAATGATCAACGCGACCCCTGTCCTGAGGCTGCGCAACAAGCTGCTGCCGCTTGTGCATTTGCGTGAATTGCTGGAGATCAAGCCCGCCGCGCCGGGCGCTGCGGGCGAGGCGGCGGCCGATACCGTTTCGCAACTGCTCGAGGCCGCCGGGAAGCCGGGCGAGCCGGATGCCGGCGCGGGCGGCGAACCCGCATCCGCGGACGGGCAGTCGGCTGAAGGCGAAGCGGAAAGCCAGGGCTTTATCATTGTTGTTCAGGTCGCCAACCAGACCTTCGGAATTGTCGTCGATGATGTTTTCGATACGGAAGAAATCGTCGTCAAGCCGATGTCGACCATGTTGCGCGACGTCGCCATGTTTTCGGGCAACACCATCCTGGGGGATGGCAGCGTGATCATGATTGTCGACCCCAACGGGGTTGCCCAGGCGTTGCAGTCGCAATCGGGCTCGATGCCCGATGCGGGCGATGCGGCCGAGGAAGCCGAGGCGGAGATCCTCAATCTGGCGGACAGGACGGAATCGCTGCTGCTTTTCCGGGCCGGATCCGACACCCCCAAGGCCGTTCCGCTCTCCCTGGTCACCCGGCTTGAGGAGATCGACGTTGCAAATATCGAAACAACGAACGGCCGGGACCTGGTCCAGTATCGCGGGGCGCTCATGCCGCTCGTCTATGTCGATGAGGGGATGACCCGAAAAGAGACGGGCGAACAGCCGGTGCTCGTCTTTGTCGACAACGACCGGGCCATGGGGCTGGTGGTTGACGAGATCGTGGATATTGTCGATGAGCCGCTCAAGGTCGAGGTGGCCGCCGACAAGCCGGGTCTGGCGGGGTCGGCGGTGGTGCGCGGCCAGGCCACCGAAATACTCGATGTGGGCTACTATCTGCCGCTGGCGTTCGACGACTGGTTCCAGCGCAAGGAGCAAGGCGATGCGGCGCGCACGCCGCGCCTGCTGCTGGTCGATGACAGTGCCTTCTTCCGCAACATGCTGGGCCCCGTCCTGATGGCGGCGGGCTATCAGGTCACGACCGTCGAATCAGCCTCGCGCGCCCTGCAACTGAAGGAAAACGGTGCGCATTACGAGATTATCGTCAGCGATATTGAAATGCCCGAGATGGACGGTTTCGCCTTTGCCGAAGCGCTCAGGGGCGACGCCGCCTGGGGGCGGACCCCGCTGATCGCCCTGTCCTCGCTGTGCACGCCCGAAGCAATAGAGCGCGGGCGCGCATGCGGGTTCCACGACTATGTGGCGAAATTCGACCGCCAGGGCCTGCTTGAAACCCTGAAGGAAACAACAATGCCCATTGGAGAGGCCGCATGAGTAGACTTGAGTCCAGCTGTTCCGATGTTTCCGGCGCCACCACCGAATATGTGACCATGGAAATCGCCGGTCAGCTGTTCGGCGTGCCCATCGTGCTGGTGGAGGACGTGTTTTTTCCGCAATCCATCACCCCGGTGCCGCTCTCGCCGGACGAGGTTGCGGGGATCTTGAACCTGCGCGGCAAGATCGTGACCGCGATCTGCATGCGCACGCGCCTCGGCCTCCCGGCAACCGAAAATCTGGAAGGGGCCATGGCGATCGGCGTTGCCCATCAAAATGAAACCTATGGGCTGATCATCGACAAGATCGGCGAGGTGCTGCGTCTGCCCTGCGAGGGACTTGAAGCCACCCCCAGCAATCTCGACAGCCACTGGCGCATGATCGCGGGCGGCGTGCACAAGCTGGATGGCCGGCTCATGGTTGTCCTCGACGTAACCAAAGTGCTCGAGACGGGCCTTCAGGCGGCGGCCTGACGCAGGCGCATATCGAAGACGAGCAACGCCGCCCGATTGCGGCCGTCTACAGGAGACGCATTATGAAGGAATGTCTGGTTGTTGATGACAGCACGGTTATTCGCAAAGTCGCGCGGCGGATTCTGGAAGACATGAATTTCGCCATTTCCGAAGCCGAGGACGGGCAACAGGCGCTCGAACGCTGCCGCGAGCAGATGCCCGATGCGGTGCTGCTGGACTGGAACATGCCGGTGATGGACGGCATGGAGTTTCTCCTCAGCCTGCGCAGGGAACAGGGCGGCGACAAGCCGGTCGTGGTGTTCTGCACCACCGAAAACGACATCAATCACATCTCCCAGGCGATCAGCGCGGGTGCCAACGAATACATCATGAAGCCGTTCGACAAGGAAATCCTGGAAGCAAAATTTCTGGAGGCCGGCCTGCTGTAAGCGGCCGGCGAGCATTCATGAACAGCTCTTCCGCAGCCCTGCAAGCCGCCGGCGCGCCCGACAAGACGGTCCGGGTCATGGTCGTTGACGACGCGGTGGTCGTGCGCGGCCTGGTGTCGCGCTGGCTTGGCGAGGTGCCGGGCATCGAGGTTGTCGCCAGCCATCGCAACGGCCAGCTCGCGGTCGATGATGTCGCCGACAGCGCCCCCGATGTCATCGTGCTCGACATCGAGATGCCGGAACTGGACGGCATGTCCGCGCTGCCGCTGCTGCTTGAAAGGCGCCCCGGGGTCAAGATCATCATGTGCTCGACGCTGACCCAGAAAAACGCGGAAATCAGCCTTCAGGCGCTGGCGCAGGGTGCGGCGGACTATGTGCCCAAGCCGGAAAGCAACTCCGGAGTGACCACCTCGAAGGATTTCCGCCGCGATGTCACCGACAAGGTGCTGGCGCTCGGCGGCCTGCCGGCCATCGGCGCATCCCCCGCGGCGCGCGATCTGCCCGCCGCCGTCCCGCAGGGCGATATATCCCTCAGGGCCTTTTCCAGCGTGCGGCCGCGGATCTTGCTGATCGGAAGCTCGACCGGCGGTCCCCAGGCGCTGCTGGAAGTCGTGCCGGCGTTGAAAGCCGCCATCGCCGGCGTGCCGACCGTTATCACCCAGCATATGCCGCCGACCTTCACGGGTATCCTGGCGGGACATCTGGCCAAGGCGACGGGCGCGCCCTGCGCGGAAGCGCGCGACGGCGAGCCGCTGTTGGCCGGCTCCATCCATGTGGCGCCGGGCGGTCTTCATCTCACCATCGTGGAAGCCGATGGCAGGGCGATCGCGCGTCTTGACGACGGCCCTCCCGTCAATTTCTGCAAACCGGCGGTCGATCCGATGTTTGAAAGCGCGGCCAGGGTTTTCGGCGCCGCCACGCTGGGCGTCGTGCTCACCGGCATGGGACAGGATGGACGCGACGGCGCCCGCGCGATTGCGGACAGGGGCGGCAGTGTCATTGCCCAGGACGAAGCGACCTCTGTCGTGTGGGGCATGCCGGGTGCTGCGGCCAAGGCGGGGGTCTGCGCCGCGGTGCTTCCGCTCGGGGATATTGCGCCGATCGTGGCGCGAACGATTTCAGGGAGCCAGCAATGACGCCGGAGAGCTTCACGTTTCTCAGCCAGTATGTGAAAGACCATTCTGGTCTGGTTCTCTCGAAGGGCAAGGAATATCTGCTCGAACACCGCCTGCTGCCGCTTGCGCGCAATCATGATCTCGGTACCATCGATGAACTGGTCGCCGCCCTGAAAAACGGCGGGCCGGCCCGTCTGGGGCCGGCGGTCGTCGAGGCGATGACCACGAATGAATCGTTTTTCTTTCGCGACAAGACGCCGTTCGAGCAGTTCGAAAGCACGATCATGCCCGCATTGCTGGAGGCGCGCGCGCAGCAGCGGCGGCTGCGCATCTGGTGCGCCGCCGCCTCGACCGGCCAGGAACCCTATTCGCTGGCGATCTGCATCAAGGAGATGAGCGCCAAGCTGCTGCACTGGCGCACCGAGATCATCGGCACCGATCTCAGCGCGGAAGTTCTGGAGAAGGCCAAGGCGGGCATGTACAGCCAGTTCGAAGTCCAGCGCGGGCTGCCCATCCAGTTGCTGGTGAAATACTTCCGCCAGGTTGGCGAACTGTGGCAGATCGACGCCGGGCTGCGGGCGATGGTTGATTACAAGCCCCTGAATCTCATGGATAATTTCTCACATCTGGGAAAGTTCGACGTGGTGTTCTGCCGCAATGTGCTGATCTATTTCGACAAGGAAACCAAGACCAGGGTGCTCGATTCGATTGCCAGGCAACTGGCGCCGGACGGATATCTGGTGCTTGGCGCGGCCGAAACGGTCATCGGCCTGTCCGAAGCCTTCCGGCCGCTGCCGGCCCACCGCGGGCTGTACGTGCCCGCCGGCGCGGCGGCCACGGCGGCCCGCAGCGGTGCCGCACCGGGCCTGATGCGGGCGGGATAGCCATTTCGCCGGCAAAAAGCCCCGGACGGGGGATCCGGGGCTTTTCCGTCAGGACGCCTGATTTCCGATTTCAGCCGCCAAACCGGCTTCGTCCGCTCAGGCGACGGCTTCCTGGTCGCGCAGCACATAGCCGCGGCCCCAGACCGTTTCAATATAGTGATTGCCTTCGGTCGCGGCCGCGAGTTTCTTGCGCAGCTTGCAAATAAACACATCGATGATCTTGAGTTCCGGCTCGTCCATGCCGCCATAGAGATGGTTCAGGAACATCTCCTTGGTGAGCGTTGTGCCCTTGCGCAGGGAAAGCAGTTCGAGCATCTGGTATTCCTTGCCGGTCAGGTGCACACGCTGGCCGTTGACCTCGACGGTCTTGGTGTCGAGATTGACCTTCAGATCGCCGGTCGAAATGATCGATTGAGAGTGCCCCTTGGAACGCCGCACGACGGCGTGGATACGGGCGACGAGTTCATCCTTGTGAAACGGCTTGGTCATGTAGTCGTCGGCGCCAAAGCCCAGTCCGCGCACCTTGTTCTCGATTCCCGCAAGTCCTGAGAGAATCAGGATCGGCGTGTTCACCTTGGCGACACGCAGGGTCTTGAGAACTTCATAGCCGCTCATGTCGGGAAGGTTCAGATCGAGCAGGATAATGTCGTAGTCGTACAGTTTGCCGAGATCGACACCTTCTTCGCCAAGATCGGTGGTATATACATTAAATCCTTCGGATTTGAGCATGAGATCAATGCTCTGCGCTGTGGCGCTGTCGTCTTCAATCAGAAGCACTCTCATCAGAATCCCCTCAATTTTGTCGGCCCTTTCTGGGCATAGCGCCGCGTCAACACACTCAAACCGGACGCGGCGTCGGGTAACCTACTGGTGTTTTCCAATTGTTAAGATACAGGCCAATTGGTTAACAAAACCTAATTTTGCGAACCAAACGAATGAGTTCCCTGTTTTTGTGAAGAGGTGAGGTTAGCCCTGGATTGTGGCCGCGCCCGCGCTGGGACCGCGATTGACACCGACTCCTCCCATGCCCGCTTACCCCGGAAACAAACGGTTAAGGTTTACCTGCCCTTAAAGAGTTAATGGCCATTATAGGTGTTGAATTTGATTCGTGTTCGCTAATTTCGCGAAGCTTGTCGCGGTGCAACGCCAGGCAATCGGGAAGAGGGGCCGCGTGCTCGCCTTGATCAATGAAATCGCCGCGATTCCGGGCGTGGAGCACCATGGCCGGGTGACCAGCGTCAAGGGGCTCCTGGTCGAGATCGCCGGGCCGCTGCACCTTATGAGCATCGGTTCGCAGGTCACGATCACGGCGCGGAACGGTGCAACGCTGCGGTGTGAAATCGTCGGTTTTCGCGGCGCCAATGCGCTGTGCATGGCGTTTGGCCATCTCGACGGCATCGCCATGGGGTGCCGTGTCGTGGTCGGCGAGCCGGCCTTCACGGTGCGCCCTTCCTCCGCCTGGCTGGGACGGGTGATCAATGCCATGGGCGAGCCGATCGACGGCAAGGGGCCGCTGCCCGCCGGGCCGCAGCCCTATGGCCTGCGCAATGCGCCGCCGCCCGCGCATGAGCGCACCCGCGTCGGCGAGCCGGTGGACCTCGGGGTGCGGGCGCTGAACACCTTCGCCACCTGCTGCAAGGGGCAGCGGATGGGCATTTTCGCCGGGTCCGGGGTCGGCAAGTCCGTCTTGATGTCGATGCTGGTGTGCAACACCGCCTGCGATATTTCCGTCATCGGCCTCATCGGCGAGCGCGGCCGCGAAGTTCAGGAATTCATCGAAGACGATCTGGGCCCCGATGGCCTGGCGCGCAGCGTCGTCGTCGTCGCCACGTCCGACGAAAGCGCGCTGGTGCGCCGGCAGGCGGCCTATATGACCATGACCCTGGCGGAATATTTCCGCGATCAGGACAACGACGTCCTGTGTCTGATGGACAGTGTCACGCGGTTTGCCCTGGCGCAGCGCGAGATCGGCCTGTCAGGCGGCGAGCCGCCGGCCAGCAAGGGCTATACGCCCACCGTGTTTGCCGAACTGCCCCGGTTGCTGGAACGCGCCGGCCCCGGCACCGGGCGCGGGTCCATTACCGGGCTTTTCACAGTGCTGGTCGAGGGCGACGACCACAACGAACCGGTCGCGGACACGGTCCGCTCGATTCTTGATGGGCATATCGTGATGGAACGCCAGATCGCCGAGCGCGGCCGCTATCCGGCGGTCAACGTCCTGCGCTCGATCTCGCGCACCATGCCGGCCTGCACGCCTGACGAGGCGGTTCCGGTCGTGGCCAGGGCGCGCCAACTGATGGCCACATATGCCGACATGGAAGAGCTGATCCGCCTCGGCGCCTACCGGCCCGGCACCGATCCGGCAATCGATGAGGCCATTCATTTTCACCCGCTCCTTGAAGCCTTCCTGGGTCAGGAAAAAGCCGATGCGACGTCCCTCCAGGAAGGGTATGCCCGCCTGGCCGGGATACTGGACGCACAGGGCGATGACACAACGAGTAACGACGAGTAGAGGACCTTACCATGAAATCACGTGAATCGCTGATCAAGCTGCACCGCTTTCAGGTCGATGAAAAGCGTCGGCAGGTCGCCGAAATCGAGGCCATGGTCGCCGATTTTTCGCGCAAGGCGGACGATCTGGAAAAGCAGATCGAGGCGGAACAGGAACGCGCCGGGGTGTCGGACGAAAGCCACTTCGCCTATCCGATGTTCGCCAAGGCGGCGAAGAAGCGGCGCGAGAACCTTCTCGCATCCATCGAGGATCTCAATTTCAGGCTGGAAGACGCCAAGGCATCCCTGGGCGAGGCGTTTGCCGAACTGAAAAAATTCGAACTGATGCAGGATCGCGAGGCGGGCCGAATGCAGGCGGACGAGGATGCCCGCGAACAGGCCGACCACGACGAAGTCGGCGGCGCCATGCACCGTGCGGATGCGCTGAACCCGGTGTAGCGCGCCGCCGGTCACGCGAGGCGATGGCCGCGAAGCGCCTCATAGGCCGGACGCGCCTGGTCGGCAATCCTCATGAGATGGGCCGGCAGGTGCACGGGCTTTGCGGCAGGTCTGGCAAAACCGCAGGAGCGGTTCACCGCGCCATACCAGTGGGCGCCCCAGACGCCATCGCCCGGTTTTGGCCCCGGTGTCCACGACAACATCTTTTCGCTGAACGCCACGCCGCAGCGCGCGCACAGGGCGCGCAGTGATCTTTCCGGATTTTCCAGAACGTCCGCCGCATCGAGCACCGGCGGGGCTCTGCCCTCGCGCTGGCAGACCTGATCAAACAGTTCATGCTGCTGCAAAAAGCCGATATCGGCAAGCCTCACCTCATCGCGCTTGAGGGCATAGGAGGCGAGCACCTGTTCGGGGTCGCGTATCAGGAAGCAGTTCGTCACGGCGCCGATCCACTCGCGGCTGATATTTTTCAGCATATGCTGGGTCATGTGTTTTTGATAATAGACGCGACAGCCCCGCGGCGGCTCCTGCAACAGCCGTTCGATCACCTTGTCCGGGTCGCATTCTCCGGCCCTGACAATGTCGCCGCGCATGGGGTGGTTCAGTCCTGTGGCGGTCAGATAGGCGGCATAGAACGGCTCGTCCCACACGGCGGTGTCGCCGCGCGCCTCGAAGCTGCGCATCATCGCGGTGGAGATATTGCGCGGCCCCGACCACATGGCGATGCGGGTGACGCGATCTGCCCCCGCCGCCGTCATGGCCGGGTCACGCTGTCCTTGACGAGCTGCCCATAGAGCGCCTCCAGCTTCGCCGTCATTTCAAAGCCCGACACCTCGCCGATTTCGCGGCCGTCGATCTCGCGCACCCGGGTCAACCCGGCAAAGGTTCCGGTTACGAAGGCTTCATCCGCGCCATAGACGTCGGTCAGGCTGAAATTGCGCTCATGAACGGGAATGCCATGGGCGCGGCAAAGGGCGATGACATTTCCCCGGGTAATGCCGCCGAGGCAATAGTCGCCGCTCGACGTCCACACCTCGCCGCCCCGCACGATGAAAAAATGCGTCGAATTGCAGGTCGCGACGAAACCCTGGGGATCGAGCATCAGCGCCTCGTCCGCGCCGGCCCTGGCCGCCTGGATGCAGGCGGTGATGCAGTTGAGCTTGGAGTGGGAATTCAGTTTCGGGTCGAGCACATCGGGCCGCCCGCGCCGCACATGAACGGTGAACAGGCTGATCCCTTTCGCCCTGGTCTGCGGGTCGGGTGTCTTGTATTCGGCAATGATGACGATTGTCGCGCGCGAAATGGTGATGCGCGGGTCCTGATAGGGGGTGGATTTCAGGCCGCGGGTCACCATCAGCCGGATGTGCACATCCTCGTGCATGGCGTTGGCCTCAAGACAGGCGAACAGGCGGCGCGCGAGATCTTCGCGCGAAAGCCCGATATCCATGTCGATGGCTTTTGCGCCCTCATAGAGGCGCGCCAGATGCTGGTCGAGAAAGGCGATGCCGCCATCATGCACGCGCAGGCCTTCCCAGACACCGTCACCCAGAATAAAGCCGGAATCGAACACCGACACCGTGGCCTCATCGCGCGCCACCAGTTCGCCGTTCACCGAAACCAGAATGCCGGCGTTGCGCGGATCATCCGCAGTGTCATGGCTGGATCTGGCCATCGCAACCTCTCCCTCGATTGCAGCGGATTTGACGCCAAGGCGGGCGCGCGTGCAAGGCCTATTGCAACCGCGTCAGGGCGAGATCGGCGCGCGGCACGAAATCGAACAATTGGGCGCGGTAGACGAATTGCTCCGCGTCGATCAGTTCGATGGGGCCGGGAAAGCAGAACAGGACCGGGCGGCCATCGCCTTTGACGGTCAGCGTGAAATTGGCGATGGGCCCGGTCCACGTGCGCAGGGTTTTGAGATCGAACGTCATGAACCCCATGGTCTGGCGGATGGCCTTTCGCCTGGCTTTGGTGGTGGCGTGGCGGTCGAACTCCTGGCGCAGCCAGTCCTCGAGATACTGGTTGAGGTCCGCCGGCTCCAGCGAGCAGGAAACGGCGTATGGCGACGCGGTGACATCGGTGAGTTCTTCACGCAGCTGGTCGCGCAGTTCGGCTATGTGCTTTTCCACGACATCGATTTCATCTTGCGGGACGAGGAAATTCCCCGCCAGGTCCGCGATCGTATAGGCGGTGAACAGATATCCGCCGGGCGCGGGCGTGTAGTTCTGCTCGACATTGAGCGTTTGCCCGCCCTTGAACGTCTGCTCCCAATAGGGAATGACCCAGCCCCGCAGGGAATGGGGAAAGGCCTCGTCGTAGCCGGAGGGCAGGGCGGCCCTGATTTTTTCGCGCAGCGGACTTCTCGACAACTGGCCCAGCAAGTTGGCGTTCAGGTCGTTGAGCTTGACCCCCTCCTTGACGAAAATATCGGTGACATCGATCAGCGGCAGATCGCCGGGATCGAACAGCGGGTTCTCGTCGTCCGCCGTCGCCTCGACCTGATAGCGCAGCCCGCGCGGCCGCTTTGCCTTGCCATTGACCGTGAGGGCGAGGCTCGACAGCAGCGTTCGCACCCCGGCTATGCCGGCCCCGCTCTCGCCGGCCAGAAAACCGGGGTGGGGCACGCGAAACCCCACCAGGCCCGTCTTGTCCTTGTTGTCGAGCGTCTTGAAGGCATAGCGCGCGTTCACATTGGAGAACGAAATCTCCAGCGACACTTTTTCCAGGCCGACGCGCTGCGGGCCGATCGAGATAAGCCCTCCCGCATCGACGGAGTACCAGGCATCGCCGGCCCGTTGCGCCACAACCGCGCCGGCCGGCAGCAAAATGCCGGCCACGACGACGGCCCCCCAGCCGATCATGCGGGGCCAGACGCCACGCACCGCCGGCGCAACCCGGCGCACGAGTGTCGCGAGCATGTTCATGGCGCAATTCTATGCTGAATGGCGGTGGCAGACAAATGCCGGCGAACGCCGCCGCCGCCACCATTAACCGTGCCGCTCAACCATTTGCGCTGAAACATGCGCGAACCGCCTTCGCGGCGCACTAGAATGGGCATGGAAACACCGTGGTTCTGGTGAGATGCGGCACCCATGACCTTCAAGGATATCGCGGCACGGATACTGGCGAAGGCACAGTGCCTTCCGGGCGGCGCCACGGCCGGGCGCGGCGCGCTTGTGGTTTTCGCCATCCGGGTCGCCAGTGCGGGCATCCTCTATTTGTCCCATGCGTTTCTGGCCCGGCTTATGGGGGTGAGCGAATTCGGTCTGTTCGTCTATGTCTGGGTCTGGGTCAGCGTGCTGGGCACGCTCACCACATTCGGCTTCAACACCACGGTGCTGCGGTTCATCCCGGAATATTCGGCGGCGCGAAAAGACGCGCTGCTGGTCGGTGTGATCCAGCGCAGCCGCCGCTTCGTGTTCGCGGCAAGCTGCGCGGTGGCCCTGATCGGCATTGCGTTGGTGCAGTCCTTTCCCCACGCCGTTGGCGATTATCATCTGTGGGCCTACACCATCGGGCTCATATGCGTGCCGCTGTTCGCCTCGACCATCCAGCAGGAATATATCGCCAGAACCTTCAACTGGATTTTCGTCGCCTTCCTGCCCGCTTATATCTTGCGGCCGCTGCTCATTCTCGCCGTCGTGGCGGGGCTGGTACTCGCGGGACAGTCGCCGGACGCGGTCGTGGCGCTCGGTGTCGCCGCGGCCGCCACGCTGGCGGTGCTGATGATCCAGGCCGGCGGGCTCAACCGCCGGCTTCACGATGTTCTGCCGCGGGTCAAGCCGCGCTACCGCGCGAAAGACTGGCTGAAAATGTCGTTTCCGACCTTCATGGTCGACGCCCTGTTCCTGCTGTTGTCCTATATCGACATCGTCATGTTGCAGATGCTTATGAACTCGGAAAAAGTGGCGGTCTATTACGCCGCCAGCAAGACCAGCGCGATTGTGAGCTTCGTCTATTTTTCGGTCGCAGCCGTGACCACGCACCGTTTTGCCGCCCACTATGCAGCCAACAACCTTGGCGCCTTCTCCAGCACCTTCAAATGGGCGACGCGCTGGATATTCTGGCCGACACTGGCCGCCACGGTCTTTTTCGTTGCGTTCGGCAAGCCGGTATTGTGGCTGTTCGGGGCTGAATTCGTCGCGGGCTACTGGGCGCTGGTGATCCTTCTCACCGGGTTGTTGATCCGCGCCGCCTTCGGGCCCGCGGAGCATCTCCTCAACATGACCGGCAACCAGAACCTGACGGCGCTGGCCCTGTTTGCAACCATTGCGCTGAATGTCGTGCTCAACACCGTGCTCATTCCGCCGCACGGGCTGGAGGGCGCGGCGATGGCAACATCGATCTCGATCGCGTTCGCCGCGCTGACGCTCGCCGGCCTGATCCGGCTGCGCGTGCGCATCCGGCCGGGCGTCATCTGACCCATGCCGCCCCCCGATCCGGGCTTTCCTTACAGGGCAGGCTTTGATAAGCGGGGGACAACCCCCAGCAGGAGATGCCGCGATGCCGTCATTCGATATTGTATCCAGGACCGATCTTGCCGAGATCGACAACGCGCTGAACAACGTGGCGCGCGAGATATCACAGCGCTATGATTTCAAGGGATCGAACGCCCGCATCGAGCGCGCCGGGCTGCAACTCACCATTCATGCCGACGATGAACTGAAGCTCAAACAGATGCACGAACTGCTGCAGGGGCATCTGGCGCGGCGGAAAATCGATGCCGGCGTGCTCGACTACAAGCAGCCCGAAGCGGCCGCCGGCCAGGCCCTGCGCCAGAGCGTGACCATCCGCCAGGGCATCGATCGCGATCTCGCCCGGCGCATTGTCAAGGACA
>JALURZ010000098.1 GCA_027058735.1 Hyphomicrobiales bacterium | reverse complement strand
AAAGAGACATCGCGGATTGAGCGGATTGAGATGATGCCTGCTCCCCTGCCCGATGCGGCGGTGTTCGCGGCGCTGGCCGCGCGCCGGCCCGTGCCCGCGTCTCCCGTGAGCGCGCTTTATCTGCGCCCCCCCGACGCCAAATTGCCGGCCGGCGATGCCCGCGTCGAGCGGCAGCGGACATGACGCCACCGGTCAAAATCGCCGATATCGCGAATTGCGGCGCCCGGGCTGCCGCCATTCTGGCGACGCTGCACCGGCGCTGTTTCGAGACGGCATGGTCGCAGGCGGAGTTCGCCCGCCTGCTGGCGCGCGATGGCGCATATGCCTTCATCGCCGCCAGGGCGGAGCGCGAAATCGGCCTGCTGTTTGCCCAGCGGGTGCTGGATGAGGCGGAAATCTACGCCCTCGGCGTCCTGCCCCGGTGGCGCCGCCAGGGAATCGGCACCCGCCTGATAAACGTCGCCTCGGGCGCACTGGCGCGCGATGGCGCAAAAAACGTCTTTCTGGAAGTTGCCGAGACCGACAGTTCGGCGCTAGGGTGCTATCGCAAGAACGGATTCGACGTGGCCGGACGACGCCCGGGATACTATCCAGGCTCGGGGAGAGCGCGAACCGCGATTGTCATGCGCCACCGGTTGGTGCCCCACTGCACGATGGCACGGCACAGAACATGAGCGATCAAGGCGACCCGCTATGTGCACCGGATGCACCCCTGTGCAGGCTTGAACGGCTGTGCATCGAGAAAAACATGCGCATGACCGACCAGCGGCGGATTATCGCCAAGGTGCTCTCCAACGCCGACGATCATCCCGATGTCGAAGAGGTGTACCGCCGCGCCAGCGTGCATGACGCGCGCATCTCGATTGCCACCGTTTACCGCACGGTCCGCCTTTTCGAGGAGGCGGGCATTCTCGAACGCCACGATTTTCGCGACGGGCGGTCGCGTTATGAGCAGGTGAGCGATGATCACCACGATCACCTGATCGACCTGCAATCGGGCAAGGTCATCGAGTTCACCAATGAAGAGATCGAGCAGTTGCAGCGTGTGATCGCCCGCGAACTGGGCTATGATCTTGTCGATCATCGCCTCGAGCTCTATGGCATGCCCTTGAAGAAAAACAAGCAGTAGCCAGATCCGCCATCATGCCGCCCGGTGTCGTCAGCACGGCCAAGTCCAACCCGAACCTGGAGACGGAAGGCGCGCGCGTTCCCTTTCGCGCGCTCGCTATCGTCGGCGCGCTCGGCCTGCTGACCGCCGCCCTGATCCCGGTTCAGGCTGTTCTGCTGCGGGTATCGCGCCGGCTGTCAAAACGGCTGCCGGTCCGCTATCACATGCTGGTGTGCCGCATTCTGGGGGTGAAAATCACCCGCAAGGGTGCCGAAAATCTCGATGCCGCGCACCTGATCGTCGCCAACCATGTCTCCTGGCTCGATATTCCGGTCATGAGCGCCCTTGCCCCGGTATCCTTCATCGCCAAAAAGGAAGTTGCGGGCTGGGCACTGTTCGGCCTGCTTGCCCGGCTTCAGAGATGTCTGTTCGTTGACCGGGAAAAACGCAGCGCCACCGGGCGCTTCATGGCCGACATGCAAAAGCGTCTGGCGGGCGGTGATGTTCTTGTGCTTTTTCCCGAAGGCACCAGCAGCGACGGCAACCGGGTGCTGCCGTTCCGCTCCGCCCTGATGGGTGCTGCCGAGATGAGCTTGCCGGGCCCGGCGGGCAGCGACCCTGGGCCGGTCGCCGTGCAGCCGGTCACTTTGGCCTATACGCGGCTCAACGGGCTTCCCATGGGGCGGCGCAACAGGCCGTATTTCGCCTGGTATGGCGATATGCAGATCCTGCCCCATATCTGGGAGGCGATCAAAGTGGGAGCCGTCGATGTAACGGTCGAATTTCACGATCCGGTAACCCTGGATGAGTTTGGAAACCGCAAGGCGCTGGCGCAATATTGCGAGCAACGCATAAGACACGGCATGGCCGAAGCGCTCACCGGCGTATTGACCAAACCGGCAAGCCGTGATGGTGATGAGCGCTGACACGCCCAGGACACAGGACCCGCCGACCCATGCGAGGTGCAAAGACCCTCTATATCAAAACCTTCGGCTGCCAGATGAATGTCTACGATTCGCGCCGCATGGCCGACATATTGGCGTCCCATGGCTATGTCGCGGCGGCAACCCCTGAGCGCGCCGACCTCATCGTTCTCAATACCTGCCACATTCGCGAGAAGGCGGCCGAAAAGGTCTATTCCGAGATCGGCCGGCTGAAGCCGTTCAGGGACGCCGGCGCGGTTATCGCTGTCGCGGGCTGCGTGGCCCAGGCGGAAGGCGCTGAAATGATCGCGCGCGCGCCGGCCATCGATCTGGTGTTCGGGCCCCAGACCTATCACCGCCTGCCCGACCTGCTGCGCCGGATCGAACAGGGCGCCGGGCCGCTGATCGACACCGAGTTTCCCGCAGAAAGCAAATTCGATCACATGGCGCCGGCGCCGCGCGGCCACACACGCGCGCGCGGCCCGGCCGCATTTTTGAGTGTTCAGGAAGGGTGCGATAAATTCTGCACCTTCTGCGTCGTGCCCTACACGCGCGGCAGCGAAGCGTCCCGGCCCGTGGACCATGTCCGCCGCGAGGCCGAACGGCTTGTGGAGGCGGGGGTGCGCGAAATCACGCTGCTGGGGCAGAATGTGAATGCCTATCACGGCGCGGGGCCTGACGGCGCCGCGTGGGGGCTGGCCGGGCTGCTGCGCATGCTGGCGCGGATCAGCGGGCTGGACCGGCTGCGCTATACCACCAGCCACCCCCGCGACATGAGCGATGAACTCATCGCCGTCCACCGTGAGGTCGAAGAGGTCATGCCCTGTCTGCATTTGCCGGTTCAATCGGGCAGCGACGCCATATTGAGGGCGATGAACCGCAAGCACACCGCCAGCGACTATATCGCCATCATCGAACGCCTGCGCGCAAGCCGGAACGATATCGCCTTGTCATCGGATTTCATCGTCGGGTTTCCCGGCGAAAGCGATGCGGATTTCGATGCCACCCTGCAACTGGTGAACACCGTGACCTTCGCGCAGAGCTATTCGTTCAAATTTTCGCCGCGGCCCGGAACCCCCGCGGCGGACCTGCCCGGCCAGGTGCCCGATACCCTCAAGGCGGAACGTCTCGAAGCGCTCCAGTCCGCGCTGTCGGCGCAGCAGCGCGCCTTCAACGAGGCCTGCATGGGGCGGCGTGTGGAGGTGCTGTTTGAGCGCCGCGGACGCGAGCCGGGCCAGCTGGTCGGCCGTTCGCCCTATCTGCAGGCGGTTCACGTGATGGCGAATGAGGACCGGCTGGGAACCATCGCCGGGGTTGAAATTACCGGAATCCATCCCAATTCCCTGTCAGGACATCTGGACCAGGGCGGCGGCGGGACCAGCGCCGCCTTGCAGCGCGCGGCGGGTGATCGGAGCCAGCAGATTTGAACACGCCGCGCAAAGCCAATGGCCGCAAGAAGAACAACCGCGCCCGCAAGCCGAAACAAAACAGCCAGCACACCATAACTTTCGACGACAACCGGCTTCTGCCGGCCCTGTTTGGCGAACATGACCGCAATCTCGCGGTCATCGAGGATGCGCTGGGCGTGGAGATGACATCGCGGGGCAATCACGTGGTCATTGCAGGGGCGGCGGGCGAGCGCAGAATTGCCGAGCAGGCGCTGCGGCATCTCTACCGCCGGCTCGAGGACGGTGGCGAAATCGACCAGGGCGAATTGGCGGGGGCAGTGCGCATGGCGACGGTGCCGGACAGCAGCAGCGCCCAGGGCACGGCGCGCGATTCCGGCGCCATCAATACCGGCAAGCGCAGTATCTCGCCGCGCTCGCAAACGCAACGGACCTATATCGACGCGCTACGCGCCAACACGCTGACATTCGGAACCGGACCGGCGGGAACCGGCAAGACCTATCTGGCGGTGGCAATGGCCGCCCATGCCCTCAACGAAGGCCGGGTGGACCGGATCATCCTGTCGCGCCCGGCGGTGGAGGCAGGCGAGCAACTGGGCTTTCTGCCCGGCGATTTGCGCGAGAAAATCGACCCCTATCTCCGTCCCCTGTTCGATGCGCTTTACGATGTCCTGCCCGCCAGCCGGGTGGCCCGCGGTCTTGAGGACGGCACCATCGAAATCGCGCCGCTCGCGTTCATGCGCGGGCGCACTCTGGCCCATGCCTTCATCATCCTCGATGAAGCCCAGAACTGCACCTCCATGCAGATGCGGATGTTTCTGACCAGACTGGGGGAAAACAGCCGCATGGCGGTCACCGGCGATCTGTCCCAGACCGACCTGCCCGCGGGCGTGACGCCGGGTCTCAGCGAGGCCGTGGCCATGCTCGGGCATATCGAGGAGGTGACCCATGTCGCCTTCGGCAGCGCCGATGTGGTACGCTCCACCCTGGTTACCGAGATCGTCAGGGCCTATGACAGGTTCGATGCGCGAAAGAATGAAAAAACGCGCAAAGCCAGCGGTGTTCGCGAAAAAAAATGAACGCCGTCCCGACCACCGAAAGCAGCGGCGATGCGCGCCATCAGATCGACCTCACCGTCAAGGATGAGCGCTGGCTTGCGGTCGGCAGCCTTCTGGCGACCCTTCAAGATGTGGCGGTCAGGGCCCTGCAGGTGGCGGGCGAACCGCGCGGCCGGGGATTTGAAGTGAGCATTGCGCTGGTCAGCGATGAGGAGATGGTGAGGCTGAACCGCACCTATCGCAACATCGAGGGACCCACCAACGTGCTCTCATTCGCCCAGACGCCGCTGCCGGAGCAGCCGCCCGGCGCACGCCGCGCACTGGGCGATGTCGTGCTGGCGCGCGAAACGATCGCAGGCGAAGCGCAGGCCCAGGGCAAGCCGGTCCGCGATCACGCCGCCCACATGGTTGCCCATGGAATCCTGCATCTGCTGGACTATGACCATCGAACGGCGGGCGAAGAAAACGAGATGCGGGGCCTGGAGCGCCAAATTCTCGCCGCATTAGGAATTCCTGATCCTTATGATGCGATACTGCGGGCCGACACCGATGAACCTTGAGGGGAGGGCTGGTCACAAACGATGACGCAAACCGGACAATCACCGGGCGCGGCGCTGCAAACGGCGGGCGCGCCTGCGCCGAAATCCCTGATCGCGCGGGCCTGGGCGCGCCTGCTTCACGCTTTTGGCAACAACCCGGATGGAACCCTGCGCGAAAGCCTGGAAGACGTCATCGAACAGCACGATGCGGTATCGGAGGACATCGGGCCCGAAGAGCGCACCATGCTGCTCAATATTCTTGAGTTCGCCTCTTTGCGCGTCGATGATGTCATGGTGCCGCGCGCCGATATCAGCGCGGTCAGCGAAGACGCCCGGATCGGCGAGTTGCTGACGCTTTTTGAGGAGGCCGGCCACTCGCGCCTGCCCGTCTACCGCGACACGCTCGATGATCCGCTGGGCATGCTTCACATCAAGGACCTGCTGCCGTGGCTGAGCGAACTGGCGGAAAAAAAGGGCACGGCGAAAAAGCCTTCCGGCAAAGCCAAGAACGGCGCCGGCAAAACCGCCAGCGCGGTGCGCGCCAACGGACTGAAGACGCGGCTGCGCGATGCCTCGATCATGCGCGATATCCTGTTCGTTCCCCCCTCCATGCCGGCGGTCGATCTGCTGGTCAAAATGCAATCGACCCGCATTCATCTGGCGATTGTGGTCGATGAATATGGCGGCACCGACGGGCTGGTCTCCATCGAGGATCTGGTCGAGGAGATTGTCGGCGAGATCGAGGACGAACACGACAGGCCCGACCGGCCGATGATCGAAGCCAGGGATGGCGACTATCTGGCTGACGCGCGTGCGCCGGTCGAGGAACTGGAGGCGCTGCTCAAGATCGACCTGCTGCCCGATGAGCGCGATGAAGATGTGGATACCCTGGGGGGTCTGGTTTTTTCCCTGGTCGGGCGCGTGCCCGTGCGCGGTGAACTGATCCGCCATGCCAGCGGCATCGAATTCGAGGTTCTCGAAGCCGATCCGCGCCGCATCAAGCAGTTGTGCATTCATCTCAACGGGTCGCGGTCCAAATCGTAGCGCCGTCTTTTGACGGCTGCATGCAGGAGCGATTTGCTATAGGGTCGTGCACTGATTCGCACTTTCTGCAAGCCGATGGTCCCCTGCGTGGTCGCATGCACAAACTGGCCTTAAGCGTGATCACCCTTTGGGGGTGGCGGCGCGCGCTGGTCGCGGTTCTGGCGGGCGCGTTGCTGGCGATGGCCATGGCGCCGTTCAATTTCTTTCCCGTCATATTCGTCTCCTTTCCGGTCCTGGTATGGCTGATCGACGGCATCGGCGATCGCGGCACGCCGCTGCGCTCGCAACTGGGACAGGCCTTTCTGGTCGCCTATCTGTTCGGCTTTGGATATTTCCTCGCCGGTCTGTACTGGATCGGTAATGCGTTTCTGGTCGATGCCGACATCTACGCCTGGATGATGCCCGCGGCAGTCGTCGCCATGCCCCTGGGGCTGAGCCTGTTCGCCGGCGTGGCGGGCATTGCGGCCAAGCTTCTGTGGTCGCCGGGGGGATCGCGGCTGCTGGCGTTGAGCGCGGCCTGGAGCGGACTGGAATGGGTGCGCGGGCATCTGTTTACCGGGTTCCCCTGGAATACCACCGGATACGCCTTGAGCCTGTCGGACGCATGGTCGCAGATCGCCGCCTTCGGCGGCCTTTATGGCGCGAGTTTCCTCACGGTGCTGGCCGCCTGCGCGCCGGCGCTGGCGCTGGGCGCGGGGGGAACGCGCTGGCCCTCGCGCTGGCCTTTGGTGGCCGGGCCGGGGCTGGCGGTTGCGCTGCTTGCGGGCCTGTGGGTGGCAGGATCGATGCGTCTGGCCACGCCCGCCGGCACCGTGGGCGATGTCCGCCTGCGGATCGTGCAGCCCAATATCGCCCAGGCCGAGAAATGGAAGCGCGAAAACCGCAGCGCCATATTCGCGCGCTATCTGGAGCTTTCAAACAAGGCGACATCGCCCGAAACGAGCGGCGTCGCCGACATCACGCATCTGATCTGGCCGGAAACCGCGCTGCCCATGTTCCTGGCCGAACAGCGCGACGCCCTGGCGGCCATCGCCGCCCTGCTGCCTGACCGGGTGACATTGTTGACCGGCAGCCTCAGGCGCGAGGTCACGGCTGCGACACAGACGGCGACGCGATCCGTCTCCGTCTATAATTCGATCCTTCAGATCGATGGAACCGGCGCCGTGCGCAGCGCCTACGACAAGTTTCACCTGGTGCCGTTCGGCGAATATCTGCCGTTTGAGGAAACGCTCGAGCGATTCGGGTTCAGACGTCTCGTAACCGTGCCCTTGAGCTTTGCGACCGGTCCGGGCCCGCGCACCATGGCGGTGGCCAACGCGCCAAAGGTCAGTCCGCTCATCTGCTATGAGATCATTTTCCCGGCCGCGGTAACCGATCCGCGCGAGCGGCCGGGCTGGATCTTGAACGTGACCAATGATGGCTGGTTCGGGAATTCCGCCGGCCCCTATCAGCATCTTCAACAGGCCCGCATGCGCGCAATCGAGGAAGGATTGCCGGTGGTGCGCGCCGCCAATACCGGCATATCGGCAATCATCGACCCCTACGGGCGGCTGCTGCGCTCGCTGCCGCTGGGTTCGGCGGGCGTCATCGATGGCCCGCTGCCCGAAGCGTTGCCGCCGACGGTCTATGTGCGCTACCGCGACCGGATTTTCGCAATCCTGCTGGCGCTGGCCGCCGGTCTTGCGATGATCGTGAAAATCCGCCTGTCGAGGGGCGGCGGAAAAGTGGCCTCGCCATAGGACGCACCTTGTACGGAATCGCGTAAGGGTCTGATGTCATGGCGGTCTTCGCGGAGGCCACCGGGACCTGTGTGCAAAACCCCGGTGCGTTGTCCTTGACCCCCCCGCACCCGCACATTATGAATGTGTGTTTCGGCGCAGCGAAACGCGCCAGGGCCGGGGGACCCGAAGAGACTGCGATAGTCAGTCCTGAGAAGGCTGTATTATGGTACAGAAAACCCCAAATCCCATTGACGTTCATGTCGGGAACCGCGTGCGGATGCGCCGCATGCTTGTGGGGCTCAGTCAGGAAAAGCTCGGCGACAGCCTCAAGCTGACCTTCCAGCAGGTTCAGAAATACGAAAAGGGCTCCAACCGGATCAGCGCCAGCCGGCTGTACCAGATTGCCCAGGTCCTGGGGGTGCCGGTGCAGTTTTTCTTCGACGACGTGCCGGCGGACCGGGCGCAGACGGCGCCGGGCTTTTCCGAACCGCCGGAACAGCCGTTGATGATGGATTTCCTCAACAGTTCCGAAGGCCTGCAACTCAACAAGTCGTTTGCCAACATACGCTCGGCCGCGGTACGCCGCCGGGTGGTCGACCTGGTCAAGGCGATCGCCGGCGCTGAGGACGAGGCGGCACGACACAGCGACAATACGCCCATAAATTCTTGACCGGCGCGGGAAAGCCTGCAAAAACAGCCGCCGGTTCAAGACATGCCCACCCGGGATGTTGAGCGGCCCGGGCAACGTGATCGGGCGCATGACGAGGGGCGATCCGTTGCAAAGGCAGAATTTCCTTTTTACCAGTGAATCGGTTTCCGAAGGCCACCCCGACAAGGTGTGCGACAGGATTTCCGATGCGATCGTCGATACCTATCTCGCCGCCGATCCGGTATCCCGGGTGGCGGTCGAGACATTGACCACGACAAACCGCATCGTGCTGGCCGGCGAGGTGCGCGGACCCGACAGCATCAGCCATCAGACCCTCGAGGACGCCGCGCGCCGGGTGGTGCGCGAGATCGGCTATGAACAGGACGGCTTTCACTGGAAAAACGCCGAGGTCTGCGTCCATGTCCACAATCAGTCCAGCGATATCGCCCAGGGGGTGGATGCTTCCGGCAACAAGGACGAGGGGGCGGGCGACCAGGGCATCATGTTCGGATATGCGTGCCGGGAAACCGACGCCCTGATGCCCGCGCCAATTCATTTTTCGCACAAGATTCTCAATGAGATGGCGCGCGCGCGCCATGCCGGGCGCGCGCCGGGGCTTGGTCCCGACTCAAAGAGCCAGGTGACGCTGGCTTATGAGAACGGCAAGCCCGTTTGCGCCACGTCCGTGGTCGTCTCGACCCAGCATGGCGAAGATCTCGACCAGCGACAGGTGCGCGAGATCGTGCGTCCCTTCGTGGAGGCGGCCCTGCCTGCGGGGTGGATGTGTCCGGAGGATGAATTCTACGTCAATCCGACCGGAAAATTCGTCATCGGCGGACCGGATGGCGACGCCGGCCTGACCGGACGCAAGATCATCGTCGATACCTATGGCGGGGCAGCACCCCATGGCGGCGGGGCGTTTTCGGGCAAGGATCCGACCAAGGTCGATCGTTCGGCTGCCTATGCGGCGCGATATGTGGCGAAAAACATCGTCGCCGCGGGCATGGCAGACAAATGCACCATACAACTGTCTTACGCGATCGGCGTTTCAAAGCCGCTGTCGGTCTATGTCGATCTGCATGACACAAGCGACATCGCCGCCGACCGAATCGAGGGTGTCATCGCGGAAGTGATGGACCTCAGCCCGCGCGGCATTCGCGAGCACCTTCAGTTGAGCCGGCCGATCTACGAACGCTCGGCCGCCTATGGCCATTTCGGCCGCGAACCGGATGCCGAAGGCGGATTTTCCTGGGAGCGTCTCGATCTGGTGGACGCGCTCAAATCCGCCATGACCTGAATGGCCGCGCGCCGGTCTTGTCTGTAACCAGAAAGCGGTCACCAATGGGCGAACGCACCGCAAGGCGCCGTCTTTTCGGCCGTCGCCAGGGCCGTTCCCTGAGCCCCCGGCAGCGGCGGCTGTATGAGCAACTCCTGCCCGCGTTGCGCGTCGATCCCGCAAATGAACGCATCAGGGAGCCGGCCTCGCTGTTTGGCGCACCCGTCGAGGCGGTGTGGCTGGAAATCGGATTTGGCGGCGGCGAGCACCTCGTCTGGCAGGCCCGGAACAACCGCTCCACCGGGATCATCGGGTGTGAGCCGTTCATCAATGGCGTGGCCAAGCTGCTATGCGCGGTCGAAGAATACGGGCTGGAGAATGTGGCGCTGCACGATGATGATGCGCTCGATATTCTGACCGCCCTGCCCGAGGGGTCCGTGGCGCGCATATTTCTGCTGTTTCCCGATCCCTGGCCGAAAAAACGCCACCACAAGCGGCGCCTGATAAACGGAGAAACCGTGAACCTGATGGCGCGCGCGCTGTGCGCCGGGGGCGAGTTGCGCATTGCCAGCGATGATGCCGGTTACGTTTTCTGGATATTGCGGCATCTCGTTCACCATGGTGATTTTCACTGGCGGGCCAATGCGCCGGGCGACTGGCGCGAACGCCCCCGCGACTGGCCCGAAACACGCTATGAGCAGCGCGCCCGGCGGCTCGGGCTCAAGCCTGTATTTCTTTCATTCACACGCATTGGCGCGCGCGGGCCGGAGCATCGAAAAGGCTTGCGGGGGGCCGGCAAATCTGTATGATGCGCGGCAGTTACCGGGTTCTCAGCCTTTCAGTGTTGGAAAGTGTTTTGAGAGTGGGCCTTGGCGGGTCCGCTCTTTTTCATTATCTGGCGCTGGTTTTTTCCGCGGCTGCCGCATGGCTCCTGATCAGGGCGGCCGGGGGCGGGAATTTCAGGCGGCCCGGCGTGATTTCGGAATGACGGGACGGATCGAGCCATGGCGAAGCCGGCCGATGACCGCATTGCGGTCAGTGAAACACGGCACGAAAGCCGCATTGCCGCGGTTGCAGCGCGTGTGCTCGGGGACCTCGGCTTCCGGCTTGTCCGGGTCAAGATCTCCGGGCGCGATGGCGGCACGGTGCAGATCATGGCGGAAAAACCCGATGGCACGATGACGATTGACGATTGCTGCGATGCGGGGCGGGCGCTTTCTCCGGTGCTGGACGTGGAGCAGTCGGTTTCACAGCGCTACAATCTTGAGATTTCCTCGCCCGGCATCGACCGCCCGCTGGTGCGGATGGACGATTTCCTGCGCGCCGCGCAATGCGAAATCAAGGTCGAACTGGCGGAGCTTCGCGATGGGCGACGCCGGTTCCGGGGCATTCTGGAATCGGTCGATGACACGAGCATCCGGCTGCGCATGAGCGGCGATGAACAAACGGTCGAATTGCCGGTGACCCTGATCGCGGACGCCAGACTGGTGCTGACCGACCAATTGCTGCGCGATGCCCGCACACGCGGCGCGTGATGCGCGCGCGCACCGGAAACCGAGAAACTGAAATGTAAATCTGGAAGGCTGGAGAAAAAACATGTCTGACTCGGCTGTTAGCGCGAACAAACTGGAACTTTTGCAGATCGCCGATTCGGTCGCGCGCGAAAAGTCCATCGACCGGGAAATCGTGTTGTCCGCCATGGCCGACGCCATTCAGCGCGCGGCGCGTTCGCGCTATGGAGCAGAGAACGATATTCGCGCCGATATCAATGAACAGACCGGCGAGATCAAACTGTCGCGGCTGCTTCAGGTTGTCGAAAAGGTCGAGAACGAGGCCACCGAGATCGGGCTCAAGGACGCGCTGGCCAAGAACGACGCGGCCCAGATCGGCGATTTTATCGCCGAGCCCCTGCCGCCGGTCGATTTCGGCCGGATCGCGGCGCAGAACGCCAAGCAGGTCATCACCCAGAAGGTGCGTGACGCCGAACGCGCGCGCCAGTACGAGGAGTACAAGAACAGGGCCGGCGAAATCGTTCATGGCATCGTCAAGCGGGTCGAATATGGCAATGTCATCGTCGATCTCGGGCGCGCCGACGCCGTGGTGCGGCGCGATGAAACGCTGCCGCGCGAAAACTTCCGCAACGGCGACCGGGTGCGCGCCTATATCTACGATGTCCGCCAGGAACAGCGCGGCCCGCAGATTTTCCTGTCGCGGACCCATCCCCAGTTCATGTCCAAACTGTTCGAGCAGGAAGTGCCGGAAATCTACGATGGCATCATCGAGATCCGCTCCGTGGCGCGCGATCCGGGAAGCCGGGCGAAAATCGCGGTGATATCAAACGACAGCGCCATCGATCCGGTTGGCGCCTGTGTCGGCATGCGCGGCAGCCGGGTTCAGGCTGTCGTCAATGAATTGCAGGGCGAAAAGATCGACATCATCCAGTGGTCTCCCGACGCCGCCACGTTCATTGTCAATGCCCTGGCGCCGGCCGAGGTCGTGAAGGTCGTTCTGGATGAGGAGGCCGAACGCATCGAGGTGGTCGTGCCCGATGACCAGTTGAGCCTGGCGATCGGCCGGCGCGGACAAAATGTCCGCCTGGCGTCCCAGTTGTCGGGCTGGGATATCGACATTCTGACCGAGGCGGAAGAATCCGAACGCCGCCAGGCGGAGTTTCAGCAGCGCAGCGAGAAATTCGCCGAAGTGCTCGATGCCGATGAACTGGTCGCCCAGCTGCTCGCCTCGGAAGGTTTCAGCACCGTTGAGGAGGTGGCCTATGTGCCGGTCGAGGAAATCGCCGAGATCGACGGCTTCGACGAGGAAATGGCGCGCGAAATACAGGCCCGGGCACGCGACTATATTGACCGCGTCAACGCCGAGCACGATACCAGGCGCAAGGATCTGGGCGTCGCTGACGAGGTCGGCGAGCTGCCCGGCCTCACCGGCGCCATGCTGGTTGCGCTCGGCGAGGACGGCATCAAGACCGTTGAGGATGTCGCCGGCTGCGCCACCGATGATCTCGTTGGCTGGATCGAGCGCAAGGACGATGAGGTGATCCGCCACGAAGGCGTCTTGTCCGGTCACGAGATGAGCCGGGACGATGCCGAGGCGCTGATCATGGCCGCCCGTCTCAAGGCGGGCTGGGTGAGCGAGGAAGACCTTGCCGCGGAGCCGGCAGGCGATGAGGAGCCCGGCGCGCGCGATGGGGAAGAAGCCGGTGCCGGCGACCCTCTCGCCGTCACCCGGATTTTGAGCGAGGTGAAGGATGCCGGCACCGGCGCGTGAGGGATGGGGCGGATTGAGCGCGGGCAGAACCCGACGCCGAAATCCCGACCGGCAGTGTATTGTCAGCCGGGCGGTACTGCCGGCGGACAGGATGATTCGCTTCGTGTGCGGGCCGGACCGGCTGGTCGTGGCCGACATTGCGCGAAAGCTGCCCGGGCGCGGGGTGTGGATCGCGGCGAATGCCGCGGATGTGACCCGGGCCGTCGACAGGGGGCTTTTCGCCCGGGCTTTCAGGACGGGCGTGAGGGTGCCGGACGGCCTGGTTGAGGGAATCGA
>JALURZ010000097.1 GCA_027058735.1 Hyphomicrobiales bacterium | reverse complement strand
CGGTGGAGGTTGAAGGGAGCGAGCGGCGATTTCCGGTCAACCGGGTTTTCTGTGTGGGACGCAACTATGCGGCGCACGCCATCGAAATGGGCTCTGAACCGGACCGTCAGGCCCCGTTTTATTTCACCAAGAGCCCCCAGGCGGTGATCCCGGGCGGCGTCACCATTCCCTATCCGCCGGGCACGGAAAATTTTCACTATGAAATGGAAATGGTTGTCGCCATCGGCAAGGAGGCCAGCGATGTTTCCCTCGATGCAGCACTTGATGCGGTGTTCGGCTACGCCTGCGGGCTGGACATGACCCGGCGCGATCTGCAACTGGCGGCGCGCGAAAAAAGCCGCCCCTGGGATCTGGGCAAGGATTTCGATCTGTCCGCGGTGATTTCGCCGATCAGGCCGCTGGCGCAATGCGGCCACCCGAGCGACGCGGCCATCGGGCTCAGCGTCAATGGCGTGGAAAAACAGAAATCGAACATCAGCGATCTGATCTGGTCGGTGGCGGAACTGATTTCAGACCTGTCGATGTTCTATACGCTTCGCCCCGGAGATCTCATCTATACCGGCACGCCGGCCGGGGTCGGTCCTGTCGTGTCCGGCGATGTGATCAAGGGATATGTCGAAGGCGTCGGCACCATCGAGCTGACAATCGCATGAGGAATGCCGGCATGAAAAATCTTGATGTGCTGTATGCCCGGCCGGGCCATCTGGTGCGGCGCTGCCACCAGATCTGCGTTTCGCTGTTTCTCGACGAGTGCGGGCCGTTCGACATCACGCCGATCCAATACGCGGTTCTGGCGGCCTTGGAAGCCTCGCCGGGCATCGAGCAGATCAAGCTTGCCGGCCTCGTCGCGCTTGACCGCAGCAGCACCGGCTATGTGATCGACCGGCTGGAGGCGCGCGCCCTGGTGCGCCGGCAACCCTGCCCCAGCGACCGGCGCCTCAAGCGCATCAGCCTGACCCTGCTTGGCGAAGTGCTGATCAGGGACATGCACGACTATGTGGAACGCGCGCAGGAAAGAATTCTCGCACCGCTGAACCGCGAAGAGCGGGTGCAGTTCATGAAGCTCCTGACGCGCATGGCGGATGTCAATAACGAATTCAGCCGGGCGCCGCTGGTGCTGGCTGAAAAACGCCTGTCGGCCTGAAAAACCGACGCGACGACACTTATCGGATGGTGCGCATGACCAAGGACAAGAACATTCCGGTCATCATCGCCGGCGGCGGCATTGGCGGACTTGGCGCGGCGCTGGCGCTGGCACGCAAAGGCATCGCCTCGCTGGTGCTGGAACAGTCGGACGAATTTGCCGAGATCGGCGCGGGCATCCAGCTTGGCCCCAATGTGTTTCACATGTTCGACGCCCTCGGCATCGAGGATGCGGTCAGCGAACATGCCGTTTTTATCGACAGGCTGACCATGATGGACAGTGTGGACGGCCGCCTGATCGCGGAGATTCCCGTGGACGAGAAATTCCGCGAACGCTTCGGCAAGCCCTATGCGGTCATTCACCGCGCGGATCTGCACAACACCGTTCTCAAGGCGTGCCAGACGCATGATCTGGTTTCACTCAGGACATCGCTCAAGGTCACCGGCTACGGCAATACGGAAAATGGCGTGGTCGTCCGGCTTGCGGACGGAAGCGCGCAAAAGGGCCGTGCGCTGATCGGCGCCGACGGCCTGTGGTCCACCGTCCGCAGCCAGTTGCTCAACGACGGCAAGCCGCGCCTGTCCGGCCATATCGCCTATCGCGCGGTGCTGCCGCTGGAAGAGGTGCCCGAAGAACTGCGCCTCAACGCCGCGACGCTGTGGGCCGGGCCGCGCACCCATCTCGTGCACTATCCGTTGCGCAACTGGGAATTGTTCAATCTCGTTGCTGTCTTTCATTCGGAATACTACACCGAAGGCTGGAATGCGGTGGGCGCGCGCGATGAACTGCACCGCAAGTTTGAAAACGTGCACCGCCTGCCCCGCGCCATGATCGACAAGATCGACGAATGGCGCATGTGGGTTCTGTGCGACCGCGAGCCGGTCTGCGAGTGGAGCGAGGGGCATGTGACGCTGCTGGGGGATGCGGCCCATCCGATGCTGCAATACCTGGCCCAGGGCGCCTGCATGGCGCTTGAGGACGCGGTTTGCCTGGCGGATAAGGTGGCGCAGATGGATGAGGATTACCCGGCAGCGTTTCAGGCCTATCAGCAGGCGCGCTACTTGCGCACCGGGCGCGTGCAACTGACCGCGCGGCTGTTCGGCGATATCTATCACGCCTCGGGGGTTGCCCGTGAGTTGCGCAACCAGTGGCTCGGCTCGATGGCGGACACGCCGGGCGAAAGCCCGCTGGCGTGGCTCTATGACGGCCCCTGAACAGCGCCATGCGCGAGGGGCCGGAAGTTTTCTTGGAAACTGGCTGGGGCGGCAGGGATCGAACCTGCGAATCACGGGATCAAAACCCGTTGCCTTACCACTTGGCTACGCCCCATCCATGGGCGGGCGCGCGACTCGATCGAGCACGTCGCCGCAACCCGGGCGCGACCATAACGGCTCGCCCGCCCCTGTGCAATCGCCCGCCCGCTTGCTCTGCCCCGTGCGCGGCGTTATAACAGCCTCCGCCATTGAGCCGGAGTGTGGCGCAGCCTGGTAGCGCACCTCGTTCGGGACGAGGGGGTCGCAGGTTCAAATCCTGCCACTCCGACCAAGTTTTCCCGCAACTGCGCAAGTTTTCCCGCAACTGCGCAAGTTTTCCCGCAACTGCGAATGTGCCAGCTTTGTTCAAGGCCCGCTGACGGGCGCCACGACCAGCCATCGGCCAGACCGTTCGGGGCAAGGGCAAAATCTGAATGAACGTTCATTCAGCCACCGAAAACCTCCCGCGCCGGGCCGAATGCAAGGAGGCCATCAGCGGCGGCGATGCTGTTTGTTTGCGCAAGGGACAATGACAACCGCACAACCGGTGGTCCGGTCATGCCCCGGGCCGCCGTGCCCGCACGCGGCGGCCCTGGCGGGGGGGCGGCGCGGAGATTTCCGGTAAATCGACCGCCGCGCGCAGATGCGCATAGGGCGCGGTTTTGTGGGGCAGCGCCATGGCGTCCACAAAGTGTTGCTGAAAACGCGGTTCCACGGCGGTCTCGATCTTTTCGATTCCCTTGACCACGTCCTCGATTTCGCGGCGCGCGGCCCCGTTGAGCAGGGCGATGCGCGCGCCGGTGCCCGCCGCGTTGCCGGCCGAAGAGACACGATCAAGCGCGCAATCTGGAATGAGCCCGAGGACCATCGCGTATTTGGTGTCGATGTGGCTGCCAAACGCGCCCGCCAGCACGATCCGGTCAACCTCGTCGATGCCCATTTCATCCATCAGCAGCCGCGCCCCGGCATACAGCGCCGCCTTGGCGAGCTGAACGGCGCGCACGTCGTTCTGGGTGACGCGGATCTCCGGCGTGCCTTCGTGCAGCAGGTAGGAAAACGTGCGCCCGTCGGCGATCAGGCGCGCTGTGCGCTCCGCCTTCGACCCGTCGATAACGCCGTCCATTGTGAGCAGTCCGGACAAATAGAGTTCGCCCAGCGCTTCGATGATGCCCGACCCGCAGATGCCCGTGACGCCGGTCGCGGCGGTTGCGTCCGCAAATCCCGCCTCATCCGACCACAGATCGCAGCCGATGATCTTGAATCTCGGCTCCAGGGTGTCGCGCTCGATGCGCACGCGCTCGATGGCGCCGGGGGCCGCGCGCTGGCCGCTGGAAATCTGCGCGCCCTCGAAGGCCGGCCCCGTGGGCGAAGAGGCCGCCAACAGGCGTTCCTTGTTGCCGAGCACGATTTCCGCATTGGTGCCGACATCGACCAGCAGGGTGATCTCATCGCGAAGATGCGGCGATTCGGACAACACCATGGCGGCCGTGTCGGCCCCCACATGGCCGGCGATGCAGGGCAGGAAGTAGCACGGCGTGCCCGCATCGAGGCTTGCCAGGGCGAGCGCCGCGGCGCTGCGCTCCAGCGCCTCGCTGGTGGCCAGCGCGAACGGCGCATGGCCCAGTTGCACGGGATCGAACCCGAGCAGAAGATGGTGCATCACCGGATTGCCGACCAAGGTGACGGCGGCCAGCCTGTCGCGCCCGATACCCGCCTCGGCCAGCGCCTCGCCGAACAGCGCATCGACGCCGGCGCGAATGCTGGCGGTGAGTTCGCCTGCTCCCCCCTGGTTCATCATGGCATAGGAAACCCGGCTCATGAGGTCTTCGCCGAAGCGGATCTGCGGGTTCATGGCGCCACAGGCCGCCACCACCTCGCCGGTAGCCAGATCGCACAGATGCGCCGCGAGGGTCGTCGAGCCGACATCGACCGCAAGGCCGAACAGCCGGTCCGAAAATCCGGGCCACACCCGTATGATCTTGCGCCCATGGCTGACCGCGACGGTGACCTTCCACTCACCTGCCCGCAACACCGATTGCAGGCTTTCAAGCGCGTCGGCCTCGATATCGGCGATTGTCAGGTCCCACTGCTCCTTCAGGGCACCGGCCAGGCGCTGGTAGTCGCCATCGGCCACGCCCATGCCGGGTTCCGCCACCTGGACATAGTGAAGCCGCACCACCGGGTCGATGGCAATATCGCGTACTTCCGCGCGCTTGCGGACCACCTGGCGGTGGAGCTGGCTT
>JALURZ010000096.1 GCA_027058735.1 Hyphomicrobiales bacterium | reverse complement strand
GTCTTTTCCCGGGCCTTGCCGCTCAACCGCACGACTTCGCTGCGTCCGGCCGGCGGGGTATCCTCTTTTTTCGCGCCGGCGCTCTCTTGCGCCCCGCCCGCCTGCGCTCCTTCGGGCGGGGCGAAAATATCCACCACATAGGTCCGCCCCTCGCGGAACCCCCGCACGTCGCTTCGCGGATCGACCTTGAAGGAAATGTGCGTCTCCTCGCCGCTCAGCGTGTGCTTGACGGCGCTCATGAATCGGGGCGGATCGACCGACAGGCGAGTGAGATCGGGAACGACTTTTTCGGAAAACTTGACGATGACGCGATCGCCGTCGCGCTCCAGTTTTGTCTTGACCGGCTCATTCCAGTCGAAAACCACGCGGCTGAACGTGGGTTGCTGGCCGGTCCGGATCTTGAGTTTGTATTTCTTGGCCAGCGCCGCCTTGCGTTCGGCCTCCCTTTTCGCCACCTGGCGCGCGATCGCGGCGCGGCGCGCAAGCTCCGCGATGACATCCTTCGGCAGCCCCGGCGGCACGCCGCTCCAGGATTCGGGAAGCAGATCGATGAACAGCTTCTCACCTGCCTCGATCGCGTTCACCTTGATCTTCTGGGCCAGGGCAAACCGCATCGCCAGGCCATCGGGATCGAGGCGGCCGACGACGACGAATTCGGGAATTTTCACCGCCACATCGTCCAGCCGTGTCCTGATCGCGGTTGTGAACCGGACAATCATGACGCCGGATTTGACCGTCAGCTTGTAGTCGGGTTTTTCGGGAAAGGTCAGGACCAGCCGGGCGAAGCCCTGCTCCATGGACGCCGCGAAGCCGACCTTGACGGCCTCCTGGGCGCGCGGCGCGAGGGCGGGAGAAAACAGCGCCAGCATCACGGCGAAGAATAACACCCGGACCCGACGCCGTGCCCGCAGCCGGCCGGCAGCCGCGCCCGTGTGGCCCTGTCGCTTGCTGGTCACCAGTCCGCTCCTGCCCGGTTCAGGTTGGCTTCTCCATGCCGCGCTCAGGGGGCACGGCGCAAAACCTCGTCCAGTCTGCAGGATAGGGCGCGCCGGTTAACGCGTTGTTAAACAATAACGCGGCCTGAGGGCGCAGTCCGGCTTCATCCCTTTTCGGGCAGGGAGGGAAGTTTGCCCGGCCTGGCGGCACCGCCCCGCGATGCCCTGGCCGCCAGTTCAAGGGTCAACCGCTCCGCGGCGTCGGGTGTCATGCTGGCCATGATGACGGCCATTTTGCGCGGCTTGATCTGCTCGGCCAGCCCCACCAGAACATCCATCTCAAGACGGTCGAAAATGCGGGCCGCCTCTCGCGGCTTCATGTTCTCGTACAGCGTGACCAGCCCCTTGAGCTGCTTGATCTTGCGGGTTTCCTCCCTGAGGAAACTCTTTTCGATCTTCTGCTCCAGCGCCTTGAGTTCGGCAATCTTACCGGCGATGCGCTGCTCCGCCGCCTTGAGCAGATTCTGCTGCAGTTGCAGGTCGCGCTCACGGGCATCGAGGGCGCGGCGCCGTTCGGCCAGACTCTCCAGTATTGCGCGTTCGGATTTCGACAAGAACCGCTTCTCGTCGTCCATCACGTCCTTCGGCCTGGCGCCGGGCCGGCCCTTGGCGGCCGCGCACGGATTGCCGGCATTCTTTGCCTTGGCCGCTTCGCCCTTGGCCGCCGCGCAGGGGTTGCCCTTTTCCGCCGCCGCGTCATCGCCTTTCGCCGCCGCCGCGGCAGCGTCCGGTTTCGCGCTCTGTGCGGAGGCCGGTGAAATCGCGCCGCCGATCTCCACCGAACTCCAGATCACGTCGGTCGCTTTCAGGGCCGACAGACCGACGCCCGCGACCATGACAACCGGCAGCAGCCGCATGGCCTTGTTGTGGCGTCCTGCCGGGCGCGTCGTGTGCGGTGTGTTCATCAGCTTGCTTTCCTCAATCCGTCCAGACGCCGCTGGATGCTTTCCCGGGTCGTGGTGGAGCGGAACCGCTCAAGCGCCGGGTTCGACACCCGCGGCAAATCCGGTGCGCGCGGCGCGCCCGGCGGCGCGAAAAGATGCTGGTCGCGGGCGTCCGCGGTTGCCTGCGCGGGCATGTGCGAGGTGCGCCGTTGGCGGCCTGTGCGGGCGGGTTCGCGGGCAGCCGGCACTGGCGGCGCGGCTTGGCCCCCGTCCGCTTCGCCCTCGCCGCCGGCCAGCATCGTCGCCGCCTTGAGACCGCCGATCGCGGTTTCCGCCCTGTGGGTAGCGCGGTCAAGCTGGGCGACGATATCGCGCAGGTCGTTCTGATGCGCCCGAAGCCGGGTGAGCTTGGCATTCAGCACATAGCAATAGGCGATCGTCACCAGCAGCAGAAAGGCGACAAATCCTTCGAGCAGAAGTCCGACTGGAAGACCGGTCATGGCGATACGTGCTCCTCTATGGTATCTTCCGGCGGAAAGACGTCGGCATATTTTCCGGCGGGCGTTCGAACTTTCTGCACCACGCTCACCGACACATTCTCGCCGACCCGGCCCATCGTGCCGCGCAGCAGCGCGACGCCGTTGCAGCGCAATTCGATGGGGTCGCCGGTTGAGCGGCCAAGCATGAGGGTCTGGCCGACCTGCAGGTTCATGGCCTCGCATAGCGGCATTTGCTTTTCGTCCAGCACCGCGTCGATTTCGAGGCGGGTCGACCACAATTCGGTCGCCAGATGGCTCTCCCAAATGGCGTCGCGGCCGAATTTCTCGCCCATGAACATCTGCAGCAGAAGTTCGCGAATGGGCTCGAGCGTGGCATAGGGAATCAGCATCTCGATGCGCCCGCCGCGATCTTCCATGTCGATGCGCAGCTTGACCAGAATGGCCGCGTTGGCCGGACGCGCGATCGCCGCGAAACGCGGATTGGTTTCAAGCCGGTCAAGGGTGAAGGTGACAGGAGAAAGCGGTTCGAACGCGGCCTGGGCGTCCGCCAGAACCACTTCGATCATCCGCTCCACCAGTCCGGTCTCGATGGTCGTGTAGGGGCGTCCCTCGACGCGCATGACCGATGTGCCGCGGCGGCCGCCCAGCAACACATCGACAATCGAATAGATCAGGTTTGAATCGACCGTAAACAGGCCGAAATTATCCCATTCCTCGGCCTTGAAAGCGGCGAGGATCGCTGGCAGGGGAATGGAATTCAGATAATCGCCGAACCGCACCGAGGTGAGATTGTCGAGGCTGACTTCCACATTGTCGGAAGTGAAGGCCCGCAGGCTCGCGGTCATCAGGCGAACCAGCCGGTCAAAGACAATCTCCAGCATGGGCAGGCGTTCATAGGAAACCAGCGTGGAGTTGATGATGGCGCGGATGCCGCCCTCGCTGGTGCTGTCATCATCCAGCGAAAAGCCGAGCAGGCCGTCAATCTCCTCCTGGTTGAGGATGCGTTCGACGGTGGGCCGGTCAACGGCTTCGGCGTCCTCGCCCTGCGCCATAGCGCCCCACTCGGCCGCCAGGCTGTCGCCGTCTTCCACATCGCCCGATTCTTCAAGCGCGGCGCCCCAGTCAACGGCGAGATCCTCGTCGTCCTCGCCATCCTCGTCCGCAGGCGCGCCCGCATCGCCGTCCGGCTGCTGCGCCGCCGCATCCAGATCCTCGCCCGGATCGCCCGTTTTGCTCTCGTCGTCGGTCATCGGTGGCTTGCCATCAGTGTCACTGGATAATGATTTCCTTGAACAGAACCCGCTCAATCCGGCGCGGCGCAATGGACAGATTGACCCGCCTGAGCAGTTCTTCCTTGAGCCGGTAGACGCCCGCCGACCCGTCGAGATCGGCGCTGCGCAATTCGCGGAGATAGACCTGGAAGGTATCCATTATGCGCGGCAGCACCGGTTCGAGAATCTCGACAATATCCTCATTGGAAAGCTCCAGAGCGACCTGCAATTTGAGATATTGCGCGCGTTTGTCGCGGCGGCTCAGATTCACGAGCATTTCGGGAAGATTGTAGAAAAACGCGGGCTTCGCCGGCGCCGGCGCCTCGGCGGCCTGCTGTTCCTGCGCACCGCCCAGCCAGCCCATGTACCAGGCCGTACCGCCGCCGATGCCCATCACCAGCAATAAAGGGGCGGCCACGAACATGATCAGGAACCTGAGGTTCAGCCTGCGCTTGTTCCCCCCCCCCGGCTCCTCGCCCTCTTCGGGCTCCATGCCGTCTTCGTCTTCGACCGGTTTTTCGTCCGCTTCGCTCATGGCCCGCCCTGTCCTGTCAGAAGGTTTGCGCAACCAAAACCGGCGCAAGATGAGGTGCATTCCGGCCTTGGCGCGCGCCTACACGCACCGCCAGGGAATCTAAAGTAGGAATGGTTAACGAAACCTTGCCGCCGCGCCCGGCATCATTTGCCGGGCAAGGCCTGCCACAAGGCCCGGTCGGTTCACCCGGTGTCATATTAAGCCATTGTATTCATTTCGCTATTTACTTGGCACGGCTTGTGCATCGTGACCCCGTGCCAAGGACGACAGGTGCGCCGCAGCCATTTGGCGATGCGTTCAGATGACCGGCCGCCTGATATGGATGTCAACACCGGCGCGATTGAGGACGCAGAAGCAGATGGAAAATTCGCTCCTTATCGGTTTGTCCAGACAGATGGCGCTCGGCCGTCAGATGGAAGTGGTCGCCAATAATCTGGCGAACGCGCGCACCACCGGATACAAGGGCGAATCCCTGATTTTCGAAGAAGTTCTCATGGACACCGCCCGGGCAGGCGACATCGCCGGATCGGCGGGAAAACTGTCCTATGTGGTCGATGCCCGCGCCGCGCGCGATTTCGGCGAAGGTCCGATGACGCCGACCGGCAATCCGCTCGATATCGCCATCAACGGCAAGGGCTGGCTGGTCGTGCAGACCCAGAACGGTGAACGCTATACGCGCAACGGCCGCCTGAAGATCGACGAACAGGGCCAGATCGTGAATGGCGCGGGCCAGCCGGTGCTGAGTGACGCCGGCGTCATCACCATTGGCGCGGAGGAAACGGGGCTGACGATTTCATCTGACGGCACGGTTTCGACCGATGCCGGGCAGAAGGGCAAAATTCGCGTTGTCACGTTCGAAAACGAGAATGCCCTGAAGAAGGAAGGCGCCAGCCTGTACAGGACGGACGCCGCCGCCCAACCGGCGGAAAATTACCGCATCTCGCAAGGGGTGATCGAGGGATCCAATGTGGAGCCGGTGCGCGAGATCGCCAGGATGATCGAGGTCATGCGCTCCTATGTGAGCACGGCCAAGATGCTCAACAACACGGCCGAGCTGAAACGCCGCGCCATCGAGGAACTCGGACGCCTGCCGGCGTCCGGCTGACCGCAACAAATGAGAGCCCGGCGAACACGCCGGTGAACGAACCGGACTGAGACGAGGACAAGAGCGATGAAAGCCCTGAGTATAGCCGCCACCGGCATGCTTGCGCAGCAGCGCAATGTGGAAGTCATTTCGAACAATATCGCCAATATGCGCACCACCGGCTACAAGCGCCAGCGCGCCGAATTTCAGGACCTTTTGTACCAGGACCTGCGCCGGGTCGGCTCGGAAACGTCGGACACCGGCACCGTGGTCCCGGCCGGCATCCAGATCGGCATGGGGGTCAAGACGGCCGCCACCTACCGCATCATGACCCAGGGCGACCTCACCAGCACCGACAAGGATCTCGACCTGGCGATCCGCGGCGAGGGCTATTTCCAGGTGCAACTGCCCGATGGCCGCACGGCCTATACCCGGGCCGGCACCTTTGAACTCAACGCGCAAGGCAATCTGGTCACCCAGGACGGCTTTCAGATCGAGCCCGCGGTCACCATCCCCAACGACGCCCGCCAGATCTCCATCAACGCCCAGGGTCAGGTCGAGGTGCTGACCGACACCCAGACGACGCCAACCGTTGCCGGCCAGATCGACCTGGCGCGCTTTGTCAACAAGGCCGGGCTGGAGGCGATCGGCGACAACCTCTATCTCGAGACCCCGGCCAGCGGCAGCCCGACCACCGGCAATCCCAACACGGATGGCATGGGTTCGCTTCTGCAGCGCTTCCTTGAGCAGTCAAACGTCAATGCGGTGGCGGAAATATCCGATCTGATCGCCGCCCAGCGCGCCTATGAAATGAATGCGCGGGTGATTTCCGCGACCGATGAAATGATGCAGGCGACCAACAACCTGAGATAGCGGGCGAGGAAACGGGGCTGAAGAATGATTGAGATGAAGAAACAGTGCGGACTTTTCCCACTCACCCTTGCGCTGGCCATCCTTGCCGGGGCGATCGGCGCGCATGCGCAGCAAGTCACCTTGCGCGAAAACATCCGGGTCAGCGGGGATATCGTGCGCATCGGCGATCTGTTCGAGAATACGGGCGATGCCGCCGGCATCGCCATCTATCGCGCACCCGCGCCGGGCAAGACCGGCGTCGTGAATGCCGGGCGCCTCGTCTATGCCGCGCGCCGGCAGGGTGTGCGCTGGACCAATCCCTATCAGGTGCGCGAAATCACCATCACCCGGCCCGGACAACTCATCGCGCAGTCCGAAATCACCGATGCGATCGTCGAGCGCATCCGCAGGATATCGGACGCCTATTCCAGCGGCGACGGCTTCAACGTCATTCTGGAGGGCGATCCGGAACCGTTTTTCGTCGCGGCCAACGGATCGCTGGCCAGGATCGAGGTGCTGCATCTGAATTTCGATCCCCGCAGCGGCCGCTTCGCGGCCACGCTCAGCGCGCGGGCCGGCAACGCCAAACCGCGCCGGCGCAGCTATCAGGGGCGCATCGTCGAGGTCGTCGAGATTCCCGTTCTGGTGCGCCGGATCGACCGCGGCGACATCATTGCCGCCAGCGATGTGGTCATGCGCACCTATGAAAAACGGCGCGTCAACCGGCGCGCGATCATCGACAGGGCGGATATCGTCGGCCTGAGCGCGAGGCGCCCGCTGCGCGCGCTCATGCCGCTCACCTCCAGCGACGTGGAGCGTCCCAGGATCGTTCAGCGCAACTCCCTCATCACCATCAGCTATGACAGACCGGGGCTGACGGTGAGCGGACAGGGGCGCGCGCTGAGCGACGGGTCCATGGGCGACGTGATCTCGGTGCTGAACCTGCGTTCGAACCGCCGCATTCAAGGCACGGTCACCGCGAAAAACATGGTGGCGGTCACGGTTTCATCGGCCCGCAGAACGAAAATCTCCGCGGTTCGCAACTGAAGACACCCAACGCATTCCTGAAACAAACGCCAGCACGGGGAAACCAACAGCATGAAAACGACCAGCACTCTTCGGCTTGCCCTGGTGATTTCGGGGGTTGTCGTGGCGCTTCCAGGATGCAGCGCGATCGACCGGCTGGCCTCGGTCGGCGAAGCGCCGCCCCTGAGCGCCATCGAAAGCCCGACCGAACAGCCGGGATACCGCCCGGTGCGCATGCCCATGCCGACGCCGGTGGCCGCGGTACATGCGCCAAATTCCCTGTGGCGATCCGGCGCGCGCGCATTTTTCAAGGATCAGCGCGCCAAGCGGGTCGGCGACATCGTGACCGTCCAGGTCAAGATCAAGGACAAGGCGGCGCTCGACAACAAGACGACGCGCACACGCAACAATTCAGAGGCCGCCGGCTATGACGCGCTGGCGGGCTATGCCAAGCGGTTGCACAAATATCTGCCCGAAGGGGTCGACCCCTCCAGGATCGCCGATCTCACCAGCACCTCCACCAGCGAGGGCAGCGGCCAGATCGACCGCGAGGAAGATATTGAGACCGTGGTGGCGGCCATCGTCACGCAGGTTCTGCCCAACGGCAATCTGGTGATCGAGGGGCGTCAGGAAATCCGGGTCAATTTCGAAAAGCGGGTGCTGATCGTGGCCGGCGTCGTGCGGCCGGAAGATATCACGGCCCAGAACACGATCGACAGCTCGAAAATCGCGGAATCAAGAATTTCCTACGGCGGCAGGGGCCAGATCACCGATGTGCAGCAGCCACGCTACGGCCAGCAGGTGCTGGACATTCTGCTGCCGTTCTAGGCCCGGGGTCCGGCTCCTAGTTGACGAGCCGCTGCGAGATGATCTTTAGCACGTCGTCGGCCATGTCGCTGGCCCAGTCATGGGCAACCCCGAAGCGGTCCACGAGGCGGCCCGCCAGCCCGCCACGCTCATCGCACAAGTCGTCCAGCACGCTCGCGCTTTCGCTGCCTGTCGCGGCGGCCCGCGGTTGGCCGCCCGCACCTGTCCATGTCATCGCAAATCTCCGCTGCCATCCTGTATCCCGCCACCAGGTCCCCCGTTCGGGGCCTGGTTGTATTATTGCGCCAGGGCAGATCGGCAATACGGCCGGAACGCTGATATGCCACATACGCAGGCCCGCAGAATGATTCGCGGATCAGGCGGATGTTTGCCGGGCTTTGGGCGATTCTGGGGCAATTATTCCGCCGAGCCCGCCGCGATGCGGGCTGCGACCATCTCGCCCTTGCCATTTTTGCGTCAAATTGCTGCAATGAGCCACGAGGGAGAGTTGGAGATGACGGGGAAAACCGCGGCACATCCGGCAGCGGCGCCGGCGACGCTGGAAATACGCGACATTTCGCTCAGCGATCTGCTGGAAGCGGTCGGGGCGGGCGTGCGCGATTTTCAGGCGGCGCCGCTCTACGGCCTGTTTTTCGGCGGGTTCTATGCGCTCGGCGGCTGGTTTCTGCTGTTCCTTCTGAACTACCTGGACATTCATTTCTACATCTATCCGCTGGCCACCGGCTTTGCCATGATCGCCCCGTTCGTCGCGGCGGGCTGCTATGAAGTCAGCCGGCGGCGCGAAACCGGTGTCGCGCTGTCATGGGCCGGCGTGCTCGGCTCCCTGCGCCGCGCCGGCGGCAAGGATCTCGTCTACATGGTCATCGTGACGACGTTTTCCTATATCATCTGGCTCAACATCGCGGCGGTTCTCTATGTCATTTTCTTCGGCCTGAGACCGCTGGGCTTCCTCGAACTTGTCAACGCCATTCTCACCACGCCGGGCGGGTTCATGTTTTTCGCCATCGGCAATCTGATCGGCCTGCTGCTCGGAATGGTGGTCTTTTCGGTCACCGTGGTGTCGTTTCCCCTGCTGTTCGACCGCCATGTCGATTTCGTGACCGCCATGATCACCAGCGTCAATGTGGTACGCGCCAATCCGCGCACGATGCTGGTCTGGTGCCTGATGATACTGGGCGCGATGGCGATATCCATCCTGTCGCTGTTCGTTGCCCTGCTGGTGCTGCTACCGGTTTTCGGTCACGCGAGCTGGCATCTTTACCGGCGCGCCCTGGCGCCGGAAACAGCCAAACCCTGATTGCTCTTCGCGCATGCCGCGCGGCTCAGGTGCTTTGCTTCGCGCGCACCGCCTTCCTGCGCTCGTGAGGATCGAGCAGCCGCTTTCTCAGGCGGATACTGTCGGGTGTGACTTCAACGAGTTCGTCGTCCTCGATATAGGCGATGGCCTGTTCGAGGCTGAACCGGCGC
The DNA here is from genome assembly GCA_027058735.1 of Hyphomicrobiales bacterium. Classification (GTDB taxonomy): domain Bacteria; phylum Pseudomonadota; class Alphaproteobacteria; order Rhizobiales; family JALURZ01; genus JALURZ01. The sequence continues at coordinate 3,920 of JALURZ010000096.1, read as the reverse complement.
GCCGGGGTCAGGCGGATCGCCTCATCGGCGCCGGAGGCGCGGATATTGGTCAACTGCTTGGACTTCATCGGATTGACCTCAAGGTCGTTGCTCTTCGCATGTTCGCCGATGATCATGCCCTGATAGACCGCGGTGCGCGAACCGATGAACAGATGCCCGCGCTCTTCCAGACTGGCGAGCCCATAGGCGACGCTGCGTCCGGCGGCGTTGGAAATCAGCACGCCGTTCCGGCGCGAGGGAACCGCTCCCGCATGGGGGCCGTAGTGGCGAAAAACGCGGTTCATCACGCCGGTGCCGCGTGTTTCGGTCAAAAACTCGCCGTGATAGCCGATCAGGCCGCGCGAGGGCACGACGAATTCCAGCCGCACCTTGGCGCCGCCGGAAGGACGCATGTCGAGCATCCGGCCCTTGCGCCGGGAGAGCGATTGGACAACGCTGCCCGAATGCTCCTCATCGACATCGATCACCACCTCCTCGAACGGTTCCAGAACCGCGCCGCTGGCGTCATCGGTCCGGGTCAGCACCCGCGGCCGCGAGATCGACAGTTCAAAGCCTTCCCGGCGCATGGTCTCGATCAGCACACCGAGCTGCAATTCGCCGCGGCCCGCGACTTCAAAGGCGTCCGCGCCGTCCACTTCGCGCACGCGGATAGCCACATTGCCTTCGCATTCACCCAGCAGCCGGGCGCGGATCACGCGCGAGGTCACCTTGTTCCCCGACAGGCCGGCCAGCGGCGAATCGTTGATCGAAAACACCATCGCCAGGGTCGGCGGATCGACCGGGTCGGCGGGTATTGCCTGTTCGACGGCGGGATCGCACAGCGTATCGGCGACACTGGCAGCACCAAATCCGGCAATGGCGACAATATCGCCGGCGACGGCCTCTTCAAGCGCCAGCCGCTCAAGGCCGCGAAACGCCATCACCTTGCTCACCCGCGCCTGCTCGACGGGCCTGCCGTCGCGGTTAAGCGCCTTGGCGGCCATGTTGGGACTGACGGCCCCCGATTCGATGCGCCCCGTCAGCACCCGCCCCACATAGGCATCGCGCTCCAACGTTGTGACAAGCATGCGAAACGGCCCGCCGGGATCCACATCGGGCCTTGGCACGCTGGCGATGATCCGCTCGAACAGCGGGCGCATATCGGTGCCGGCAACGCCGGATTGGCGGCTCGCCCAGCCGTGCTTGGCGGATGCGAAGAGAACCGGAAAATCGAGTTGCTCATCGCTCGCGCCAAGAGCGGCGAACAAATCGAATATTTCGTCGTGGGCGGCATCGGGGCGGGCGTCGGGTTTGTCGGCCTTGTTGATCACGACGATCGGGCGCAACCCAAGCTTGAGCGCCTTGGCGGTGACGAATTTGGTCTGCGGCATCGCCCCTTCGGCCGCATCGACCAGCAGCAGCACGCCGTCCACCATCGACAGGATGCGCTCCACTTCGCCGCCGAAATCCGCGTGGCCCGGCGTATCGACGATATTGATGCGCACGCCCTGCCAATCGAGGGAGGTGCACTTGGCCAGAATGGTGATGCCGCGCTCGCGCTCCAGTTCGTTGCAATCCATGACCCGTTCGCCAACCTGCTGATTGTCGCGAAACAGGCCGCTCTGGCGCAACAAAGCGTCCACCAGTGTCGTCTTGCCATGATCGACATGGGCAATGATGGCGATATTTCGAATATCCAAGGCAGGCTCCGCAGACAGGGGCAACGACTGGCGCCCGGGCGGTTTCGCGCCGGCCGGCAACCGCTGCGTCCACGCCGCCCGCACCCCCGGAAGTAACGCTCTAGTTGTCGCTGTAGACCCGTTCGCGCATTTCGTGGCGCTCCTGGGCTTCGATGCTCAGGGTCGCGATCGGGCGGGCATGAAGGCGTTTCAGGCTGATGGGCTCGCCGGTCTCCTCGCAATAGCCGTAGCTGCCATCGTCAATCCGTCTGAGCGCCGCATTGATCTTCGACACCAGCTTGCGCTGCCGGTCACGGGCGCGCAATTCCAGCGAGCGCTGGGCTTCCGCCGTGGCGCGGTCCCCCAGATCGGGCATATAGGCCGTCCCGGTCTGAAGATGTTCCAGTGTTTCGCGGGTTTCGCGCAGAATCTCTTCCTTCCAGCGCAGCAGTTTGGCGCGAAAATACTCGCGCTGGCGTTTGTTCATGAACGGTTCGGATTCGTTCGGCACATAGTTCTTTTTCGAACCCGCCGACGTTCTGATCGACTTGCCGCCCGCCGATTTCGCCTTGGCCGCCACGCGATCGGCTTTGGTGCCGTTCAGTTTGCGGGCCCCGCTCGTTTTCGACTTCCTGCCCGCCGCTGTTGTTTTTTTCCTTGGCGCCGTTCCCATAGAAACTGAACCTTGTGACCGATTGGCAAACTGTGCACGCGAGATAATACGTCACGGGCCCGGCGTCAACCACGCAACGCCGTCCTCAACCCGATTTGATTTGCCTGATCGGAGAAAATACCGCGAAATCTCGCCGTGGCCCTCCAGCCAGCGACACTCAGGCCGCAATCTTGCCGAATTTGGCCAGTTCGACGCGCGCGCGCAGTTCGATTTCGTCCAGAAGATCGCTCAGCGCCGCGTCGCACGGATCCGCGCGATGCGTATTGACGATACCCAAAAGGCGTTGCAGCCGCGATGACTTGAAGTGCCCTCCCAGCAGATCGATACGCATATCCTCCAGTATGTCGAGCATTTCCTCGCCACGGCGCACGGCCCGTTTTCGGCCATCGGTCGCATCCCCCACACCCTGCAGCGCCAGCAACGCGTCGACGGCGGCGAGCGGCCCTGTTGTGGCCGATCTTGGCCCCTCGGCGGGCGATGTTCCGCCACTGACGGAAAAGGCCGCACCCCCGGAGGCAGGCTGCCGGGTGGCCTGCTTCGCCTGGGGCCGGCCGGAACGGTTGGTTCGTGAAATCCGCATGGAACTGGCTTGCCTTGATCCTGCAGGGGCGCGCGCAGCATCACATGCGCAACACCGCGCTCGACGTGATATTTTCACCCCGGGCGTTAATATCGCGTTAACCATGGAAAAATTTGCCGCCCCGCCCGGCAAGAGTGTCTTGGACAGCGCATTGCACGGCCGTCATGAACAAGATTATATTTATTTTTCAGCATCTTATCAAATTACCCTCCGCCCGCAAAAGTTGGCACGCAATTCGCTAGTCTGATGGCAGAGACCGTCAGGCGCCGAGGTTGAGAGATGGCATTTCAGGGTTTGAACCGGGCAATACCGATCCGTCTGACGGCGGCCATGGTGGTTGTATTTGTCGCCGCAAACGCGATTTTCAGCACCGCGCTGGCCACATCGCGCATCAAGGATCTGGTGGCCATCGAGGGATTTCGCGAAAACCAGCTGGTCGGCTACGGGCTGGTGGTCGGCCTCAACGGCACCGGCGACTCCCTCAACAGCTCCCCGTTCACCAAGCAGAGCCTGGAGGCGATGCTGGAACGTCTTGGCGTCAACACCCGCGACGCCAATCTGCGCACCGACAATGTGGCGGCCGTCATGGTCACCGGCAATCTGCGTTCCTTTGCGGCACAGGGCACCCGCATGGACATCACCGTCAGCGCCCTTGGCAATTCCTCCAGCCTGGAAGGCGGCACCCTTCTGGTGACCCCGCTGCTGGGCGCGGATGGCGAGGTATACGCGGTGGCCCAGGGCAGCGTGGCGGTCGGCGGATTTGCCGCGCAGGGCGAAGCGGCATCCATCACCCGCGGAGTGCCGACCGTGGGCCGCATATCGAACGGCGCCATTGTCGAGCGGGAGATCCGGTTTGTCTTCAACAAGCTGAAAAACATCCGCCTGTCGCTCCACAACCCTGACCTGACCACCGCGCGGCGGGAGCGCCCATGAACGCGTTGATGGCGACCGTGGCGCTGAAAATTCCCGATGCAAGCACCCAGGATCTGATTTCGATTCTGACCGATAT
>JALURZ010000095.1 GCA_027058735.1 Hyphomicrobiales bacterium | reverse complement strand
GGGAAGAACAATCCCTTTCTCATCGGCAAGCTGCTCTATGGCAGCACACAAGGTGCGGCCGATCCCGATCCCGTAACAACCCATAATCAGGGGACGTCGTTTCCCCGCCGGATCTAAGAAGGTGGCCCCCATCTTTTCGGAGTAACGGGTCCCCAGCTGAAAGATGTGTCCCACCTCAATCCCGGTGAAGACCCGTAAGCTTCCCGTACGGCAGTGAGGGCAGGGATCCCCCTCCTTCGCTTCGGCAAAATCTGCCGTTAGGTGGGGAGTGAAGTCCCGCCCCGGAACCACGTGGCGCAGGTGAACATCCTTCTTGTTCGCCCCCACCACCCCGTCCGTGACCGACCAGACCGTCCGATCCACCACCACCCGTACCTTCTCGTCTATACCGATCGGACCGGCGTAGCCCGGTTCCAACCCCACTGCCCGGGCCTCCTCCGGCTCCATCCATCGCCACGGGACCTGCAATACCCGAGCCAGCTTCGTCTCGCTCATCTCCCGATCCCCCCGAATAAGGGCCAAGACCGGACCCGTCTCGCTCTGGATCAGAAGGGCCTTTATGGTCTGCTCCTGGGGAACCCCCAAGAACTGGGCCACGGCCTACGATTTCCCGGCACGCAAGCGCGGCGATGTGGTGCGCGAGGTGTTCACCACCAAGAACGCCGAACCCATGCAGGCGTTCGTTTTCAATACGCGGCGCAAGAAATTCGCCGATCCGAAAACGCGGCTGGCGTTCAATTATGCGTTTGATTTCGAATGGGCCAACAAGAACCTGTTCTATGGCCAATATGTGCGCACCGACAGCTATTTCGCCAATTCCGAGCTTGCCGCGACCGGACTGCCCGAGGGGCTCGAGTTGGAAATCCTGGAGAGCCTGAAAGACAAAGTGCCGCCGCAGGTTTTCACCGAACGCTTCAAAAATCCGGTCGGCGGAAACCCGGCCGCATTTCGCAGGAATCTGCGCAAGGCCCGCAATCTGTTGCGCCAGGCCGGCTGGGTCATCAAGGATCGCAAGCTTGTCGAGGCCGCGACCGGCGAGCAGATGAGTGTCGAGTTCCTGCTGGTCTCGCCCGCCTTCGAGCGCGTCGTCCTGCCATATAAGAGAAATCTGGAACGCCTCGGCATCCGGGTGTCGCTGCGCACGGTCGACCCGTCCCAGTACCGCAACCGGCTCAAGGATTTCGAGTTCGACATCATCGTGTCGAGCTGGCAGCAGTCGCTGTCGCCGGGCAACGAACAGCGCAACTACTGGGGCTCGGTCTCGGCGGACCGCAAGGGCAGCCGCAATCTGGCCGGCATCAAGAACCCGGCAATCGACAAGCTGATCGAACTGATCATTTTCGCCAAGACCCGCGAGCAACTGGTCGCCGCCACCCGTGCGCTCGACCGCGTGCTGATCTGGAACCACTATCTGGTGCCCCAATGGCACTCCAAGGGGCTGCGGAGCGCGCGCTGGAACCGGTTTGGAATCCCCAGACAGCGGCCCGACTACGGCATCGGTTTTTTCGATACCTGGTGGTACGACAAGCAAAAGGCGCTGGCGCTGAAGAACGCTCGCTCATGAAACGGCGCGCCTCCCTGCCGGTCCGGATTGTCGCGGCTGCGCTGCTCGCGGCGCTGCCGCCCGCGGCGGGCCAGGCTCAAGGCGAGCCGCGCCATGGCCTGTCGGTTTTCGGCACGTTGAAATATCCACCCGAATTTTCCCGGTTCGACTATGTCAATCCCGACGCCCCGAAGGGCGGGCGGCTTGCCATGATCGGCACATCGGGCCTGACCACCTTCAACAGCTTCAATGCCTATATCTACAAGGGCCAGCCCGCACAGGGCCTGTCGCTGCTGTTCGATACGCTGATGGTTTCCGCTGCCGATGAACCCAGCGCCGCCTATGGTCTGGTGGCGCATTCGGTGGAGGTGGCCGAGGACGGCAAGAGCGTGACATTTTTCCTGCGCAAGGAAGCCCGCTTCGCTGACGGCTCGCCGCTGAGCGCTGCGGATGTCGTTGCCTCCTTCACGCTTCTGAAGGAAAAGGGCCACCCCAATTTCGCCATCGCCCTGCGCGATGTCACGGCCGCCGAGGCGCTGGACGAATACACGGTGCGCTACACATTCAAGGGCGAACAGACCCGCGATCTGCCGCTGAGCGTGGCCGCGCTGCCGATATTTTCGGCCCGCTACTACAAGACCCGCAAATTCGACGAGACAACACTCACGCCGCCGCTGGGCAGCGGCCCCTACAAGATCGCCAAGTTCAAGCAGGGCAGTTATGTGCTGTATTCCCGGCGCCCCGATTACTGGGCCCGGGCGCTGCCGGTCAATCGCGGGCGCTATAATTTCGATGAATTGCGTTATGAGTATTTCCGCGACCGGACAGCCGAATTCGAGGGCCTCAAGGCGGGCGCGTTCGATCTGCGCGAGGAATTCACCTCAAAGACCTGGGCGACCGAATATAACTTCGCCGCCGTGAAAGACGGCCGGGTCAAGCGTGAAATCCTGCCCGACAACCGGCCGTCCGGCGCGCAGGGGTTCTTTATCAACATGCGGCGCAAGAAATTCGCCGATATCCGCGTGCGCAAGGCGCTCGGTCTTGCGTTCGATTTCGAATGGACCAACAAGAACCTGTTCTACGGGCTCTATAAACGCACCCAGAGCGCCTTTGAAAACTCCGCCATGAAGGCCATGGGCAAACCGGACGCCGCCGAGTTGCGCCTGCTTGAGCCCTATCGTGCCAAGCTGCCGCGCGAGGTGTTTGGCGAGCCCTATACGCCCCCGGTGTCGGACGGATCGGGACAGGACCGCAGGCTGCTGCGCCAGGCTTCGCGGCTGTTGAGCGAAGCGGGCTGGCGCATCAAGGCGGGTCAGCGCACCAATGCGGCGGGCGAAGCCCTGACTATCGAGTTTCTGATATTCTCGCCGTCCTTCCGGCGGGTCATCGCCCCTTATGTGAAAAACCTCAAGCTGCTCGGCATCGCCGCCAGCATCCGCCAGGTTGACCCGGCGCAATATCAGGAGCGGCTGAAGCGGTTCGATTTCGACATCACGACCCAGCGCAATGTGATGCGCCTGACCCCGGGCAACGAACTGCGCAACTACTGGGGCTCGGCGGCGGCGGGCATCAATGGCAGCCTCAATCTGGCCGGCATCGCCGATCCGGTCATCGATGCGCTGATCGAAAAAGTGATCGCCGCGCGCTCGCGCGAGGCTCTCGATACCGCCGCCAGGGCCCTTGACCGGGTCCTGCGCGCCAAGCATTACTGGGTGCCGCACTGGTACAAGGCGAGCCACACAATTGCCTATTGGGACAAATTTTCCCGGCCCAGCCGCAAGCCGGAGTTCGCGCGTGGCATCATTGACTTGTGGTGGTATGACCCTAAAAAGGCGGCACGGCTGAAAAACCGCTGATCGCGGCGGCTGCAAAGACGGGAACCCGAAAGTCATGGCCGCATACATTCTGCGCCGGCTTCTGCTGATCATCCCAACCCTGTTCGGCATGCTGCTGGTGAGCTTTGTCATCATCCAGTTTGCCCCCGGCGGGCCGGTGGAGCGGGTCATTGCCCAGCTCACGGGCACCGATGTGGCGGCCACCGCGCGCATCGGCGGCTCGGCGGCCGGCGATTTCGGCGGCACCGACAATCCGGCGGCACAGGGCGAAGCCGGCAGCACATCGAAATATCGCGGCGCCCAGGGGCTCGATCCCGAGTTCATCAGGAAACTGGAAAAGCAGTTCGGCTTTGACAAGCCGGCCCATGAGCGCTTCGCGATGATGATCTGGAATTTTCTGCGCTTTGAATTCGGCGAAAGCTATTACCGCGACGTCTCCGTCGTCAGCCTGATCATCGAAAAAATGCCGGTTTCGATTTCGCTCGGACTGTGGATGACGCTTCTGTCCTATGGCATCTCCATTCCGCTGGGCATCCGCAAGGCCGTGCGCGACGGCTCCCGGTTCGATGTGTGGTCGTCGGGCATCGTGGTCATCGGCTACGCCATTCCGGGATTTCTGTTCGCCGTATTGCTGATTATCCTGTTCGCCGGCGGCTCGTTTTTCGATGTCTTTCCGCTGCGCGGCCTGACCTCGGAGAATTTCGCGGAAATGACCTGGTGGCAAAAGATCGGGGATTATTTCTGGCACCTGACCCTGCCCATCATCTCCATGGCTGTCGGCGCCTTTGCCACCACCACCTTCTTGACCAAGAACTCGTTTCTCGATGAAATCAGAAAACACTATGTGACCACCGCGCGCGCCAAGGGCCTGGGCGAACGCGATGTGCTCTACCGCCATGTCTTCCGCAATGCGATGCTGATCATCATCGCCGGATTTCCCGGTGCCTTCATCGCCTCGTTCTTTACCGGGTCACTGCTGATCGAAACCATCTTCTCCCTCGACGGGCTCGGGCTTTTGTCGTTCGAATCGATCGTCAACCGCGACTATCCGGTGGTCTTCGCGACGCTCTACATTTTCGGCCTGATGGGTCTCGTCACCAATCTCATCAGCGATCTCACCTATACCTGGATCGACCCGCGCATCGATTTCGATACGAGAGAAGTGTGATGGACAAGCGCACCGAAACGGCACCGCCGACCCAGGACCGCCCGCGCGGCCCCGCCGGTGCCGGCGGGCGCGCGCGCTTCTCGCTGTCGCCGATCAACCGCCGCCGCTGGCAGAATTTCAAGGCCAACAAACGGGGCTACTGGAGCTTGCGGATTTTTCTCCTGCTGTTTCTGGTCTCCCTGTTCAGTGAATTCCTCGCCAATGACAAACCGCTGTTGCTGAAGTATGACGGCGGCTATTACATGCCGGTTTTCGTGTCCTATGCCGAGACCACATTCGGCGGCGAATTCGAAACCGAAGCCGACTATCGCGATCCGTTCGTCGCCGATCTGATCAGGGAAAAGGGCGGCTGGATCCTGTGGCCGCCGATCCGCTACAGCTATGATACGATCAATCTCAACCTGCCGGTCCCCGCACCCGCCCCGCCAAGTGCCGAAAACTGGCTGGGCACCGACGACCAGGGCCGCGACGTGGTTGCGCGCCTGTTATACGGGCTGCGGATTTCCATTCTGTTCGGCCTCGTTCTGACTTTTTTCTCCTCCATCATCGGGGTCGTCGCCGGCGCGGTTCAGGGATATTTCGGCGGCTGGGTCGATCTCACTTTCCAGCGCGCCATCGAGATCTGGAACAGCGTGCCCTCGCTCTATCTGCTGATCATCATCGCCAGCGTCATCGAGCCCAGCTTCTGGATATTGCTGGGCATATTGCTGCTGTTCAGCTGGGTCGCCCTGGTCGGCGTGGTGCGCGCGGAGTTCCTGCGCGGGCGAAATTTCGAATATGTCAATGCGGCCCGCGCCATGGGCATCTCCAACCTGACCATCATGTTCCGCCACCTGCTGCCCAACGCCATGGTCGCGACCCTGACCTTCATGCCGTTTATCCTGAACGGCTCGATCACCACCCTCACCTCGCTGGATTTCCTGGGCTTCGGCCTGCCGCCGGGCTCGCCATCGCTCGGCGAACTGCTGGCCCAGGGCAAATCCAACCTGCAGGCGCCCTGGCTGGGCATTTCCGGCTTCGCTGCGATCGCCATCATGCTCAGCCTGCTGATCTTCGTCGGCGAGGCGGTGCGCGACGCGCTCGATCCGCGCAAGACGTTCTCATGAGCAAGGCCCGCACATTGATCGAGGTGCGCGATCTCGCCGTCTCGTTTCGCGTGGGCGACACCGAATCCCCGGCCATCGAAAACATATCTTTCGATATCCGCCACGGCGAGACGGTGGCCCTGGTGGGCGAGTCCGGTTCCGGCAAGTCGGTCACCGCGCTGTCCATCATGCAGTTGCTGCCCTACCCGGCGGCCCGCCACCCGGCCGGAGAAATTCTGTTCGATGGCCAGAATCTTGTCGATGCCGGACACAGCATGATGCGCGCCATTCGCGGCAACCGGATTTCGATGATCTTCCAGGAACCCATGACCTCGCTCAACCCGCTGCATGTGATTGAGCGCCAGGTGGGCGAGGTCCTCAAGGTTCACCGCGGCATGAGCGACAGCGCGGCGCGCGCGCGGGTGCTCGAATTGCTCGACAAGGTGGGCATCCAGGACCCCGAAAGCCGGCTTGGCAGTTTCCCGCACCAGCTTTCCGGCGGCCAGCGCCAGCGGGTGATGATCGCCATGGCGCTTGCCAACGAGCCCGAACTGTTGATCGCCGATGAGCCCACCACCGCGCTCGATGTCACCATCCAGGCGCAGATTCTCGAGCTTCTCAAGGCCCTGCAGCACGACCAGAACATGGCCATGCTGTTGATAACCCACGATCTGGGCGTCGTGCGCAAGATGGCGGACCGCGTCTGCGTCATGACCGACGGGCACATTGTCGAAAAGGGCGCCACCGCGCAGATTTTCGAAAAGCCAAAACACGCCTATACCCGGCACCTGCTGGCCGCCGAGCCAAAAGGTTCGCCGCCAAAGGCCAACCTCAAGGCGCCGGTTGTCGTTGAGACCGAAAACCTCAAGGTGTGGTTTCCGGTCAAACGCGGTCTTCTGCGCCGCACGGTGGACCATATCAAGGCGGTGGACGGCATCGATGTCGTCGTGCGCGAAGGCCAGACCCTGGGCATTGTCGGCGAATCCGGATCGGGCAAGACCACCCTCGGGCTGGCCATCATGCGGCTGGTCTCGAGCCAGGGCGCCATTGCCTATATGGGCACGCGCATCGAGAACTATTCTCGCGCCGAAATGCGCCCCTTGCGCCGCGAGATGCAGATCGTGTTTCAGGACCCGTTCGGCTCGCTCAGCCCGCGCATGTCGATCCGCCAGATCGTCTCGGAAGGCCTCGGCGTCCAGAATCCGGAAATGAGCCGCGCGGAAAAAGACCAGCGCGTCGTCCACGCGCTTGAAGAGGTCGGACTGGGGGCCGATATCATGCATCGCTACCCCCATGAATTCTCCGGCGGCCAGCGCCAGCGCATCGCCATCGCGCGGGCCATGGCGCTGGAGCCCAAATTCGTCATGATGGATGAGCCGACCAGTGCGCTCGATATGTCGGTACAGGCCCAGATCGTCGATCTGCTGCGCGACCTGCAGCGCCGCCACGGCCTTGCCTATCTGTTTATCAGCCATGATCTCAAGGTGGTGCGCGCGCTGTCCAACACCGTGATCGTGATGCAGGCCGGCAAGGTCGTCGAGCAGGGCACGACAACGAAGATTTTCAACCGCCCCGAGACCGACTATACGCGCGCGCTGATCGCCGCCGCCTTCGACCTGACGACGGTCCCGACCGGCGCCGCCGCCACCTGAACCATGGCGCTGGTTTTCCTCATCGAAGAGTGGAGCGCCGAGGCCTGGGCGGGCGAAATGGCGGGCCTCGCTCCGGGTCTGGATTGCCGCATCTGGCCCGATCACGGCAGCGATGAGGAGATCGACTATGCCCTGGTCTGGAAACCGCCCGCAGGGGTGCTGCGGCGGTTCGCCAATCTCAAGGCGATCTTCTCGCTGGGGGCCGGTGTCGATCATATTTTCCAGGACCCGGACCTGCCTGAAGACGTGCCCGTGGTGCGGGTCGTGGATCGCGACATCACCATGCGCATGGTTGAATATGTCGTGCTTCACGTGCTGATGCACCACCGCCGCCAGCGGCTCTATGACGGCTTCCAGCGCCAGCGCAAATGGCGCGAGGCGCGCCAGCCGGCGGCCCGGGAAACCCGTGTCGGCATAATGGGTCTCGGGGTTCTGGGCGCGGCCTGCGCGGAGCGGCTGCGCGATCTGGGCTTTCAGGTCGCGGGCTGGAGCCGCTGCGAGAAGTCTATCTCAGGAGTTGAAAGCTTTGCCGGCGATGCGGCATTAGGCGCGTTTCTCAGCCGGACCCACATTCTGGTGTCCCTGTTGCCCTATACGCCGGCGACCCATGGCATTCTCAACCGCGCCCTGTTTGCCCAACTGGCCGGGGACAGGCCCGTGGATGGCCCGGTTCTGATCAATGCCGGGCGCGGCAGGACCCAGAACGAGACGGATATTCTCGGCGCGCTGGACGACGGCACGCTGTATGCGGCCACGCTCGATGTCTTCGAGGACGAGCCGCTGGCGGCCTCAAGCCCGCTATGGGCGCACCCGCGCGTCACCATAACGCCGCATAATGCCAGCGTGTCGGATCCGGCCGCCCTGTGCCGCTATGTGCATGACCAGATCCTGCGCCATGAACGCGGCGAGCCGTTCACAAATGTGGTCGATCCGAAACGCGCCTATTGAGCGGGCATTCGCGCGATCCGCAGAATGTCTCCGGCCGTGCGGCCAATGCGTTCCAGTGCGGCCGGCAAGGGTTCGATGACGACCGCCATGTGATGCACATTGGCGTGCAGCAGATCGCCGGGCGAGACCATGATGCCCACATGGCCGCGCCAGAACACCAGATCGCCCCGGCGCAGGGCGCTCAGATCGCCTGCATCCAGGCTTTCGCCCAGTTCTTCGCGCTGCATGTCGCTGTCGCGCGGCGCATCGATGCCGGCCGCCGCCAGGGATACCTGAACCAGACCGGAACAATCGATCCCCCACGCCTGTTTGCCGCCCCACAGATATGGCGCGCCAAGAAACGCTTCGGCAGTGGTGACGAAATCCGCGCGCGTTTCGCCCAACGGCGCGATGTGGGCGGTGACGGCAAAGCCCGCCCCACCGGCCAGCCGGCTCAGCGCGCCGAGATTTTCCTCAACGCCCAGGCGCGCGTTGAGCCCGATGGGGCGCGGGTCGGGCGACTTGATATCCGCCTCGCGGAACAACAGACTGCGGGCCGCCGTGATCGTGTGGGTCGGTGCGGTGATGTCACGGACCAGGGCGGCGCGCGGCAGATAGCCGACATAGCCATCGCCCGCAAGCTGCCCCCAGGCCCAGTCGCCCCTGGCGTCGTACACCCGCACGATTTCGCCAAACAGCGCCTGGCTCGACAGTGCCGAACGACCGGACGGCTCGCTGCGCACCGGCGCGGAGGGCGCGCGGACCTGATGGTCAACCCCCGCCACAAAGCGCGCGGCCTCGACCCTGCCCTTGAGACTCCGGGCCGCCAGATCCGGGCGGAACGCATTGCGGCGCGGATCAAGCGCGGACATCGCCCTCAGGCCCCGTAGCGTTCGGCGATCAGCCCGTAGAGCGCGCGAATGCCCTGGGCCTCGCCGCCGACCACACAGGAGGGTTTTTCGCGCGGGCACCAGCCGAAAATATCGAAATGAACGAAGCGCTTCGTCTGGCGCACGAACCGCCTGAGAAAAAGCGCCGCCGTCATGGAGCCGGCAAAACCGCTGTCCGTGATATGATTGACATCGGCGATCTTGCTTTCGAGCCAGCGGTCATAGGCGGGCCAGAACGGCAGCCGCCAGAGCGGGTCGTTTGCTGAAACCGCGTGCGCGGCGATGGCGTCCGCCAGCGCGTCGTCATCGGTAAAGAACGGCGGCAGGTCGGGACCCAGCGCAACCCGCGCCGCGCCCGTCAATGTCGCCATGTTGATCAGCAGATCCGGCGCTTCCTCATCACCCAGCGTCAGCGCATCCGCCAGCACCAGACGCCCCTCCGCATCGGTATTGCCGATCTCGACGCTCAGTCCCCGGCGGCTGCGCAGAATATCGCCGGGGCGGTAGGCATTAGCGGACACGTTGTTGTCCACCGCCGGGATCAGCACCCGCAGCCGCACCTTGAGGCCGGCACTCATGATCATCGCGGCCAGGCCCAGCACATGGGCCGCCCCGCCCATGTCCTTTTTCATCAGCGCCATGGACTTGCCCGGTTTCAGGTTGAGCCCGCCGGTATCGAAGCAGACCCCCTTGCCGACGAGCGTGACCTTCGCCGCGCCCGCTTTCCCCCAGGTCATATCGATCAGCCGTGGCGCACGATCGCTGGCCCGCCCGACCGCGTGGATCATGGGAAAGTTCTTTTTCAGCAGCGCATCGCCTTTGGTGACGCCGATCCGCGCGCCATGCGCCTTGGCTAGCGACCGGCAGCGCGCTTCAAGCTCGCCTGGGCCCAGATCGTTGGCCGGGAGATTGATCAGATCGCGGGCCAGAAATACTCCCTCGATCTGGCGCTCAAGGTCGCTGCGGCGGAGGGCGGGCGGCACCACCAGCCGGGGCGATCCGCAATTTTTCGCGCCCTTGACATAATCGCTGAACCGGTAGGCCCCAAGGCCCCAGCCCATGGCGAAGGCGAACGGGTCCGCGCAGTCCCCGCTCACCGCATAGGTGGCCGCGGGCAGGGCGCGCGGCAGTTTTCCCGACCCGAATGCGTCGCCGCCCGGCGCGCCGCCGCCAAACAGCACCCCGGCCATTTTTCCTCCCGCCGCCGGCAGGATCAGTATGTCTCCGCTGCGCGCGGAAAAGCGGTTCGCCTTCGCCCAGGATTCCTGCGTCCGGCCCAGCCGCGACAGCGTATCGGCGAGGTTATCGGGAGACACACAGCAGATCGGAACCGCGCCCGCCTTGCGCCTGGCCGCGGCAAAGCCGGCTCTGTCCATGGTGTTGGCGCTCATGGGTCTCTTTTTCTTGCGATTTTGACCGGCGGCATCGCCGCGTGGGCAGTATACGCGCGCGCGGCGCCGGTTCAATCGCCCGGTCCTGTTTGCCGGCGCGTCGCGAAAAACATGGTTAAAACTTTGTTGACCATCCTCGCTCATGATGCCGGTTGACTTCAACGCCCGCGCGCTCGCGCGCCGGGCCGGGCTGCCGGGATCGGATGACAAGAAAAGCAGACAATGTTGGACAGCGGACCCGCCGTCTCTGGACCCTGGCGAGCGTGTTGTTCCTGGTTCTTGCCGGCTGTGAGACCGCAAACAATCCGGTGTCTCACCTGCTGGGCGAAAGCGATCGCGTGGTCACCGGCAGCACGAGCGCCATAAGCACGCGCGAAAGCGCCATCGCCAGCACGACCAAATGGGCGAAGGCCTGGCAGAAGCGTCCCGGCGACGCGGCGACCTCGCTGCGCTATGCCGCCAGCCTGCGGAGCCTGGGATCGAACAGCAAGGCGCTCGCGGTGCTGCGCGAGGCGGCGATGAAAAACCCGAACAACAAGACGCTGCTGACCGAATACGGCAAGCAGCTTGCCGTCATGGGCCAGTTGCAATCGGCCCAGGAGATGCTGCAGAAGGCCATGGCGCTGGGCGATCCGGACTGGAAGCTTCTCTCCGCGCAGGGTACGGTGCTGGACAAGATGGGCTATCAGGAGCGCGCGCGCGAATATTACGCATCCGCGCTCAAGGCCTCGCCCAACCAGCCCGATGTGCTCAACAATCTCGGCATGTCCTATGCCCTTTCGGGCAAGCTGAAGGAGGCGGAGAGCGCGTTGCGCAGGGCGTTTTCGCAACAAGGGGCAAGCGCGCGCACACGTCAGAACCTGGCGCTGGTGCTGGGTCTGTCGGGGCGGTTCGACGAAGCCCGCGAGATTGCCAGCGCCGACCTGCCGAAGGCCCAGGTGGAGGCCAACATGGCCTATCTGAAGCGCATGATGTCGCAGCGCGACATGTGGTCGGCGGTGAAAAAGGCCAATCGCGAGGGAAGCTAGGCGATTGTCCCGGCGCCGTTATCGCGGCTGCATCCTGAGCGCGCCGTCAAGCCGGATACATTCCCCGTTCAGCATGTCGTTTTCGCAGATATGGCGGGCAAGGGCGGCATATTCCCGCGGATGCCCGAGGCGGGAGGGAAACGGCACGCCGCGCCCGAGGCTTTCGGCCACCTCCCTGGGCAGGGTCTCGAACATCGGGGTCAGAAACAATCCCGGCATGATGGTCACGACCCGGATGCCGTCGCGCGCCAGATCGCGCGCCATGGGCACCGTCAGCCCCATCACCCCGCCCTTGGACGCGGCATAGGCCGCCTGTCCGACCTGCCCCTCGACGCCCGCGACCGACGCGGTATTGATGATGATGCCACGCCCGCCGTCATCGGTGGCCGGGGCGAGCGACAGCATCCCGGCGGCCGATTTCGCGCACATGTGAAACGTGCCCATCAGATTGACCGTGACGACCTTTGAAAACGCGCTCAGGGAATGCGGTTTCGCCTCGCCGCTTTTCTTGTCCAGGGCCGCCGTCTTCGCGGCGATGGCGATGCCCGCGCAATTGACCAGCACGCGCTCCTGGCCGTGGGCGTCCCGGGCCCTGGCCAGGGCCGCATCGACAGATGCCTCATCGGTCACGTCCACGGTGCAGCAGATACCGCCGATTTCATCCGCGACCGCTCCGCCCTTGTCTCCGTCAAGGTCGAAAATCGCGACTTTCACGCCATCCGCGCCAAGGGCGCGCGCGGTGGCCTCGCCAAGCCCAGAGGCGCCCCCGGTCACGATCGCGCTCACAGTTTCGTCAAGTTGCATGTCATTTTCCCCGTTGCCGTCCCAAAGATACAAAAGGCTTGAATTCCCTGCGCCTTGTGCTCACCTTTGACAGTCCCCATGTGGAAGGGGATGGCGCTTGTCAAAACACGGTACTGACCTCATGACCGACCCCGCCCCTACCCCGGCGCGGCCGCCCGACCTTAGCGACCCGGCCATTCATTTGCCAGCAACCTTTGACAAGAACGATGCGCGGGTGCGCAGCGGGTTCTGGCGCAAGGTTCTGCGCGTCTTTGCCGCCATCCCGTTTATCGACGATCTGCTGGCGGCCTATTTCTGCGCCACCGACAAGGCAACCCCTGTGCGGGTGCGCGGCGTGTTGCTGGCGGCGCTGGCCTATTTCGTGCTGCCGCTCGATGTCGTGCCCGACTTTATCGCCGGGTTCGGGTTTTCCGATGACGCCACCGTGCTGGCAACCGCCGTTGCCACGGTCTCGCGCCACATCACGCCGGCGCACCGCGAACTGGCGCGGCAGACGCTGGACGCCATGCGCGGGCGCGCTCACCGGGCGTGAGAAAAAGCCGGCCTACACCGCTCACATCCCGATAACCACCTTGCCGCGCACCCTGCGACCGGCGATTTCGTTCAAGGCCTCGATGGTCCTGTCCAGCGGGTAGGAGGCGTGGATATGGGGCTTGAGCGTGCCCCCGGCGCACCATTGGGCGATCTGCTCCATATTCGCGCGGTGGCGGGCCAGCGAGCGTTCAACAAACGATCCCCAGAACACGCCCATGATCTGGCACCCCTTGAGCAGGACCAGATTGAGCGGGATCCTGGGAATGGCGCCGGAGGCAAAACCTATGACCAGGAACCGCCCCTCCCAGGCGGTTGCCCGCAGGGCGGCTTCCGCAAAATCACCGCCAACCGGGTCATAGACCACATCGGCTCCCGCGCCCCGGGTCAGTTCCTTGACGCGGATTTTCAGGTCCTCGCCGGAATAATCGATCAGTTCGTCGGCGCCGAGGCTGCGGCAGAACTCAAGCTTGCGGGCGCTGGAGGCCGCCGCGATCACCCGCGCGCCCAGATGTTTGCCGATCTCGATGGCCGCCTGACCCACCCCGCCCGACGCCCCGAGCACGAGCAGGGTTTCCC
>JALURZ010000094.1 GCA_027058735.1 Hyphomicrobiales bacterium | reverse complement strand
ACCCTGCACGATTTTTCCATCCTGCGCAGCCGCCAGCGCCGCTATGGCGACGCCCTGCGCCTTGCCGAACGCGCCATCGCGCTCGATGCGCGCTACGCGCCCGCCCACAACCGGCGCGGGGTCGCGGCGGCCCAACTGAAGCGCTATACCGACGCGATCGGCAGTTTCAACACCGCCATCGCGTTGAAGCCGGGCTGGGCGCTCGCCCATGTCAACCGCGCCAAGGCCCACGAAGCGAACGGCGACTACGCCCGCGCCATGGCGGATTTCGACCAGGCCCGCAAACTGGATCCGGGCAACCGCGGCGCCATCGCCGGCCTTGCGCGGCTATCGCGAAAACGGACCGTGCAAGGCTAGTCCCCGCGCTTGAGATGCACATCGGTCTGCGGATAGGGGATCGACAGCCCCGCCTTGTCGCAGGCGGTCTTGACCGCGCGGGTCAGATCGGCCAGCACATCCGCATAATCCTGACGCCTGGTCCAGGCGCGGATTTCCAGGGTTACCGCACTGTCGTCGAGCGATCTGACGAACACCTTCGGCGGCGGTTTGTCGAGCACCCGTTTTTCGCGCCCGACGACGGCACCGAGAACTTTCAGCCCGCGGTCGATATCATCCTCATAGGCGATGCCCACCGCCAAAGCGATCCGCCGCGTCGGCAGACGCGAATAGTTGGTGATGGTCGCGTTCCAGATTTTCGAGTTGGGCGCGGCGATATAGATCCCGTCCGACGTGTTCAGCTCGGTGACAAACAGCCCGATCTCGCGCACCGTTCCGGCAATGCCGTCGGCGTCGATATAGTCGCCCACCTTGAAGGGCCGCAGGAACAGGAGCATGAAGCCGGCGGCGATATTGGCGAGCGTCCCCTGCAACGCCAGGCCGATGGCCAGGCCGGCCGCGCCCAGAACCGCGATGATGCTGGTGGTCTGGACGCCGAATTGCGCCAGAACCAGCACCACGACGAACACGAGCACCGCATATTTGGCGATGCGCCCGATGACCCGGCGCAGGGTTTCATCGAACCCCTTGACCCGGCCGAGGCTGCGCAGCAGCGCGCGCTGCACCCAGTTCGACAGCACGATGCCGGCGATCAGGATCGCCAGCGCGGTCACAAAATCGAGCGTGTAGGCAACACCGTCATTGACGATCTGCGCCAGCACGTCGCTACTCGCCAGTTTGCTCAGGTCGTTCGCCATGGTTGATCCGCCAAACCCGATGGCATCGGCAACCGCGCTGCGCCAGCCTCGTGGATAATGCCCAAGGACCCCGGCTCAGGCCTCGTTCCGGACCGGCTGCGAGGATGGCGCGATGGCGGACAGTTCGTCATCGAGCGAGGCCGGCATTGACGGGTCGTCCTTGACGAACCGCAACATGGTGAACAGGCCGAAGGGCTGTATGCGCTCGCGCTTGACCAGCGTCAGCCGGTCACGGCCCATGATAACCTCGATCGGGAACTCCGGACGCCAGCCGATCGGGGCGGCATAGGGCGCCAGCAAACGTTCCACAAACCCACGCACCCCGTGGTCCTGGGAGAAATGGTTGAGAATGACAACCTGGCCGCCCGGCTTGCAGACCCGCTCCAGTTCCGCCATCACCGCTTCGGGGGCGGGGACCACGGTGAGCACATACATGGCCACGACCGTGTCGAAGCTGTCGTCCTCAAAGTCGAGATGCGCGGCATCCATCTCCAGAACCTGAACATTTTCTATCTTGTCCTGCGCGATCCGCTCGCGCGCTTTCGCCAGCATGTCGGCACTCAGATCGATGCCCGTAACGTCGAGGTGATCCTTGTAATGCGGCAGGGACATCCCGGTTCCCACGCCGACTTCCAGCACCCGGCCCTGCCGCCGGTTAACCACATTGACCGCGCCGATGCGCCCGGTTTTGGCGAACAGGCCAAAGGTAAAGTCGTAAACAGGCGCCCAGCGCCTGTAAGCGAGCTTCACCTCGCTGGCATTTATCGGTACAATTTTCGGCAAGATCGGTCCTCCCGGTCCCTGACGGCATCGGAACCGTCTGAATTGATCATCTCATACGCGCGCTCGCGGCGCGCAATCCGGCTTACAGTCTGTCCAGGATGCCGCGCCGCCGAATCCGACGCACAATCATCCGCATCATCACCGACACCGTCAATCCAGCCCCCACCAAGAACCGTAGCGTCGGCATCAGCCGCGGCGTATAGCACACATGCCTGCCCAGGTGAAATACCATATTCGCCTTTGCTCAGTTCGACCTCCACCGCGCCGTCGCGCCACAGCAGTCTCGCGCCAACCGGTTCCTGCGTGGACCGGATTCTCGCATGGACCGCCAAGCCGTCCGCGCCCATCTCGTCCAGCGGCTGCAGGCCCAGCCAGTTCACATCCCGCAATCTGATATGCCGCCGAAATAAGGCATCCCGGGGGCCAACCGTCACAATGCGCGACGCCGCGTCGATCGCGAGGACGTGCAGCGGCTCGCCGGTCGCGATCCCCAGGCCGCGGCGCTGACCGATCGTGAAATGCACGATACCCCTGTGGCGGCCGAGCCTGCGGCCGTCCAGATGGACAATATCGCCCGGTTCGCCGGCTTCGGGCCGAAGCCGTTCGATCACACGGGCATAATCGCCATGCGGCACGAAACAGATGTCCTGACTGTCCGGCTTGTCCGCCACATCCAGCCCCAGATCGCGGGCCAGGGCGCGGGTTTGCGCCTTGGTCATGCAGCCAAGGGGCATACGCAGAAAATCCAGTTGCCGCTGGGTCGTGGCAAACAGGAAATAGCTCTGGTCGCGATCCAGGTCGCGGCCCCGGGCCAGGCGGCGGCGGCCGTTTTCCAGCCTGGTGACCGCATAGTGCCCGGTCGCCAGCGCCTGCGCCCCCAGATCCTTTGCCATGCCCAGCAGATCGGTGAATTTCACCTGCTGATTGCACCGAATGCAGGGCACCGGCGTTTCTCCGTTCAGATAGCTGTCGGCGAACTCGTCTATGACGCTGTCGCGAAACCGGCTTTCATAGTCGAGCACATAATGGGCAATGCCCAGTTGCTCCGCGACCCGGCGCGCGTCATGGATATCGCGTCCCGCGCAGCAGCTTGCCCCGCGGCTGAGCGCACGTCCATGATCGTATAATTGCAGGGTAATGCCGATGACCTCATAGCCCTCACGACGCAGCAGCCCGGCGACAACGCTGGAATCCACGCCCCCCGACATCGCCACCACCACACGGGTATCGGCGGGCCGGCCCGGCAGATCGAGCGAGTTCATTCCCTCTGCGACTTCGTTCCGGCTCATCGCCACCTCATCCCCGTCGAGGCGTCCAGCTTGCATCCTGGAGCGCGCGTAGCGCATGACATAAGGCGGCGCGCCGTGGTTTGCAATGCGTGCCAATGCGCCGGCCGGACACGCCATGGTGCCGGTATATTTTGCCGGTTGCCCGGCAACAGACGCCACGGGGCGCCTGACCGCGCCTCTCGCCTGAAGACTACACCATTGAAATTGCTTTTGTTTTCGCAATCAAGAATTTTGGCCTGAAGCTTGCTTTGTCAAATATTCAACGGATGAAACCTGTTCGCCGCCAATCTCGATGCCGAGGCCCGCGGCGGCAAAAAACGAGAATGCAAGAGCCGCACATGGCAAAACCCCTAGCCGCCAGCGCGCTGCCGGAGATCGCGACGCCGAACCCGGCGATGCGTCCAACGACGCAGCGCACCGCGCCGGGCGAAGCGCCAGACGGCGCGCCTTTCGGCCGGCACCTCGATGATGCCCGCAATCACAAGCGCCCTTCCCCGGAGGATCTGGCCACCGGCGCCACGCCCGGCAGCGCGGATCGCGACGCAACAGAAGGCAGGCCGGCGATCGATAGCGGTATTGCGAACGACGACCAGGCCCCGGATCCGGTCAGGATGCCCTCTCTCTCACTCGTTTCCGCGCAGAGCACACCAGAGCCCGTGCGCGACCCCTCGTCGCTGCAGGCAGTGCCTGTCGGCGACGGCGGGTCCGCCGGGGTGCTGGAAAATGTCGTCGCGCAGGACGGCGGCACGCCGGCGGGCGCGCGCCCGCAACCGGCATTGCAACGCGCGGACGGCGCGCGGCGGGATGTCCCGGCCGCGCCGACACGCCCGGATCCGGCCGGTGCACGCATCCCGGCCCCCAGTCCCGCTTTGTCCGGCGCGGCGCAACCGGAACCGACCGGCGCGCAGGCTTCGGGCGCACCCGATCCCGCCGCGCCCGCGCAACGGCCCGCCGGCGCGCGGCCACACGCCGCCGCGCCCCGGCCTCGCGAAGCGGCCCCGGCGCGACAAACCGCAATGCCGGGGCCCGGGCCGCAATCCCTGGCCGCTGACCCGGCGCAGACAGGCGCTCAACGCAACGTCGCCCCGGGGCTTCAGCCCGCCGCCACGCCGAACCGGAACGCACCGGCGGCAAAACCGGACCTTGTCGCGGATCAGTCCAAAATGATTGCGGATGCGCCTGACACCCTCCGCCGCGTGCCGGGGCCGGAACACCCCCGCCCCGCGATGGCCCCCGGCGTCGGGCGCGACCCCGAAAACCGGCCGGCCGGATTGCTGCAACGCCCCGCGCCGCAACTGCCCGCAACACCACCGCAAAACACCGAAGCGCGAGCGCGCCCAGGCGCACCCGCCGCGCAGCCTGGTGCGGCACAGCCTGGTACAGAAGAGACACCCGGCGCTCCATTGCCCGAACGCCGGCCCCTGAAGCCCGCCGCCGGCGGGCTGGCGCAGCGCCTGTCCGCCGCGCTGCCGGGCGCGGACCCCGCCATTCAG
>JALURZ010000093.1 GCA_027058735.1 Hyphomicrobiales bacterium | reverse complement strand
TGATAGATCAGCCGGCCGTGTTGCTCGAAGGCCTGCCAGTCCTGACCGGCCACAAACAGCGGCGCACCGGTATCCCTCGCCTCGATTGCCAGACGCTCGAGCACCCCGTCGCGCTGGGGCGCGATAACGGCGCTCACGCCGGGCTTGAAAATTCCGGCCTTTTCCGCGGCGATCTCCTCCAGCGTCGCGCCCAGAAACTGCTGGTGGTCGATGTCAATCGATGTCACGGCGCACGCGGCGGGACGATCGACGACATTGGTGGCGTCGAGCCGCCCGCCAAGCCCCACTTCGAGCAGCAGGATATCCCCAGGGGTTCGCGAAAAAGCGAGAAACGCGGCAGCGGTCGTTATCTCGAAGAATGTGATGGGCTTCCCCTCATTGGCGCTTTCGCACTCCTCGAGCAAGGCGGAAAGCGCAGTTTCCTCAATCAGCCTGCCGCCGCCATCGCCGCCAAGAGTAATGCGTTCGCGAAACTCCCTGAGATGGGGGGAAATATAGACATGGGTCCGCCGCCTGGCGTGCTCCATGATGGCGCGCAGGGTGGCGATCACCGAGCCCTTGCCGTTGGTGCCGGCGACATGGATCACCGGCGGCAGCGATTTCTGCGGATCGCCAAGCGCCCTCAGCAGACGCTCCATGCGCTCCAGGGACAAGTCGATCCGTTTGGGATGCAGACGCAACAGGCGTTGGAGAATCGCGTCGCTCAGGGCCATGGGGTTCCCGTCTCGTGACATGGTGAAAAAGTGCGGCGCGCGCGCGCGCGCTGGCGCGCGGAGCCGCCGGTCAGGCGGTCTGGTCCTTGTGGGCCGCATCGCCGCGCGCGCGATCGCCCGGCGCATCAACCACGAGGTCTGCTGTATCGGTGTCCGCCTCCCCGCTCTGCCCGGGTTCCGGCACGGGGCCGTTCGCTCTGGCGGGCGCGGCGATGATTTCCGTCAACGCGGGCGCCTTGAGCAGCATGCGGCACAACCGGCTCAAGGTCGCGCGCAGATCGTGGCGGTGGACCACCATGTCGACCATGCCATGCTCGAGCAGATATTCGGCGCGCTGAAAGCCTGCGGGCAGTTTTTCGCGGATTGTCTGTTCGATCACCCGGGGCCCGGCAAAGCCGATCAGCGCGCCGGGTTCGGCTATGTGGATATCCCCGAGCATGGCGTAAGAAGCGGTGACGCCCCCGGTCGTGGGATGGGTCAGGACCACCAGATAGGGCAGGCGCGCCTCGCGCAGGCGCTGGACCGCGATCGTCGTGCGCGGCATCTGCATGAGGGACAGGATTCCTTCCTGCATGCGCGCGCCGCCGGCGGCCGCGCAGGATTTCGCGTTCATGGGCGGGTCCTTGGGCATGGCCGCGACCGTCTGGAGCCCGTCGAGCCGGCCGGTGCCGAGCAGAATCGCATCGTCCAGCCCGGTCTTTGCCCGGGCATCCTTCAACCGGTCGGTATAGCGGCGTTCGTCGCGGAATTTCAGCGGGTCGAGCGGAACCTCCGGTGGTTTGATTTGCTCAAACTCGCCGCCGTCAAACAGCCTCTCAAGCCGCGTCCTGGCGGCCATGCGCATGTGATAGCCGCTGCCGGGAATGACAAACTGGTTGGCTTCCAGGTCGCGGTGAAACACCATCTGCCCGGTTTCGGGACACTTCACCCATTTGTTTTCCCGGCCATCGCGCTTGCGCCAGATGCCCCGGATTTTCGGGCGGACGACATTCTTGATCCAGTTCACGCGAGCGGTTCCCCGTGGTTTAGCTGTCTGCCTTCACGCCAAGTGCAAGTTGGCGCACGAAGTCCAGGGCGGAGTCAACCGTTTCGCCGGCCCCGGCGCCGGCCTGGGCGCGTTTCTCGATGATATTGACGAGCGCCGAGCCCACCACCACCGCATCACCGACCTTGCCGATGGCCCGCACCTGATCCACCGTGGTGACGCCGAAACCCACCGCAACGGGCAGGCGGGTGCGGGCCTTCAACCGCTCAAGCGCCGTCTCCACGCCAGCCATGTCGGGTGCGCGGGTGCCCGTGATACCGGCAATGGAGACATAATAGACAAAACCGCTGGTGTTGGCGAGAACGGCGCCCAGGCGCCTGTCGTCGGTGGTCGGGGTCGCCAGGCGGATGAAATTGAGCCCGGCCTTGAGTGCCGGCAGGCATAATTCATCGTCTTCCTCGGGCGGCAGATCGACCACGATCAGGCCATCGACGCCGGCATCGCGGGCATCGCTCAGGAACCGGCCGGCCCCGTAAATATAGATCGGGTTGAAATACCCCATCAGAACAATCGGCGTTGCGTCGTCGCGCGCACGGAACCCGCGCACCATATCGAGGGTTTTTTTCAGGGTCTGGCCGGATTTGAGCGCCCGCTGGGAGGACGCCTGAATGGCGGGGCCATCGGCCATGGGGTCGGAAAACGGCATGCCCAGCTCGATGATGTCGGCGCCCGCCTCGGGAAGCCCGGCAAGGATCCGGCGCGATATCTCGGTGTCCGGATCGCCGGCGGTGATGAAGGTCACGAGACCGGCGCGCCCGGCAGCCGACAGGTCATCGAAACGCCGGTCCAGCCGGGTTTTGCCGTCGGGAGACATCGCCATGGCCTACATCTCCGCGCCCAGATGTTCGGCGACCGCAAACACGTCCTTGTCGCCGCGCCCGCACATGTTCATGACCAGGATCTTGTCGGCGCCGAGCGCCGGTGCGTGCTGCGTCACGAAGGCCAGCGCATGAGCGGGCTCGAGCGCCGGAATGATGCCCTCCAGCCTGGTGCACAGTTGAAACGCGTCCAGCGCCTGCGCATCGCTCGCCGGCACATAGGTCACGCGCCCGGTGTCGCGCAGCCAGGCATGTTCGGGTCCGATGCCGGGATAATCGAGCCCGGCGGAAATCGAATGGCCTTCGAGTATCTGCCCGTCGTCATCCTGCAGAAGATACGTGCGGTTGCCGTGCAGCACACCGGGACTGCCGCCGCTCAGCGAGGCGGCATGATCGGGCGTGTCGATGCCCAGCCCGCCGGCCTCGATCCCGAACATCTCGACTTCATCGTCGTCGAGAAACGGATGAAACAGCCCGATGGCGTTCGATCCGCCGCCAACACAGGCAACCAGACAGTCGGGCAGCCGGCCTTCCGCCGCCATGATCTGCTCGCGCACCTCATTGCCGATCACCGACTGAAAATCGCGCACCATGGCGGGATAGGGGTGCGGGCCGGCAGCCGTGCCGATGATGTAGAACGTGTCCGCCACATTGGCGACCCAGTCGCGCAGCGCCTCGTTCATGGCGTCTTTGAGGGTGCCCGACCCGGAGGTGACCGCGCGCACATCGGCCCCCAGCAGCTTCATGCGAAAGACATTGGGTTTCTGGCGCTCGATATCCGTCGCCCCCATGAAGACGACACAAGGCAGGCCGAAGCGCGCCGCGACCGTCGCCACCGCGACCCCGTGCTGGCCGGCGCCGGTTTCGGCAATGATGCGGGTTTTGTTCATGCGCCGCGCCAGCAGGATCTGCCCCAGGCAATTGTTGATCTTGTGGGAGCCGGTGTGGTTGAGCTCGTCGCGCTTGAAATAGATCTTCGCGCCGCCAAGGTGCCCGCTCAGCCGTTCGGCAAAATAAAGCGGGCTGGGTCGGCCCGCATAATGCGCCAGCAAATCGTCAAGCTCGGCCTGAAAAGCCGGGTCCTTGCCGGCCTCCTCATAGGCCGCCTCGAGATCGAGGATGAGCGGCATCAGCGTTTCGGCGACAAACCGCCCGCCATAAATGCCGAACCGCCCCCGCTCATCGGGACCGGTCCGGTAGGAATTGACCTCGCGGGGCGGCTTTGTGCTCATGAAACGTCAGACCTGCTGGTTGAAAGCGCTCTTTGTGCCTCGCGGCCCATCTTGCGGTTGGCGCCAGAGCCCTTCGCCGCCGCGATGAAACGCGCGATCTTGTCCAGATCCTTGATGCCGGGAGATTTTTCCACCCCCGTCGAGACATCGACAATGGCAGCGCCGGTCACCGCGATGGCTTGGCCCACATTGTCCGCGTCCAGACCGCCCGACAGTATGAATTCCGCGCCGCTCTCAACGGTGTCCAGCAGCGACCAGTCAAACGCCAGCCCGTTGCCCCCGGGCAGGGCGCCGGCCAGATCGCGCGGCGCCTTGGCGTCGAACAGCAGCATGTCCGCCGCCCCGCGATAGGACTCCGCCGCCTTCAGGTCGCTCGCGTCCTCCACCTTGATCGCCTTGATGACCGGAATGCCGGTCGCCGCGCGTATGGTGCGCACCCGCTCCGGGGTTTCGGACCCGTGGGCCTGGAAGAAATCGGGCTTTACGTTGCGGGCGATTTCGAGCAGCCGGACTTCATCGGCATCGACCACCAGGGCGACGCGCTTCACGCCGGCCGGCACCAGTTCGCCAAGCCGCATCGCATCGCCGAGCGCGACATGGCGCGGGCTCGGCTCATAGAACACAAAGCCGACGAAATCGGCGCCCGCGCTGATCGCCGCCGCCACGCTCTCGCGCTCCTTGAGCCCGCAGATTTTCACTCTTGCCGTCATGGCGCCATTCTAACCCGCCCGCGCGCGAACGCAATTCATGACGCCCGCTCCAGGTCGGCCGCGATATCGCGGGCTGCGCGCACAGGATCGCGCGCCTGTGTGATCGGCCGCCCGATCACCAGAATATCGGCGCCCAGCCGGTGGGCCTCGCGCGGGGTCATGACCCGCTTCTGATCGCCATGGGCAGAGCCCGCCGGGCGCAGCCCGGGAACGACCAGCTTGAACCCATCCCCGCACTCATGGCGGACCCGCTGAATATCATGGGCGCTGCACACGACGCCATCGAGGCCGGCCTCGCGGGCCAGCACAGCGAGCCGCAGCGCCTGTTCCGCGGTGCCCGAAGACACGCCGGCGGCCGCGATGTCGGCATCGTCCAGGCTGGTCAGCACGGTGACCGCGATAACCAGCGGCGCTTTTTCTCCGCCCGCCTGCGCCGCCTCCTTGGCGGCGCGCATCATGACCGGGCCGCCCGCGGCATGGACATTGACGATCGCGGGTTCAAGCACCAGCAAGGAGCGGACCCCGGCAGCCACCGTGTTGGGAATATCGTGCAGCTTGAGATCGAGAAAAACCGGCAATCCGGCCTGCGCGACCGCTCGATATCCGGCAGCTCCGTGGCGATAGAAAAATTCCATGCCCAGCTTGAGGCCGCCCACCGCGCCCGAAAGCGCGCCGGCCAGCGCTGCGGCGTCCGCGACATTGGCTGTGTCAATGGCGCAGAATACGGGGTTGTCAGGGTGTTTCATGATCGCGTGTTCGGGACCGGTTGATTGCGCACGCCTTATACCAGATCGCTTTAGCCGCCGCAGCCGCAAAACAGCGGCTGGTCGGCCTTGCCGTTCCTGATGCGCAGGACTTCCCAGCCTTCGCCGCGAAAAAATTCGCCATAGACCACGATTTCCATGGCCCCGTCCCCGTCAAGATCGGCAATGGCGACGATGGTGTTCTCCCACAAGGTGCTCTGGAAGCTGGTGGTCTCCGGCGTGATGTCCTCGGCCAGGGCGATGGCGGGTTCGCCCGGCGCGCCGGCGAGACGCGCCAGCACAACCGCATATTCGCCCGCGCTGGCGGTCGTGCGCTGGGTGTTGATCGCGTTGACGAGCATGTCCTTCGCACCATCGCCGTTGAGATCGACCCGGAAGGCCTGCACAATCGCCACCGGCTGCGCGTCCAGCCCTTTCGATTTCAGATATCGCGCCACCAAGGCGACAGCGCCGGAATCGTCCGGCGGCAGGATTTCCAGGTCTCCGGGCAGTTTTTTCGCAACAAGGCGCTTCGGGCCCGATATCGCCAGCATGTAGGGCCCCAGTTGCGCCGGCTCAAGCGGCAGCTTCACCTGAAAATGCGGCTCGCACTCCCCCTTGCCCCCCACCCTGAACGGTTTGCCCCTGGACCAGGCCGTCAGGCGCGGCCCCTCCGGGGTGATCAGCGTGAACTCGTGCAACGGCTCGATATCCGGCGCCACCGCGGGCCCTTCGACAAGGCCGGATTTGGCGGCCCCGCCAATCAGGCAGGTGATCCCTTCCGGCGAAACCCCGACGAAGGGCTGTGCGCCCTGGGCCCGGCTTTGCGGCGGCGCCGCGACCGGCGCAAGCAGCACAAGCAGCACAAGCAGCACAAGCAGGGCCGCGGCGCACCGCCCTTCGAGCCGGTGTGGCGCGGGGATATGCTCTGCCTTGCGCGTCATCGGGTTGGGGCCGGCCGGTCAGGACGCATCGCCGGGGCGCGAACGCGCCGGGGGCCCGGTGCGGGCGACCAGGGCGCCGGGCGCAACGGGCGCAACGGGCGCGGACTGCCCGGCGGCCGGGCGCGTGCGCAAGGCCTCGTCGCGCCAATGGGCCGCATCCCTGCGCGCCTCGCGGCAGGCGCGGCGCCATTTTCTTTGGCCCAGCCAGGTCACCAGGCCGCCCGCCAGAATGCCCGCAAGCACGGCGGCGAACAGCAGAATGTAGAGCGGCAGGTCGAGCGCGAAAACCGGATTGTCCGGGGAAATCGGGTCAAGGGAAAAGCGGACGGACGCGCGGTTTGCGACCGCCAGCACAATGATGACGAGGGCCAGCGGGACACCGACGGCCCAGGCCACGATTTTGCGAAAAACAGCCACAAGCGGTCCTCAAGATTCACATCGCCACGCAGCCGTCCCGAGCAATGAGCATCACCGCCGGAGCGCACCGGTGCGCCCGGCCCGCTCAGCCGCCGGCCTCCTCGCCGTTCAGCCGCTCGCGCAATTCCTTGCCGGTCTTGAAATAGGGAACCGTCTTGGCCGAGACCTGAACCGGCGCGCCACTGCGGGGATTTCTGCCGGTTCGCGCCGGGCGGTGCTTGACCGAAAAGGCGCCGAAACCGCGCAATTCAACGCGGTCGCCGCGGCTGAGGGCCGAACCTATTTCGCCAAAGACCGTATTGATGATGCGTTCCACATCGCGCTGATAGAGATGCGGGTTGGCCTGCGCCACACGTTGAATGAGCTCCGATTTTATCATGGCCTCCCCCTGCGCACCCGGCCCCGAACGGGGACAATCCGGCGCCAGCCGTCTTATCTCGCCTCAGGGTGCCAAACCGAAACGAGGCCGTCAAGACTAAGTCGTTTATTTTGCGACGTTTTTTTAATCAGTGCTCCGACCAATCCGGTATCGGAAAAACCCAGTTTCGAGGCCAGGGCACTGAGCAGCAGCCCGGGCACGCTGATGGGCTTGTAGGTGCTGTCGGACCAGTCGATCACCTCAAGCGCCTTGGAAATCTTATGTTCCTTGACCAGCCAGGCGAGCCCGGTTTCCTCCCCCCCTATGGCATCGATCAGCCGCACCTTGAGCGCCTGACGGCCGGTGAACACCCGCCCGTCCGCCAGTGCGCGGGTCTCATCCTCGCTCAGCTTGCGGCGTTCCCTGACCAGGCCGTAAAACCACTGCGCGGCGTCGCGCACCATCTCTTCGGACGCCCTGCGCACCTCTTCGCTGGTCCTTGTAAACGGGGTAGGCTGGCCTTTCAGGGCGCCGCTCTTCACGACTTCGAAGCGAACGCCGAGCCTCGTCAGCAGGTCGCTCACCTCGGCCCACTGAAAAATGACGCCAACCGATCCGGTCACGGTATTGCCGCGCGCAACGATATGATCCGCCCCAAGGGCCGCGATATAGCCGCCGGAGGCGGCCACGGTCCCAAGCACGGCCACCACCGGTTTTTTACCGGCAAGTTCGCGGATCGAGAGATAAAGCGCCTCGGAACCGGCCGTCGTGCCGCCTGGACTGTTGATCCGCAGGATCACCCCCTTGACGCGGTTCGACTTGGCCACCCTGGCCAGCAGCTTCTGCTGATCGCTGTCGTCGGTTATGACGCCATCGATTTCAATGCGGGCAACATGATCCTGAAGCCCGTCCAGCCAGCCCGGCTGCGAACCCGTCATCGCCAGCACGGCGCCAGCCAGCACGGCAATGATGGCGGCAAACCGCCAGACCCCGAGACGGCGCTTGAGTTTGCGCCGGTCCACAAGGATATCCGCCTGGAGTGTCACCGTGCATCATCCCTTTTCGCCCGGCCCCTTCGCGCCGGGGCATGAAGCGCTAGGCCTTGGCTTTTTTTCCGGCCTTGGCGCCATCGCCGTCCTCGCCGGGCGTGTCTGCCTTGCCGGCGTCGGCAGTCTCACCGGCGGCGGGCGCGGCATCGTCGGATTGCGCCTCGGTGATCGCCGCCCCCAGAATATCGCCCAGGGAGGCGCCCGAATCGGTCGAGCCGAATTGCGCGACCGCCTCCTTTTCGTCAGCGATTTCCAGCGCCTTGATCGACAGGGACACCTTGCGCGCCGCCTTGTCGAACCGGGTGATCATGGCATCGACCTTGTCGCCACGGGCATAGCGGTCGGGGCGCTGCTCGGCGCGGTCTCGGCTCAGGTCGCTGCGCCGGATAAAGGCGGTCATGTCGGTGTCGCCGATCCTGACCTCGATGCCGTTGTCGTTTGTTTCGGTCACTTCGCAGGTGACCGTGGCACCCTTCTTGAACCGGCCGCCCGACATGGGGTCCTCGCTCAACTGCTTGATGCCAAGGCTGATGCGTTCCTTTTCGGTATCCACATCGAGAACAACCGCCTTGACCACATCGCCCTTGGCATAGTCGCCGAGCGCTTCCTCGCCGGGGCGGTTCCAGTCGAGATCGGACAGATGGACCATGCCGTCCACGTCACCGTCGAGGCCGATGAACAACCCGAATTCCGTGATGTTCTTGATCTCGCCCTCGACCCTGGTGTCCTTGGGAAACTTGTCGGCGAAGCTCAGCCACGGATTGTCCGAACACTGTTTGAGGCCAAGCGAAATGCGCCGTTTTTCCGGAGCGACATTCAGCACCATGACCTCGATCTCCTGGGTCGTGGAAACGATCTTGCCCGGATAGATGTTCTTTTTCGTCCAGCTCATTTCGGACACATGGACAAGCCCTTCCACGCCCTCTTCCAGCTCGACGAATGCGCCATAATCGGTGATGTTGGTCACCACGCCCTTGAACTTGGCGCCGACGGGGTATTTGGCCTCGACCCCTTCCCAGGGGTCCGCGTCAAGCTGTTTCATGCCCAGCGATATGCGGTGGGTGTCGGGATTGATTTTGATGACCTGAACCTTCACCGTCTCGCCGATGGTCAGCACGTCTGTCGGATGCGCCACCCGCCGCCAGGCGATGTCGGTGACGTGGAGCAGGCCGTCAATGCCGCCAAGATCGACGAATGCCCCGTAATCGGTGATGTTCTTGACCACGCCCTCGATGACCTGGCCTTCCTGCAGGTTCTGCACGATTTCACTGAGTTGCTCGGCGCGGGTCTCTTCGAGGATGGCGCGCCGCGAAACCACGATATTGCCGCGCCGCCTGTCCATCTTGAGAATCTGAAACGGCTGGGGGATATTCATCAGCGGCGTGATGTCGCGGATTGGACGGATATCGACCTGGCTGCCGGGCAGGAACGCGACCGCGCCATCGAGATCGACCATGAACCCGCCCTTGACGCGCCCGAAGATGACTCCGTCAACGCGTTCGTTGGCTTCAAACGATTTTTCCAGGCGTACCCAGCTTTCCTCGCGGCGCGCTTTCTCGCGGCTGAGAACAGCCTCGCCCATGGCGTTTTCGATACGCTCCAGATAGACCTCGACCGTGTCGCCCACGGCGAGTTCCATTTCCTGGCCCGGCGATTGAAATTCCTTCAGCAGCACCCGGCCTTCGGTTTTCAGGCCGACGTCGATGATCGCGTAGTCGTTTTCGATGGAAACCACCGTACCGTTGACGACGCTGCCTTCTGACAGATTTGAATTTTCGAAGCTGGCCTCAAGGAGGGCGGCGAAATCTTCACGTGTGGGATTGAGTGTTTCAGCAGATGCTTCAGACATGAAATAACCTTTGAGCGGGCCATTTGCTGCGGCCCTGAAAACCTGTTTTCCCGCCCCCGGTTGTCTGCGAAGGTCTTCCCGGTCCGCATGCCTGGCCTCAGGGGTCAGGCGATGATCGCGCCGGACGGATCTACATTGTCTCCATCGTTCGGCCGTGCCGATGGCATGTCCCGAAATGACAGAGGGTGAATACGCAGCCCCGAAGCCACATCCCGTAGCCGATGCGCGCCGGTCCTGTCGGTTCAGCAGGCCCCATGACGCTCGATTATGTCAACGGCGGCCTTGAACGCCGTTTCTATATCCAAATTTGTCGTATCGAGCAAGTGCGCGTCGTCAGCCCGGACCAGCGGCGCCACCGCGCGCGAACGGTCACGGCGGTCGCGTTCGAGCAGATCTTCAAGGATGCGGGCCTCATCGGCCCTCACCCCGGCGTCGCGCAACTGCTCGACCCGGCGGCGCGCGCGCACCCGCGGACTGGCGGTAACGAAAAACTTGATGTCGGCATCCGGGAACACGACGGTTCCGATATCGCGCCCGTCGAGCACACAGCCCTTTGGCGCGCGCGCGAAATCGCGCTGAAAATCCAGAATGGCGGCGCGCACCGGCGTCATGGCCGCGACAACGGAGGCCGCGCGGCCGACGTCCTCGCCGCGCAGTTGTTCGTCCTCGATGTCCGCGTCCGCCATGGCGTGCGCGGCCGCAAGGGCGGCCGTTTCGTTCTCCGGGTCCGCGCCGGCCGCGAGCACCAGACAGGCGACGCGGCGGTACAGCGATCCGGTATCCAGATACGCAAGCCCGAAATGCCGCGCAATGCGTCTTGCAAGCGTGCCCTTGCCCGAGGCCGCCGGCCCGTCAATGGCGATAATCATGGTGCCCCCGCCTCACCGGCAATATCGGCGCCGAGGCTGCGCATGGCTTCAAAAAAGCCCGGGAAACTGGTGGCGATCATATTGGCGCTGTCGGTGCGCACCGGGCTTTCGGCGGCCAGGCCGAGCACCAGAAACGCCATGGCGATGCGATGGTCCATGCCGGCCGCGATCCGCGCGCCGCCGCGTACCGGGGCGCCGCCGCTCACCCGCAGATCGTCGCCTGAAACCCTCACCCCCACGCCGCAGGCGGCCAGCCCCCTGGCGATGGCCGCGAGGCGGTTGGATTCCTTGACCCGCAATTCCCCCAGCCCGGCCATGACGCTTTCGCCTTCGCCGAACGCCGCGGCGACCGCAAGAACGGGATATTCATCAATCATCGAGGGGGCGCGGTCCGCCGGCACCCTGACCGCCCTGAGGCGGCTCGACCGCACCTGGATATCGCCAACCGTCTCACCGCCCGCCATGCGCTCGTTGGTCACGGAGATGTCGCCTCCCATTTCGCGCAAGGTGGTGAGCAGGCCGTTTCTGCCCGCATTGATCAACACCCCCTTCAGTGTGATGTCGGAGCCCGGCACGATCAGCGCGCCGACCAGCGGAAAGGCGGCGGAACTGGGGTCGGCGGGAACGGTGATATCGCGCGCCGAAAGCTCCGCATAGCCTTGCAGCGCGATGTGAACGGCGCCATCGCCGCGCTGTTCGGCACGGATGGCCGCGCCGAAATCGGCCAGCAGGCGTTCGGTGTGGTCGCGGGTCGCGACCGGTTCGATGACACAGGTCCGCCCCGGCGTGTTCAGCCCCGCCAGAAGGATCGCCGACTTGACCTGCGCGGAAGCGACGGGCACTTCGTATGTGATCGGAACGGGCTGGCGCGCGCCGGTCAGTTTCGCGGGCAGCCGCCCGCCGGGGGCGGCCGCTATGCGCGCGCCCATCTGCTCAAGCGGCGCGATCACGCGCCCCATGGGCCGTGAACACAGTGAGGCATCACCGGTGAGTTCGGCGCTCAGCGGATGCGTGGCCATGGCCCCCATGAGCAGCCGGGCGCCGGTGCCCGAATTGCCGAAATCAAGAGCCCGGTCCGGCGTCGCGAGGCCGCCGACGCCAACGCCGCGAACGCGCCAGGCTTCGGCGGTTCTGCCGATATCCGCGCCCAGAGCGCGCATCGCCGCGACGGTCGCCAGCACATCATCGCTCTCAAGCAGGCCATGGATCGTGCCCGTCCCCAGCGCCAGCGAAGACAGGATGACCGCGCGATGGGAGATGGACTTGTCGCCCGGCACCCGCAGCACGCCGCCAAGCGGCCCCGAGGCGCGCGCAATCGCAGTTTCCAGGAGCGTTGTCACGAACGGCGTTTCCTGCAGATGAAGGCGGCACGCGCCGTCCTATCACAGGGGGTTTGAGGCTGTCACGCCGGATTGGCGCACCGCCCGGCCCCGCGCCGCCGCCAGGCCCTCGCGCGCAATCGGCCGGTGGCGCCATTTTGATTTTGACAAAGGCGCCTGGCTCGTGGCAATGGGAGCGCGTATCAGCCAACGGAGAGACGGTCGTGGCACGCGCGGAACTGGGGACGAAACACCAATGCAGCGAATGCGGCACGAAGTTTTACGATTTGTGCCGGGCCAACGCGATTTGTCCCAAATGCGAAACCGACATGACCGTGGTGGCAAAGCCGAAACCCCAGCCGGCGCCGGAGCAAAAGCCGGACGGGACACAAACCCCCGTTGTCGAGGAGGACGACAGCATTGAGGAAGTCGCCGGCGCCGAGGATGTCGGCCTGGAGATCGTCGGTCTTGAGGAAGCCGTGGAAGAGGAGGAGGACGAGGCCGCCGCTGTCAAAGACCTCGGCATCGACGATGACGGGGACAACGGCGAAGACGGCGAACAGGACAAGGACGTGTTTCTTGAAACCGACGATGAAGACGAGCCCAGCGTTTCCGAGATTATCGGCGGTGGCATCGCCAAGGGCGCCGACGCGGAGTAGCGCCGCCCATGGGCTTGAACATTTGAGGGTCAATATCTAGGGTCTGGCCGGCGGGCAACGGGCCGCGAAACAGGGGGCCATAGCTCAGTTGGGAGAGCGCTTGAATGGCATTCAAGAGGTCGGCGGTTCGATTCCGCCTGGCTCCACCACCCCCATGCAGGCCGTTTTGGCCCTGCCGGCGTCTGTTCGGAACGGTTCATGGCGGATGCTGCCGGCGACACAATGCTGAGGATTGCGGATCGCTGGTTCGAGGCGTTCGGCGCCGCGGTCACGGGGCCGGAGCCTGAGCGGGTCGAGGCGCTGTTTCATCGCCACGGCTACTGGCGCGATGCGCTGGCCCTCACCTGGGACATTCACACGCTGGAAGGCGCAGGCCCCATCGCCGAGGCGCTTCAGGTGCATGTGGCCCGCGCGCGGGCGGTGAATTTCAGGACCGACCGCGCTCGCACCGGGCCGCGCCGCGTTACCGTGGCCGGCGTCGAGACCCTCGAGGCGATCTTCTGTTTTGAGACCGCCGTGGGGCGGGGTGAGGGCGTGGTGCGCCTGAGCGCGGACCGCAACGATGACGGCGCGCTCAGGGCCTGGACGTTCTTCACCGCCCTGGCGGAACTGAAAGGCTTCGAAGAGCGGATCGGCGCGGCGCGGCCCACAGGCGAGGCCCATTGCCGGGATTTTCGCGGACCCAACTGGCTCGATCTCAGAAAATCCGCCGCCGCCTATGAGGGGCGGGACCCGGCCGTGCTGGTGGTGGGCGGGGGGCAGGCCGGGCTTTCGATCGCCGCCCGGCTGACGCAACTGGGCGTCGATACGCTGGTCATCGATCGCAACG
>JALURZ010000092.1 GCA_027058735.1 Hyphomicrobiales bacterium | reverse complement strand
GCGTTTCCCTATTGTTTGAAGCCAGGTGATGGAGCCGGATCGGCTCACCCGGCAAGGATTGCGGGGTGCCGCCGAGCGGGCCGGTCCGGCCCGACAAAACAGGTCCCTGTGACAAAGGCGGATACTCTAGCCTTTCAGGGCCTTCGCCACCGCCTTGATCTGCTGCGACACGTTGATGGCGGCGACGGAGGTGATTTCCAGTTCGCGCTCCTCGTATACGTCCGTATCGGGATGTTTTTCGGCCCATCTGGCCAGGGCCCGGTCGCGCTCGTGAAGCAGAGCCTCGATTTGCGGCCGGAACAGCCGGAGCATGGCGGTGATCCACATATTGGCGGCCAGGCAGGGATAGGTGTGATCGATCTTGAACAGGTCCAGCAGCGCGATCGTGTCGTCGGCGCAGAAGAAGGATTCCCCGGTCACCCAGCGATTGACGGTGAACATGCCGATCGGATAGCCGGGCTTGTTCATCGAAATGGCGATCAGATGGGCAATGATGTCATCGCCCTGCGGCACCTCGCCGTCGCCGTCATAGGCAACCGGCTTGATGTGATCGGGAATGCCGCCTTGCCACACAAAGGTGTGGAAATGGCCGTGTTCGCCGGCCGAACCGCGATGGGCATGATAATAGTACTGGCTGTGGGTTTCGTCGTCGAAGACATCGCCGTCGGGATAGTGGTCATATTCGAAAAACGTGCCCTGGTTGGCGAGCACCTGACCGACGACGTTTTCCCCCGCCTTGCGCAGCAGCCGGTAACATTCCTCGATCTGCCGGCCGGCGTCGGCCATGTCTTCAAGCCGGTCGCGGGGAAGATCTTTGTAGGGAACCTTTATCTTCATGGCGCCGTCTTTAATGTCCCGATGAGACCCCACGTTGAATAGCAAGATGTAACTGTGGCCCGCAATGGCTGAATGAAAGGGCCGGCCCGCTCAAATCGCCGTGAGCGGCGCGCACCGCCGCTCGCGGGCTGTCGCAAAATCGTGAAGTGCAAACCGGTTCTCCCGGCCCTATACTACGATCCCGGCGGTGCGCAAACGGCAGGTTGAACAGGAAAGCAGATGCAGATGAGACGGAATTATTCGCCCGCATGCGCGGCCCTGTTGAGCGCGCTTGCGTTGTTGCTGGCATGGGCCATGAGCGCGGCGCTGGCCGAAACCAGGCTCATGGATGCCCGCCAGGCCAGCGATCTGGCCGCGCGCGGAGAGATCATTCTGGTGGATATCCGCACGCCGCGCGAATGGCGCGAAACCGGCATCGGCGCATCGGCCTTGCCTATCAGCATGCACAGGAGCGGCTTTCTCGACAAGATACGCCGCGCTGCGGGAGGGAGAAAGGATAGGGCCATCGCCCTGATCTGCGCCGTCGGCGGGCGTTCGGCGCGCATCGCCCAGCTCTTGCGCGCCCAGGGCTACAGTCACGTGATTGACGTGTCTGAAGGCATGTTGGGGAGCAGCGCCGGGCCCGGCTGGATCAAGAAGGGGCTGCCGCTCAAGGCCTACACCGGCGGGTAGGGCCGACGGGCAGGCTCGTTCGCGCCCGCACTTCATTGCGCACCGCGTTCCACAGATGGCCGGCTTGTCCCGCTTCCTGCCCGTCTTCGGCCAGGATGCGGGCGACGTTCTCCAGATAGTCCGCCGATGAGCCCCTGGCGCCACGCCCCTGTCTGATGAGCTGGCAGGCCGCTGCCGGTGTCAGGGTCAGGTCATATCTCGGACACGCCGGATCAAACACGAACGTGACCGCGCTGACGATGCGCCCGTGCCCGATCCGGGCGTTCACGCGGACATGCCGGTAGGCGCTTTCGCGATGGCGCAAATAGCGCGAGGTTTCCGCGCGACGGGCCTGTGCGACGCGCAGCGCCCGGCCGCGGACCGACCCGCCGCGATGCAGCGCGGCAATCAGTCCCGGCGCCTCCGGCCGCCCCCAGCCGTGGACTGACTTCAGCGAAAACCGGCGATGCCAGCCATGAACGCGGGCCGGGCGGGTCTCGGCCACCTCGAATCCCGGATCCCACATGAGCGAGCCATATGCGAATACCCACAGCGGGTTTTCCTCGCGACCGGAGTGATTCGATTTTTGCGGTTGATCGCCCAATTCCCGCCCCCTCGCATGGCTGCCCGGCGTTTCGCGGGGAATATTTCAACACCTAACTAGCCGAAATCGCGAATTTTTCCAAAAACCCCGTCTGAACATATGGCCATCGGGCAGGACGGACAGTATGACTGTCGAGGTGACCGGTTGAGGGGGTGGCGGGAAAAGGGTGCCTCTTGCGCAGGCCACGGAAGGGCACGGGCGGATGAGCGGACTGAAGGCGATTGTGGTGGCCATGGCGAGCCTGTTCGCCATGTTGTCCCTTGGCCTTGGTTTGTGGGCGCTGGCCGGCTTCAGCGGCATTGAAGCCGGCCTCGCATCGGCGTGCGTGCTGCTGGCTCTGGCGCAGTTTTCCAACTTTGCGACGAGCGGGCGCGATGTGGACGGTCTCAAGGCCAGACTCGGCGATCTTGGCAATGCGGTGGGAACCTTTGCCCGCGACATTCAATCGCTGAAGGAGCAGGTCGAGGCCCTCGACAAGTCCGTTGACGAGCGCGCCGGCGCCCATACCGACCAGTTGCGCTCCGAGGTTCAGGTGCTGGAGACCCTGGTCAAGCAACTGGCCGATACCGTGACCCGGGCCAACCTGCACGGCGTGTCGCACGCCAGCCCGTTCGCTCCGGCGGGCAAAACCGGCCGCGGCGCCATGGCGCACGATCGCGAGGCGGACAAGGACGATGACGAGGCGCTGCTCGAGACCATCCGCAAGTCTCTCGCGGACAACCGGGTTGACCTCTATCTGCAACCCATCGTGACGCTGCCCCAGCGCAAGGTGCGCTATTATGAGGGCTTGTCGCGGCTGCGCGATATCGACGGCAGCATCATCATGCCGGCCGCCTATCTGCCCCTCGCCGAGCCCGCGGGCATGATGCCGATCATCGACAATCTGCTGTTGTTCCGCTGCATTCAGGTCGTGCGCCGGCTGGTGGACCGGCAGCGCCAGGTCGGCGTGTTCTGCAACATATCCGCCCACTCGCTGCTCGATGCGGATTTTTTCCCGCAGTTCATCGAGTTCATGGAACACAATGCGGCTTTGTCGGACTCGGTCATCTTCGAGTTTTCCCAGCGCATGGTCGATGCCTTCGGTCCGCTGGAGCTGGAAAGCCTGTCGGCGCTGGCCGAGCTTGGATTTCATTTCTCCCTCGATCAGGTCAACAATCTGGATTTCGATTTCAAGCTCATCAGCAACCTTGGCTTTCGCTATGTGAAGATCGATGCGGATATCCTGCTCAACCGGATGAGCGAGAAGGGCGCGCAGATCCACGGCGCGGATTTCCGCGAAGCCCTGGCGCGCCACGGCATCGAGCTGATTGCCGAAAAAATCGAGGAAGAGCATGTCGTGGTCAACCTGCTCGACTATGAGGTGGAGCTGGCGCAGGGCTTCCTGTTCGGGGAGCCGAAGCCCGTGCGCCACGATCTGACGGCCCAGTCCCCGCAGGAAGTCAGGGCCAGCGCCTAGGCCATGACCGTGTCCGTGACCTTGCGCCGGATCGAGGGTTTGCGCCAGTGCGCCGGGAGCTATCGCGCCCTGTTGTGCGATATCTGGGGGGTGTTGCATGACGGGTTGCGCGCTTTCACTCCGGCTGCCGCCGCCTTGAAGGCCTTCCGCGAACAAGGCGGCCGGGTGGTGCTGGTTTCCAACTCGCCGCGCCCGGCACCCGCCGTCGGCGAACAGTTGCAGAACCTGTCGATCGGCGCCGATGCCTGGGATGGAATCGTCACCTCCGGCGATCTGACGCGGCGGCTGGTGGAGGAACATGGGGGGGAGAGTTTTTTTCATCTGGGCCCGCAACGCGACAGGTCCCTGCTTGCGGGGCTGGCGGCGCGGCCCGGCGCGCTGGAGGCGGCCGACTTTATCCTGTGCTCGGGCCTGTTCGACGATGAAAACGAAACCCCGGATGACTATGCCGCCCTGTTCGAAGACGCCGTGGCGCGGGGGCTGGACCTGATCTGCGCCAATCCCGATCATGTGGTCTATCGCGGTGAGGTCCGCATCTACTGTGCCGGCGCCCTGGCGGCGCGCTATGAAGAGATGGGCGGGTGCGCGGTCTATGCCGGCAAACCGCATCTGCCGATCTATGAACACGCGCGCGCGCTGATCGACGCGTGCGCCGGGCAGCGGGTGCCGAAATCCGGCATTCTGGCCATTGGCGACAACCTGAAAACGGACATTGCCGGGGGCATCGCCGCCGGCTTCGATGCGTTGCTGATCGCCGGCGGGGT
This sequence comes from Hyphomicrobiales bacterium, assembly GCA_027058735.1. GTDB lineage: Bacteria > Pseudomonadota > Alphaproteobacteria > Rhizobiales > JALURZ01 > JALURZ01. The sequence goes on along the minus strand of JALURZ010000092.1, from coordinate 9,262 downwards.
TCATGGCCGCGAACAGGGCGTGCCTGCGCACACGGATGCGCGCAGGCTCACCATCGATCTGGAGGCATCGCCCGATACATCGCGTGTGATCGGGTTTCAGCCGGCGCTCGCATGGTAGGGGTCTTCAGAACAGGGAATCGATGTCGTCCTGGGAGGCTTTGGCGCGGCTGCCGGGCGCATCGCTGTTCATCATCGCGTCCACGTCGTCCTGCGCGACGCCTTCGCCGGCCATCTGCGGGCCGTGCAGGATAAGCTCCTCGCGGCGCCTGGCTTCGGCTTCTTCTTCCGCGCTCATCGCCCCTTGCGCATCCTCGACGCCGAACGCATCGACAAAGCGCGTGATGCGTTCATCGATGTGTTTCAGGGTGGCCACGACCTTGCTGATGCGCTGGCCGGTGATGTCCTGAAACGAGCAGGCCTCGAAAATCCGGACGACCGCGTCATTGACGCAGGCCTGATAGGCCTCCCTGTCGTCAGGGTCGGCGTCCATGATCTTTTCCGCCGATTCCATGATGGTGTTGGTGGCGTCTTCCGTCGCCTTGATGACCGCATCAAGTTCGCCCCCGGCCTCGGGGATGCGCGCGGTGCTGATGTCGTTGGCCTGCAGGTTGGCGATTTCCTCGCGCGCACTGGCAATGAAGGCGGAAATCGCGCGAAATTCCTGATATGCGGCCCGGTCCGTCTCTTCCCTGTAGGTCTGCATGATATCGACGGTCAGTTCGGCCAGCGACATGACGTCTTCAAGCGACACGTCGCGCTCGCGCGTCGAGCGGATATGGGTCGCGATTTTTTCGATCAGGTGCGTGTTCGCGCGATGTGGCATGAATATCCCCCTGGCCGCCGGAGTTTCCGCGCCGCCCGCGGCAGCGTGCCGTTGTGCCGGTCCGCCTGACCGCTAGTCGCCGAAAACGGCGTCGATCTTGCTCTTCAGGGTCTGGGCATTGAAGGGTTTGACGATGTAGTTGTTGACGCCGGCCTTCTTGGCTGCGATCACATTCTCCGTCTTGGATTCCGCCGTCACCATGATGAACGGTGTCTTGGAGAGGGCCTCATCGCTGCGGACTTCCTTGAGAAGTTCGTAACCGGTCATGGGCTCCATGTTCCAGTCGGAAATGACAAGGCCGTATTTCTTGGCCTTCATCTTGGCGAAGGCGTCGGTGCCGTCCGATGCGTCGTCGATTTCCGAAAATCCGAGTTGTTTCAACAGGTTGCGGATGATCCGCACCATCGTTTTATAGTCGTCTACGACGAGTACGGGCATGGAAAGATTGAGCGCCATTTCAAACAACTCCGTTGCAATTTGCCCGGTCCCCAGCGGATCAGGCGCGCATTCTGGTTCGGTTCTCGCGGCTGCAACGGAAACCGCGCCCGCGCTGGCGCACGGCGATCCCCATCCCGGCCGGTTGATGTGCAACGATACAAATGGGGCTTGAAGAATGTGTTAACACAACCGCGGAATCGGCCGCCTACTGCCCGCTTGCCGCGCGTGCCGGCGTTTAGTAGATTGCGCGCGCGCAGCGTCCGTGTGTCCCTTCGCTGCGGGAAAATGTTGGCCTCCTCATGACCGAAAAAACCGGATATTTCGTTGAAGACCTGAGCGAGGGCATGGACGCCACGCATTCGCGCCTCATCGCGCATGAGGATATCGTCACCTTCGCCGATCTGTCCGGCGATGACAATCCGCTTCACCTCGATGACGACTATGCCAGGACAACGATGTTCGGCGGGCGGATCGCCCACGGCCTGCTGAGCGCCAGCCTGCTGTCCACGGTGATCGGCACGAAGCTGCCGGGCCCTGGCGCGGTCTATCTGTCGCAGTCGCTCAAATTCCGCGCGCCGGTGCGCATCGGGGACACGGTCCTTGCCCGCGCGACCATTACCGCCATCGACCGCGCGAAACGCCGGGTGACGCTGGCCTGCCGGTGCAGTGTCGGCGACACCACGATCCTCACCGGCGAAGCCCTCGTCATGGTGCCCTCGCGCGCCGGCAGGTGAAGGATATTCCGGCAATCGCGATGGACATCATCGGCAACGACCAGCCCACACCCGATGCGCTGAAAGGGGCGGCGCTGGCCATCGGCAATTTCGACGGCGTGCACAAGGGGCATGTGGCCGTGCTGGCCGCCGCCGCCAAACAGGCGGGGCGACTGGACTGCCCGTTCGGGGCCGTTGTGTTCGAGCCGCATCCGCGCGAATTCTTCACCCCCCACATTCCTCTGTTCCGCCTGACCCGGCTGGCCGACAAGGCGCGCCTCATGGACCGGCTGGGGCTCGATGTGCTGCATGTTGTGGACTTTGACGATGAACTTGCGGCCTTGAGCGCCGCCGATTTTGTGACGCGCGTCCTGTCGCGCCGCATCGACGCGCGCCATATCGTTGCGGGCTATGATTTCCGCTTCGGCAAGGGCCGCGAGGGCGACACGGAAATACTGGCGCGCCTGTGCCATAGGGCCGGCATCGGCACCACGATCGTCGAACCGGCGATCGCGCAGGGCGACCATTCCGGCGAAGCATATTCATCGACCGCGGTGCGCCGCACCATCGAGGCGGGCGATCCCTATGCGGCGGCCCTCATGCTGGGCCACTGGTGGAGCATTCTGGGGATCGTGGAAAACGGCGACAGGCGCGGGCGCACCATCGGCTATCCGACCGCCAATATCCATCTGCCCGAAGGACAGGTGCCCCGGCTCGGGATTTATGCGGCGGCGATCCGGATCGGCGGTGAAATCGATGATCCCGACGCCCCGGCGCGCCCCGGCGTGGCCTATTTCGGCACACGGCCCACTTTCGGCAAGGAGAAAATCGTGCTGGAGGCGCATCTGTTCGACTTTTCCGGCGATCTCTATGGCGAGGAACTGAAAGTCGAGTTCGTGGATTTCATTCGCGGCGACGAGAAATTCGACAATGTGGATGCGCTGGTCGCCCGGATGGACGCGGATGCGGCGGCCGCGCGCGAAATTCTCAAACGCGTCGAACGCGAACAGCCCATTGCGCCCCTGACGGCGCTGGAACGCCGATGAGGCCGCAGCAATAGTGGATTGTTGCCGCGGAGGTTGTTAGAAGCTGTGGCGCAACGATCCTTTGGAAAACCGACTGAGCCCACATGAGCGAAAACAAGCAGGACGCCGGACGCGATTATCGCGAGACGCTGCTGTTGCCCAGAACAGATTTTCCCATGCGCGCCGGGCTGCCCAGGCGCGAGCCCGATATTCTCGCCTATTGGGACCGGATCGATCTCTATGGGCGATTGCGCGAAGACGCGAAGGGGCGCGAAAAATATGTGCTCCACGATGGCCCCCCTTACGCCAACGGCCATCTGCATATCGGTCATGCGCTCAACAAGATCCTGAAGGACACGGTCACCCGGTCCATGCAGATGATGGGCTATGATTCAGACTATGTGCCGGGCTGGGACTGCCACGGTCTGCCGATCGAATGGAAGATCGAGGAGCGCTATCGCGCCAAGGGCAGGGACAAGGACGCGGTGCCGCTCAACGAGTTTCGCCGGGAATGCCGCGAGTTCGCCGAAAAGTGGATCGGCATCCAGCGCGACGAGTTCAAGCGCCTCGGCGTCATCGGCGACTGGGACAATCCCTACACCACCATGGCCTTTGATGCGGAAGCGCAGATCGCCCGCGAACTGATGAAATTCGCCACCTCGGGGCAATTGTATCGCGGCTCCAAGCCGGTGATGTGGTCGGTGGTGGAGCAGACCGCACTGGCCGAGGCCGAAGTGGAATATCTCGACTACACGTCCGATACGGTCTGGGTGAAGTTTCCTTGTCGGATGGTGGTCAGAGACGGGGCAGTAACTAATCCCAATGATTCTCAATGGAACAATTTTGGGAAACGGACACCAGTTGGGACAGAGATGTTGCCCACCTATATTCTTATCTGGACCACGACGCCATGGACCATCCCAGGCAACCGGGCGATCAGCTATTCGCCACGCATTTCTTATGGTCATTACGAGGTTTTGTCGGCGAAGAATGATTTTGGTCCCCAGCCGGGAGAAATGCTTATTGTTGCCGACAAGTTGGCGGAAACGTGCGCCGAAAAAGCCAAGATTTCATTGGAGCGCCGGAGTGATATTGCGCCAGAAACTTTATCGGTCGGTGTATGTGAGCATCCGTTGGCGAAATCTGATCCGCGTTACGGATTTAGGATCCCGCTGTTACCCGGCGACCATGTGACCGACGAAGACGGCACCGGCTTTGTCCACACGGCACCCGGCCATGGCCGCGAGGACTTTGATATCTGGATGGAGAATGCCGCCAGAATGGAAGAAATGGGCATCGACACGACCATCCCCTTCACCGTCGATGCCGATGGCGCGTTCACCAGCGATGCCCCCGGTTTCGAGGGCAAACGGGTCATCACCGACCAGGGCAAAAAGGGGGATGCCAATGATGCGGTCATCAAGGCGCTGATCGACGCCAATGCGCTGTTCGCGTGCGGGCGGCTCACCCATCAATATCCCCATTCGTGGCGCTCGAAAAAGCCGGTCATTTTCCGCAACACGCCGCAGTGGTTTGTCGCCATGGACCGCGATATCGGCGCCAAGGGCGATACGCTGCGCGCCCGCGCGCTGAAAGCCATTGATGAAACCCGCTTCGTTCCGGCGGCCGGTCAGGCGCGGCTGCGTTCCATGATCTCGGAACGCCCCGACTGGGTCTTGTCGCGCCAGCGCGCCTGGGGGGTGCCGATCACGGTGTTCCGCAATCCCGCAACCGACGCCATCATCCCCGGCCCCGGTTTCGACCGGTCGGATGAACTCATTGCGCGCATCGGCGAGGCTTTCGAGGCCGAGGGCGCCGATGTCTGGTTTGCCGACGGCGCAAAAGAGCGGTTCCTCGATGGCCTTGTCGACAATCCGCAAGACTGGGAACAGGTCGCCGACATTCTCGATGTCTGGTTTGACAGCGGCTCCACCCACGCTTTCGTGCTGGAGGATGAACACAACGGCGGCAAATGGGCGCTCAAGTCGCCGGCCTCGCTCTATCTGGAAGGGTCTGATCAGCATCGCGGCTGGTTTCATTCCTCCCTGCTGGAATCCTGCGGCACCCGGGGACGGGCGCCCTATGAGGCGGTGCTGACCCATGGCTTCACCATGGATGAACAGGGCCGCAAGATGTCGAAATCCCTTGGCAACCAGACACTTCCGCAAGAAGTGACCAAACAGTATGGCGCCGATATCCTGCGTCTCTGGGTGGCTTCCGTCGACTATATGGAAGACCAGCGCATCGGCCCGGAAATCCTCAAGACCAGCGTCGATTCCTATCGCAAGCTGCGCAATACGATGCGGTTTCTGCTCGGCAATCTGCATGGCTTCGAGGAGGCCGAACGGGTCGCGCACGCGGACATGCCCGAACTTGAACGCCTGATCCTGCACCAACTGGGCGACCTCGACGGGCTGGTGCGAAAAGGCTATGAGGACTTTGAATACCGCCGGATTTTTTCCCGCCTGTTCAATTTCGCGACCCTCGATCTCTCCGCGTTTTATTTCGATATTCGCAAGGACGCGCTTTATTGCGATCCCGCCTCCAGCGTGGTGCGCCGGTCCTGCCGCACGGTGCTCGATCAGGTGTTTTCCTGCCTCACCGCATGGCTGGCGCCGATGCTTTCGTTCACCATGGAGGAAGCCTGGCAGTCCCGCTTCGGCGAGAAGGCGGGCTCGGTTCACCAGCGCCTGTTCCCCGACATCGATGCGGGCTGGCGCGATGAGGCGCTTGCGCAAAAGTGGAACAAGGTGCGCGCCGTGCGCCGCGTGGTCAACGGGGCGCTGGAAATCGAGCGGGCGGAAAAACGCATCGGCTCGAGCCTGGAGGCCGCACCGCGGATATATGTGTCCGACCCCGATATTCTGGCCGCCCTCACCGGCGTCGATCTGGCGGAAATCTCCATCACCTCGCAAGCCAGTCTCATCGAAGGCGAAGGCCCCGAAGACGCGTTCCGCCTTGAGGGCGTGGCGGATATCGCCGTCGTCCCCGACCGCGCCGAAGGCGGCAAATGCCAGCGGTCCTGGAAGATCTTGCCCGAGGTCGGCGCGGATGCGGAGTTTCCCGACCTGAGCGCCCGCGATGCCGCCGCGGTGCGCGAGTTCGACCGCCTTGCAAAATAACTTCGCACCCCACGGAGGACGCGATTCAGTGCTGGGATTTGGAAAGATCCGGATATTTGGCCGCTATTCGCCGGCCGGTCTCCTGTTTGCCGCCGCGGTTCTCGCAACCGACCAGATCTACAAATGGTGGATGATCGAAATCTACGATATCGCGGCGCGCGGGCGTGTCGCGCTGACCCCGTTTTTCGATCTGGTGATGGTGTGGAACCGGGGCATCAGCTACGGTCTCTTGAGCCAGGAGACGGACCTGGGCCGCTACGCGCTGATCGGCGCCGGACTGGTTGCGGTGGCGATCTTGTATCTGTGGCTCGCCAATACGCGCGAGCGGATGGTCGCCTGGGCGCTTGGCCTGATCATCGGCGGTGCGCTGTCCAACGTGGTGGACCGCGTCATGCGCGGTGCGGTCGCGGACTTCTTCAGCGCCCATGCTTTCGGCTTCTACTGGTACGTCTTTAACCTTTCCGACGTGGCCATTGTTGCAGGGGTGGGCGTGCTGTTGTATGACTCTTTCACAGACACAGGGACACGCGACAAAGAGACTTGAAAACAGCGCGGAATCCGCGCGATCCGAATGCGCACCGGGCACAGAATCGTCAAGATTGACCGTCAAGATTGGCCGCTTATGGGCCTCCGGTTGAATTGATCGGTATGTCCCTGGTTGCCTGGACTGTCGGTTCCGTACCGGGTTCGCCCCGGCGAATTGGGAAAAAATACCGTTATGCAGATGATTTCGGACAGCAGACTGAAAACACGCAAGGTGGCGGTGATTGCGGCCTTGAGCGGTTTGGTTTTTGTCGGCGGTTGCGCGGGTGGTTTTCGCGAAACCTTCGGGCTGACAAAAAAATCTCCGAATGAAAACCTGGTGCGGGTAAACCGGCCCTTGTCGCTGCCGCCCGATTATTCCCTGAAGGCGCCGGATACCAGCGTGCCGGCGGTCGAAGCCGGCGAGCAACTGCCGCCGGGACAGAATGCGGCCAGGACCGTTCCGGCAGCCGGCACGGTTCCTGCCCCCGCGCCGGTGCGTCAGGCCGGGGGCCCGGCGGTGATCGGGCAACCCGCTCCCGCCCAGCCTGTGCCGGTGCGAACGGCGGCCGTCAGTCCGACTGCGCCGGCCGCGCCGCCGGCTGCGGCGCCGGCGAAACCGGTGGACGTCTACGAGCAGTGGGGGGTGTCGAAAACCAATCCCGACGGCACGCCGAAGACGGACGCGCAACTGGCCGCCGAACTGCGCAAGAAGTATCTTGAAAAGAAAAAAGCCGCCAATCCCAACTACGGCACCTGGAAGAATTTCCTGGGGGCCCTGTTTGGCGACTGATCCGCGGGCACGATCATATGCGGCGTTTGCGGCCCGGCCCTTCGGCCGGGAGCGGGTTGATCCGGGTGGTTTTCACGGTTTGTTGATGGACCAGGCCGTGCCGTGCTTGCGCAGGGCCGCAACAAATCCCTATATAGTCGCGAGGGTTTGATTGAGGCTGCCGGCCGGCCGCGCGATGCGGCGCGCCGCGTCCCGGGCCGCCCAGGGAGAATTTCATGCATCGACTGAACGGGACGAATGAAGGACCTTGTAGCGGTTTGCGGAGCTGGGTCCGGCTTTTGCGTCTGTGGGTTGTCCTGGCGTTCGGCGCGGCCGCGGTCGCCGGCGCCCCGGCACAGGCCGGCGGTCTGAAAGTATCGACCTTCACGCTGAAAAACGGATTGCAGGTGGTGGTCATACCCGATCACCGCGCTCCGGTGGTCACTCACATGATCTGGTATCGTGTCGGTTCGGCGGATGAGCCGGCGGGAAAATCGGGGCTTGCCCATTTCCTTGAACATCTGATGTTCAAGGCGACAAAGACCAGGAAATCCGGTGAGTTTTCGAAAATCGTGGCGCGCAATGGCGGCCGCGACAATGCCTTCACCTCGACCGACTACACCGCCTATTTCCAGCGTATCGCCAAGGACCGGCTCGAACTGGTCATGAAGATGGAAGCCGACCGGATGACCAATCTGGTTCTTTCGGCCGATGAAATTGCGCCCGAACGCGCCGTCGTTCAGGAGGAACGCAGTTCGCGGGTTGAAAATTATCCAAGCGCGCGTTTGAACGAGAAACTGCGGGCGGTGTTTTTCATGGCCCACCCCTATGGTAAGCCGGTCATTGGCTGGCCCGGTGAATTCAAGACCCTCACGCTGAAGGAAATCCGGGATTTCTATGAGCGTTTCTACACCCCCAACAACGCCATTGTGGTGATCGCGGGCGATATCAGCGAAAAGGAGGTACGCCCGCTGGCGGAAAAATACTATGGCGCGGTACGTGTGGTGAGCCAAACCGGGCCGCGCTTGCGGCCGCTGGAGCCGGAGCCGGATGTCGCCCGGCGGTTGCTGATGCGCGACAAGCGCGTAACCTCTCCCAGCATGCGACGGCTGTATCTCACCCCCAGCTACGGCAAGGCGGAGCCGGGGGAAGCGGAGGCTCTTGATCTGCTGGCGCAGATTCTGGGCGGCGACACCACGAGCCGGCTGTACAAGCGCCTCGTGGTCGAGCGCAAGATCTCCAGCGGCTCCGCGGCCTGGTATTCAGGCGGCGGGCTCGATCTGGGCCATTTCGGCGTTTATGGAACCGCATTGCCGACGAGCGATGTGGCCGCGGTGGAAGCGGAAATCGACAAGGTGCTGGCCGAACTGGTGGCCGATGGCGTCACCAAAAAGGAACTGGAAGGCGCGCAGCGCACAATGGTGGCCGAGGCCATCTATGCGCGTGACAGCCAGAGCCGGCTGGCGCGCATATTCGGCTCGTCGCTGACAACGGGCGAAACCGTGCGCGATGTCCTGGAATGGCCCGACCGCATCAAGGCGGTCACGGTCGAGCAGGTCAATGCGGTGGCGCGCAAATATCTGCGCATAGAACGCTCCGCGACCGGCGTGTTGCTGGGGCCGGAAAAACAGGGGGCGCCGGCCCCGAAGGCAGAGCCGGCCCCGAAAGGAGAAAAGACATGATTGCGCTTGGAGTGAGAAGGGGCACAGGCCTTGGCGGTGCGGCCGCGCTGCTGGCCGGTCTTGTCCTCATGTTCGCGGCCGGCAGTGCGCGCGCGGTCGAAATTCAGCGCGTCATCTCGCAAAAGGGCATCGAGGCCTGGCTTGTGGAAGAGCGCTCCATTCCGC
>JALURZ010000091.1:2445-4883 GCA_027058735.1 Hyphomicrobiales bacterium | reverse complement strand
GCGCCACGCCCGCCGGCACTCGGCGCCGGCGTGCCGGCGGGCGTGGCGCCTGCCGGCAAAAGAAAGGGACGGCGCAGCAAGGACGACCACGACAATGTCTGGAGCGCCAGCAGGAGCGGCGCCATCCTGCCCCTGCCCAGGGTGCTGGAGATGGTCGCCCCGAATATCGACGGCGAGATCATCGAAACCGAATTCGACTATGAAGACGGCCGGCCGGTCTACGAGTTCAAATATGTGGACAAAAGGGGCCGTGTGCGGGAGCTTTATGTGGACGCGCGCACGGGCGCCATTGTCAAGGACGAACCGGACTGATGCGGATCCTGGTTGTCGAGGACGATCTGCGGATCGCCCGCGATGTGGTCGAGACCCTGACGCGCGCCGGATATATCGCCGATCACGAAGGCGACGGCGAGGAGGCCTGGTTCCTGGGCGACACCGAGGACTACGGAGCCGTCATTCTCGATCTCGGCCTACCGCGCATGGACGGGCTGGCCATCCTGAAAAAATGGCGCGCCAACGGGCGCACATTCCCGGTTCTGGCGCTCACCGCGCGAGGCACCTGGAGCGAGCGGGTGGAGGGGATCGATGCGGGCGCGGACGACTATCTGCCCAAGCCGTTCGAAATGGAGGAACTGCTGGCCCGGCTGCGCGCGGTGATCCGGCGTTCCGGCGGCCATGCCGCGCCGAAGATGGTGGCCGGGCCCCTCACCCTCGATCCCCAGCAGATGAAGGTGACGGTCTCAGGGGTGCCCAAGGCGCTGTCGCCCCAGGAATATCGCCTGTTGTCTTACCTGATGCTGCATTCGGGGCGCGTCGTGCCGCAGCATGAACTGGCCGAACAGTTGCACGGCTCTCACGAGGTGCGCGAATCGAACGCCGTTGAGGTGCTGGTCGGGCGGGTCCGGCGCAAACTGGGGGTTGACCTGATCGAAACCCGCCGCGGCTTCGGCTATACGATCACGGCGGACGCCCCGTGACAATCCGCTCCCTTCGCCTGCGCCTGCTGATGGCCGCCTCGCTCGCCATTCTGCTGGCCCTGACGGCGGCCGGCTTCGGTCTGGTGCTGCTGTTTGAGCGCCATGTGGAGCGGCGCATCGGCGCCGAACTGGACATCTATATCGCCCAGATCGCATCGCGCGCCCGGTTCGATGATGCCGGTGTGGCGCGTATCGAGGGCGGGCTCGCCGATCCGCGTTTCGGCAAGGTCTACAGCGGTCTCTACTGGCAGGTCGTTTCGGAAAAGACCGGGCAATATCTGCGCTCGCGTTCGCTGTGGGATACCCGGCTGGCCCTGCCGGAGGACAAACCGCAAGCCGGCGTCATCGAAATGCACGACATCGCCGGCCCGCGCGGCGCCAGCCTGCTGACCCATGAGCGCCGGCTGGCATTCGATACGCCCGCCGGCGAGCAGATCCTGCGCATCGCGGTGGCCATCGACCGGGCGGACATTCTGGCACTCAGATCGGCCTTCGCGTTCGACGTCTTGCGCGCGCTGGCGCTGCTGGCGGGGGTGCTCATTGCGGCGGGCTGGATACAGGTCACCGTCGGCCTTAGCCCCCTGCAGGCGGTGCGGCGCGGCGTGGCCGCCATTCGCGATGGCAAATCGGCCCGGCTGCAGGTCGAGGTGCCCTCCGAGATCGCGCCCCTGATCGAGGAGGTCAACAGCCTGCTTGATGACCAGGACAAGGCCATGCAGCGCGCGCGCGACCGGGCCGCCGATCTCGCGCATGGCTTCAAGACCCCGCTGACGGCGCTGCTCGCAGATGCAAAGCGCCTGCGCGACAAGGGCCACCGCGACATCGCCGGTGACATCGCACGCACCGCTTCACTCATGCGCGCCCATATCGACCGCGAGCTGACCCGTTCGCGCATTCGCAACATCAAGGCCTCGGCGTTAATCGAGGTGGCCCCGATCGTCCAGGGCCTGATCGCCACCCTGAAGCGGATACCCCAGGGTGAGCGCGCCAGTTTTGCCGTCGATATCGAAGACGGCCTCGCCGTGCGCATCGAGCGCGACGATCTCAACGATGTTCTGGGCAACCTGCTCGAAAACGCCATGCGCCATGCTAGAACACAGGTGCGGGTGCGCGCCGCGCGCGAGGGGGCGCTGATCCGCTTTTGTGTGGAGGACGACGGGCCGGGCATCGCGGCGGAAAAGCGCAAGCTGGTGACCGGGCGCGGCCAGCGGTTCGACAGCGCCGGACTGGGCGCAGGCCTGGGGCTGGCCATCGTCGCCGATGTCCTCGACCACTACGGCCAGACGCTCGAACTGGGCCGCTCGAAACTCGGCGGCCTGAAGGCCTCGTTTGCGCTGGCGAACTGAGGGGGGGGGCGCTCCTGGAACGCATTTGGCCCCACACCGACATTGACCGCCGCGGCCCCTTGGCGCATGGTTCGGCCTGTGGCTCAACCTGACGAAATCGCGCTTTGCGGCCAAG
>JALURZ010000091.1:0-2435 GCA_027058735.1 Hyphomicrobiales bacterium | reverse complement strand
CTTCTACACCCACACAGCAATACACTATCACGACGGTGTAAAATGCAACGTCCGCTTGTCGGGGCGAGCCTGATTGGCCCAAAGATCGTTCGACAAAATCGCTTCCGCCAATTTTCTGCCTGTCACACTACAACTGCCATCTGCTCCGCGTTGCGGCGGTTACCGGCGCTGGCGCCGCTAGTAACACCAACCCCCACCCCACGCCAACATTGACCGCCGCGGCCCCTTGGCGCATGGTTCGGCCTGTGGCTCAACCTGACGAAATCGCGCTTTGCGGCCAAGATACGTAACCCCCATGACATCCTCCTTCCCCCGCCCTGGCGCCGCGAGCGATCCGCGTCCCGTTACAGCGGTTCTGGGGCCCACCAATACCGGCAAGACGCATCTCGCGGTGGAGCGCATGCTGGGCCATGAGACCGGCATGATCGGCCTGCCTTTGCGCCTGCTGGCGCGCGAGGTCTATGACCGGGTGCTGGCGCGCACCGGTGGCGGCGACGTGGCGCTGATCACGGGCGAGGAAAAAATCGTGCCCCAACAGCCGCGCTATTATGTGTGCACGGTTGAAGCCATGCCGCGCGATATCGCGGTCGATTTTCTGGCCGTCGATGAGGTGCAGCTTGGCGCCGATCCCGACCGCGGGCATATCTTCACCGACCGCCTGCTGCACCGCCGGGGCATGAACGAGACCATGGCGCTGGGCGCCGACGCCATCCGCCCGCTGATAGAGCAACTGCTTCCCAACGCCCATTATGTGTCGCGCGCGCGGTTGTCGCACCTGACCTATGGCGGCCACAAGAAGATCACGCGCCTGCCCCGGCGCACCGCCATCGTCGCGTTTTCGGCCGATGCGGTCTATGTCATCGCCGAACTGATCCGCCGCCAGCGCGGCGGAGCGGCCGTCGTGCTGGGCGCGCTCAGCCCGCGCACCCGCAATGCCCAGGTCGCGCTCTATCAGTCGGGCGAAGTGGATTTCCTGGTCGCCACCGACGCCATCGGCATGGGGCTGAACATGGATGTGGATCATGTCGCCTTTGCCGCGACCGCCAAGTTCGACGGGCGCCGCACGCGCGACCTGACGCCGGGCGAACTGGCGCAGATCGCCGGGCGCGCCGGACGGCATCTCAACGACGGCACGTTCGGGATCACCGGCGATGCGCGCCCGCTCGACGGGGAAATCATCGAGCGCATCGAAGAGCACCGCTTTGCTCCGCTGACCCACCTGCAATGGCGCAACCGGGCGCTTGATTTTTCCACCGCTGAAGCCCTTCAGGCCTCGCTTGAGCGCGCGCCGGAGCATCCTGGCCTCGCCCGCGCGCAAGGGGCCAGCGACCAGTTGGCGCTGCAGGCGTGCCTGCGCGATCGCGAGATTGCCGCGACCCTTGGCGACAGATCGCGCGTTGAACTGCTGTGGGACGTGTGTCAGGTGCCCGATTATCGCGGCATCGCGTCGGCCGAACACGCCAGCCTGATCGCCCGGCTGTACCGCTTTCTGATTGGCCCCAAGGCCAGTATCCCGACCGAATGGCTCGACCGGCAGCTGTCCTATGCAGACCGTCTGGACGGTGATATAGACACCCTGGCCAATCGTATTGCCCATGTTCGCACATGGACGTTCATTGCCAACCGGCCGGCCTGGCTCAAGGGATCGGAAAGCTGGCAGGAGCGCACGCGGCTCCTTGAAGACCGGTTGTCGGACGCGCTGCATGAGCGTTTGACCCAGCGATTTGTCGACAGGCGCACATCGGTTCTGGTGCGCCGGCTGCGCGAGAAGGACCACCTGATGGCGTGCGTTTCCCAAACCGGTGCGATCTCCGTGGAAGGCGAGCATATCGGCGTGCTCAAGGGCTTTCACTTTGTTCCCGACCAGACCGCGGGCGGCATGGAGGGCAAGGCGCTCAGGGCGGCCTCGCTCAAGGCGGTCGCCGGCGAGATCGCCAAGCGCGCCGAGCGGTTCGCCAACATCCCCGATGAGGCGCTGCAGCTTGAGCGCACCGGCACCGTCAACTGGCAGGGGCACAAGGTGGCGCGCCTTAAGGGATGCGAACTGGCGCTCAAGCCCCAGGTCGTTCTGTTTGCCGACGAACAGCTCCAGGGGCCGCAGCGGCGCGCGGTTCAAGGCCGTGTCGAAAAATTCATCGAGGCCCGGATCGCCACGACCCTTGAACCGCTGGTGGCGCTGGCGGGCGCGAGCGATATTGACGGCCTTGGCCGCGGCCTGGCGTTTCGGCTGGTTGAGAATTTCGGCGTTCTCGCGCGCAACGACATTGCCGATGAGGTCTCCTCTCTCGACCAGACCATTCGCGGCCAGTTGCGCAAATACGGTGTCCGCTTTGGCGCCTTTCACGTGTTCATTCCCGCCATGCTGAAACCGGCGGCGGTAAATCTGCGGCTGCTGCTGTGGGGCCTGCAGCGCCGGCTCGCCGGCGCTGCAGGCC
>JALURZ010000090.1 GCA_027058735.1 Hyphomicrobiales bacterium | reverse complement strand
TCACTCATGGGGAAAGCCTTTGTCGCTGTCAGATCCGCACCGCATCAGCTTCGTCATGCGCAACGCCCATCGCGGCGATGCCCACGGGGCCGCCGGCGGCCTCGCCGCAATCAATTCCGCGCCGTTCCGGGCCGAAATAGCTGGCGGAACGAACGAATGCGCGCGGCCTCATCAGAATTGACTGAATGCGCTGGTAGAGCGCCTGCGCGGACATCGGCTTGCACAGAAATTCGTGAACACCGGCATCGCGGGCCTGAATGACGCGCTCGCGCTCGGAATGTCCCGTCAGCATGATGACCGGCACGAAGGGAAACCGGAACCCCTCGGGATTGCGGATCAGCCGGACCATTTCGATCCCGTCCAAAATCGGCATCACCCAGTCGGTGATGACGATGTCGGGGCCGAAGGACTGGATGATCTCAAGGCCGTTGGCGCCGTCTTCGGCCTCGTAGATTTCGCGGGACCCGAACGATTTGAGAATTGCGCAGACCAGCCGCCGCATGTTTGCGTTGTCATCGACAACAGCAAAGCTTACGGCTTCGAAATCGATCGTCGCGGCCATTCGCTCACACTCATCCCTCGGCCCGGCCGCCCGTCGCCTTGCGCGCACGGGCATCCGGCATGGTGCGGCTCTTGCCAGGCCGCGCCCCTCACGCCGCCAAGGTAGGTGGCGAAATTTAACAATGTCTGAACTTTTTGCCTCGAAACGCCCGGAAAGGCTGGGATTTCCCGGACAGAGCCGGGCAGCGGCCAATATTTCCGCATGGCGGGACGGCGTGAACGCCGCGACCGGTTCTAATATAGAAACTGCTCACGAATGACCCGCTCGTCGAGATTGTGGCCCTGGTCGAACAGGATCGAAATATCGATCTGGTTGTCTTCCTCGACCTCGACGGTGCGGACATCGCGGAATTCGGTGTGATCGGCGACGGCGCTCACGGGCCGTTTTGCCGCATCGAGAATATCGATGCGTATGTGGGCCTGCTCGGGCAGCAGCGCGCCGCGCCAGCGCCTTGGACGGAACGCGCTGATCGGGGTCAGCGCCAGCAGCGGCGCGCGAATGGGCAGGATCGGCCCGTGCGCCGACAGGTTATAGGCGGTGCTGCCGGCCGGCGTTGACACCAGCACCCCATCGCAGATCAATTCGTCCATGCGAACCTTGCCATCGATGGACAGCTTGAGTTTCGCCGCCTGATAGGTCTGGCGCAACAGGGATACTTCGTTGACGGCCAGCGCGCTGTGTTGTTCGCCGCGCGCATCGCTGACCAGCATCTGCAGGGGATGGATGATCGTTTCTTCCGCGTTGTTCAGCCGCGCCAGCAATCCCTCGCGCGCATATTCGTTCATCAGGAAGCCCACCGAGCCCCGGTTCATCCCGTATACCGGAATTTTCGCGTTCATGAAGCGGTGCAGGGTCTGCAGCATGAGCCCATCGCCCCCAAGGGCAACGATGACATCGGCGTCTTCGGGCTCCTGGTCGCCGAATTCAGCGACGAATTCTTCTTTCGCCGCCCGCGCCTCGGGGGTATCGCTGGACATGAAGGAAATTTTTTCGAACGACATGGGCTTGCCTCACAGGTAAGCTGCGCACTATAGCGCACCTGCGCGCTCGCGACAGGCGATAGGGCGCCGCCATGACGGGAATTCGAGCGATGAACACGTCTGATGACACGCCGGTCGTGGTCTATACGACGTTTTGCGACGCGGCAGAAGCCGAACGGATCGGCTCCGCGCTGGTTGAGGAGAAGCTGGCGGGATGCGTGAACCTGCTGGCCGGGATGACGTCGATCTATGAATGGCGTGGCAGGATTTCGAAAGACACTGAAATCGCGGCGATCATCAAGTCGCGTCAGGGGCGGGCCGGGCGGATCATCGAGCGCGTCCGCGAGATGCACAGCTACGACACTCCCGCTTTTCTGGTGCTGCCGGTGATTGGCGGCAGCGAGGACTATATCGGCTGGATCGTCAGCCAGACGCAATCCTGAAGACTGCGGGCAATCATGAGCCGTGAGCCAATCATCCTCGTGCTCGATCAGGGAACCACCAGTACGCGCGCCATCGCCTATGACAGCGGTTTTGCGGAGATCGCCGTTCACGCCGAGCCCGTCGCGCAGCACTATCCCGCGCCCGGCCGGGTCGAGCACGATGCCCTGGACATCTGGCGCGGGGCGCGCACCTGCCTGCGCGAGGTCGGCGAAACGGCGGGCGCGCGCCGGCGCGTCGACGCGCTGGGGATCACGAACCAGCGCGAAACGACCATCATCTGGGATCGCCAATCGGGCCGGCCCATCCACAACGCGATCGTCTGGCAGGACCGGCGCACGGGCGATCAATGCGCCCGGCTGAAGGCGGAGGGGCTGGAAGCGCGCATCCAGGAAAAGACCGGTCTGTTGCTCGATCCTTATTTTTCCGCCACCAAGATTGCCTGGATACTCGATCATGTGAGCGGCGCGCGCGCCCGCGCCGAACGCGGCGAACTGTGCTTCGGCACCGTGGACAGCTGGTTGCTGTGGCAACTGACCGGCGGCGAGGTCCATGCCAGCGACGCCACCAACGCATCGCGCACCCTGCTGATGAATATCGCGACCGGTACCTGGGACCCCGAGCTGCTCGACTGGTTCGACATTCCCGAAGCCCTGCTTGGGCGCATCACCGATTGCCGGGGCGATCTGGGCGTGTGCAGCGAAGCGTTCACAGGCGCGCGCGTGCCCATTCTGGCCATGGCGGGCGACCAGCAGGCGGCGTCCTTCGCCCAAGCCTGTTTCGCTCCCGGCGACACCAAGGCGACCTTTGGCACCGGGTGCTTCGTGATGGCCAATACGGGCAAGAAAAAGGTCATGTCGAAAAACCGTCTGCTCTCAACCATCGCCACGCAGTTCGAGGGCAGGCGGACCTATGCCCTGGAGGGCAGCATTTTCATGGCCGGTGCGATCGTCCAGTGGCTGCGCGATCAACTGGGCATTCTCGACGATGCCGCGGCCAGCGAAGCGATGGCGCGGGCGGCTGACCCGCATTCCGGCGTTGTTCTGGTGCCGGCGTTCACGGGCCTTGGCGCGCCACACTGGAAGGCGGATGCCCGGGCGATCATCGCGGGGCTGACGCGCGGCGCGGGCGCCGGTGAAATTGTCCGCGCGGCACTTGAGGCCGTGGGGTTCCAGACCCGCGATCTGATGCGCGCGCTCAAGGCGGATCTCGCCGCGGCGGGCGTTGCGCAACCCAAACGTCTGCGGGTCGATGGCGGCATGGCGCGCAATGACTGGGTGTTGCAGTTTCTGGCGGACCAGATCGCCATCCCCGTCGAGCGTTCGGCCGCCATCGAGACCACGGCGCTGGGGGCCGGGCTCATGGCGGGGCTTGAAGCGGGGGTGTGCGGATCGCTTGACGAAATCGCGGCGCGCTGGCGCGGCAGCGGTGTCTTTGAACCGAGCATGAGCGCTGAGGAACGCGACGGCCGCTATGGGGCCTGGGGCGATGCGGTCGCGATGCTGACGCGACCCGCGGGAGACGGGGCAGCCGGACAGGCTCGCGTTCCTCGGCGCTCAACCTGATGGTTGATTGAAAGTGGCCCCGGCATTCGATATGGAACACAAGGTGAGCCACACGAATTCCGGCAAAATCGGACGGTTGGGAGATGAATTCGGGAAAACGCAACAGGCCGGGAGAAACGGCGTTGCGCGTCGTCAAGCCGGCGCGCGAGCTGCTGCGCATCGCCATACTGGGCGGCAGCCATGCGGACCGTGCCGGCTTTTTCGCCTTGTTTTGCGAGCGGGCGGGGGTATTCGCCGGCAAGGATCTCGACGCTGCCAAGGCGGCCTACGGGGAAGCGGGCGATGGCTGGCGCAGGCTTCTGGACGGGCAGCCGGCGCTGCGTCGCGATTGCGTTCCGGTTCACTCCGAGCGCCGTGATTTCGCGGTGTTCGGGTCCGCCAGCCCGGACGCCCTGATCGAAGGGATTGTCGCGGGCGATACGCAGATCGACGCCGCTATTCTGGTTGTCGACGAGCGGGCCGGCCTGGGTCGATCGGTGCGCCGGCAGGCCGGTCTCGTTGCCATGCTGGGCATAACCCATTGCTGCGTGGCGATCGTGGCCCGGACGGCGGCCGGTTTCCGCCACCGCACGTTCGCCTCCGCGGCCGATGAAATTACGGCCGGACTGCGAACAGCCATTCCTCATATTCATCATATCGTTCCCGTGGCGCTGGACGGCGGGGCCATGATCGCCGAACGCCCCCGCGCCATGGCATGGTTCACCGGTGCGACCCTGGTTGAGGCCCTCAATGAACTGCCGCCCGCCAGACCGCTGCAGGACCAGCCATTGCGCCTGCCGGTGCAGGGCAGCACCAAGGTCGATGGCAGTTGGCTCTTTCACGGCACCATCGAACAGGGTGCCGTGGGGCCCGGGGATGAGCTTGTGTTTTCGCCATCGAACAAGACGGCGACCCTCAAGACGCTGGAAAAAGCGGCAGATGGGGCGCGCGGCGAGCCTCTTGAAAGGGCGGTGGCGGGGCAATCCGTGCGCTGGACGCTGGAGCAGAATATTTTCGCCGAACGCGAGGATGTCGCCGCCCATCCCGGCGACCTGCCCGTTGAGACGGAGGTGTTCGCCGCGCGCCTGTTGTGGTCGTGCGATGAGCCGTTGAGCGTTGGCCGGCGTTTCCGGCTCAAGACCGGCGCGACGGAGGCCGGTGTGGTGGTCGAAAGCGTTGCGCGGGTTATCGATCCGGCGAGCCTGAACACGAAGCGGGACGGCCTCCTCACCAGGGGGCAGTTGGGCCATGCCGTGCTGCGGGCGCGGCGCATGCTGGCGATCGACAGCTTCTCGGCGTCCGGCCCGGCGGGACGGTTTGTGTTGCTCGATGAAGAGAGCGTCGTTGCCGGGGGCATCATTTCCATGGAGGGCTACGCCGATCAGCGGGCGCTGAACACCCGGCGCGCGACGAACATAACCCGGTTTGAACAGGGCGTGACCCGCAGCGCACGCGCGAAGGTCAATGGACATAGCGGCGGCGTGCTCTGGTTCACCGGGCTTTCGGGGGCGGGAAAATCGACCCTTGCGGTCGGGCTGGAGCGGCGTTTGCACAAGCGGGGCTATCAGGTCTTCGTGCTCGATGGCGACAATATCCGCCACGGGCTCAACGCCAATCTGGGGTTTTCGCCCGAGGACCGGGCCGAGAACGTGCGCCGGGTCGGCGAGGTCGCGGCACTGTTTTCCAATGCCGGCATCATCACCATTTCGGCGTTTATCTCGCCCTACCGCTCAGACCGCAGGCGCGCGCGCGAGGCGGCCGGAACCAGCTTTCACGAAGTCCATGTCAAGGCCGATCTGGCGACCTGCGAACGGCGCGACCCCAAGGGGCTTTACAAGAAGGCAAGAGCCGGCGAGATCGCCGATTTCACCGGCGTTTCCGCCCCCTATGAGGCGCCGGGAAACGCCGATCTTGTTGTTGATACAGCGAAATATTCTGTTGACGAGTGCCTCGATCAACTGGTCGCTTATGTGGATGAAAAATTTCCGCTCTAGGCGCCGCGCGCGCCGCCAGGGCGGGGGTGCGGAGATCAGGAGGCTAGCGTGGCCCGGGACAATTCGCAGGAAGTCCTTGAAGTCCTTGAAGTCCTTGTCGAGCGGCCCGATGCGGCGATTGGCGTTGTGCGGATCAACCGGGCAAAGCAGCGCAACGCGCTGAACACCGCGACCCGGCGCAAACTGGCCGCTGCCTTTGTCGAACTGGGCGAGGAGGAGGCCATCCGGGCCATCGTCCTGACGGGATCGGACGAGGTTTTCGCGGCCGGGGCCGATATTTCCGAATTCAGGGATGCGACCCCGACGCAAATGCTGAAACGCCGCTCTGAACGCTGGTGGCAGGCGGTCGCGGATGTGCGCCAGCCGGTGATCGCGGCGGTCAACGGATTTGCGCTTGGCGGCGGGCTGGAACTGGCCATGCTGGCGGATATCATCATTGCCGGCGAGGGAGCGAAACTGGGCCAGCCCGAAGTGCGCGTCGGCATCATGCCCGGTGCGGGCGGCACCCAGCGCCTGACCCGCGCGGTGGGCAAGTTCCACGCCATGAAAATGGTGCTTACCGGACGGCCCATCGACGCGGGCGAGGCATTCACGATCGGGCTGGTCAGCCAGGTGGTGCCGGACGCGGACGTTTTCGACACGGCCATGAAGGTGGCGCGCACCATCGCCAAACTGCCGCCGCTGGCGGTGCAGGAGGCCAAGCAGGCCATACTGCTCGGCCAGGATGCGTCGCTGCAGGCGGGCCTGATGATGGAGCGCCGCGCGCTGCAGGTGCTGTTCGACAGCAGGGACAAGAGCGAGGGCATGACGGCGTTTCTGGAAAAGCGGGACGCCAAATTCACCGGCGAATGACACATGATTGATTTGAAAACGGGCAGCGGAGGGCGCCGGCATGGCGATGATCGAAACCAACGGAACAAGACTGCGATACCGGTTTGACGGCCCCGAAAACGCGCCGGTCCTGCTGTTCAGCAATTCCTTGTGCACGCGCCTGGAGATGTGGGACGAGCAGGCCCGCGCCTTTGCCGGACCCTACCGGGTGCTGCGCTATGACAAGCGCGGCCACGGCGAATCCGACGTGCCGCCCGGACCCTATGATTTCGATATGCTGAGCCGCGATGTTCTGGGGCTGCTGGATGGGCTGGGGCTGGACAAGGTCGATTATTGCGGCCTGTCCATGGGCGGCATGAGCGGGCAGTGGCTCGCCGCCAACGCGCCGGAGCGGTTTGGCAAGATGGTGTTCGCCAATACCGCCAGCGCCATCGGCCCGGCATCGATCTGGGAGGAACGCATGGCGCTGGCGCGCCAGGGCGGCATGGAAGGAGTGTGCGAGGCCACCATCGAGCGCTGGTTCACGCAGGATTTCCGGGCTGAGGGCGGTGAGGCCTTGGACAAGGTCCGCGCCATGATTTCATCGACACCGCTGGAGGGCTATGTGGCGTGCTGCGAAGCGCTGCGCGACATGGACCTGCGCGACCTGCTGCCCCGTATCCAGGTGCCGGTGCTGGTTATCATCGGCGCTGAAGACCCGGCGACAACCCCTGAACTCGGCAATTACATCGCCGACAACATAGCCGGCGCGCAACGCCATGTTATCGAAGGGGTGGCCCATCTTTCCAATGTGCAGGCGCCCGCGGAGTTTACCCGCGCGGTGTCCGCGTTTCTGCTGAACCAGGCGGACTTTCCGATCAGCTGAAGCTGCGGAACCGGGCATCCCCGTCGCGCTCGATCTGCTCCACCAGGCCAACCTCCCAGGTCAGATATTCCTGCATCCGCTGTTCCAGGGCCTCGCGGTGCTCATAAGGCTTGTAGGCGACATCGTCGGTTGCCGAGATGGCGTGATCGAGCCCGGTCTCAAGCGCCAGGCCTGCGGCCTTCCACGCATCCGTGCCGCCGTCGAGTACGGCGATCTCGACACCGGGCGCCAGATGCCCGAGATCGCCGGCCGCGAGATGAGCCAGCCGCCCGTCCGGCGAGGTGACCACCAGCCGTCCGGCAGCGGGGATTTTGGCGAATTCATCGCCAAGGCGCGAACGCACCGCCCACCAGGCGCCGGGAATGTGTCCGGCGCGGTGCTGCAGGCTGGTGGCCAGATCGATGACGGCGAGAGACTGTCCCGATTGCAGCGCGTCGTTGAGCGCACCGGGCGAAATGGTTTCAGCCCGCCCGGAGCCGGGCAGGTCATCGGCCTGGGGGCCGCAGACCGGCGCCATGCCCGCCGCGCCGGCCCGCAGGACATAAACGTCGCTCCAGCCAAGCTGGATGAGCCAGGAGGCGGTCATGGTGGCGCGCACGCCGTCCTCGTCGATGAGAACGAGGCGCGCGTTCCGGGTGGCCACATATTCATCGCTCGCCTGCACAAGCTGGCCGCCGGGGGCATGGCGCGAGCCGGGCAGGTGGCCGGCTTCGAATTCCTCGCGCGTGCGCACATCGAGCAGGTATGTCGTGCGCTCGCCCGCCTCGCTGTGCCAAGCGTTCAGCGTATCGGCGTCGATTTCGCGCACGGCGAACTTTTCCGCCACGCCCTGTGCGGCCTGTTTCGCCTTTGCCAGCCCGCCGGGCGAGGGCGGGCCGGCGCGGCGCTGCTGTCCGTGTTCCAGCTCATGGCCCGCCAGATGCCATCCCATGGTGCCGTCCTTCAGGGCCATCACCTTGTTGGGAATGCCGGCGTTGATGAGGGATTGCGCGCCGATGATGCTGCGGGTGCGCCCGGCGCAGTTCACCACCACCAGAGTGTCCGGGTCGGGGGCCAGATCGAACACGCGGTAGACCAGTTCCGCCCCCGGCGTGTCGATACCGGTGGGAATGTTCATGCGCCGGTATTCCTCCATCGGCCGGGAATCGAGCACGATGACGTTTTCGCCGGCATCGATTTTGCGCTTGAGCGCATCGGCGCTGAGATGCGGTGTGGCATATGTGTGTTCGACGAATTCGCCGAATGCCTTCGAGGGCACATTGATGCCGGAAAATATCTCGTAACCCGCCTCCCGCCAGCTTTGTATGCCCCCGTCCAGACTTGAGAGATCGCTGTAACCCATCTGCGCAAGTACCCGGGTTGCCCTGTCAATCAGGGGGTCCGCCGCTCCCCCATCGCCGCACAGGACAATGCGGGTGGCGCGGCGCGGCACCAGCGCCCCGACGAGCAGTTCCATGTGGCTGAGCGGAATGCACACCGCGAACAGCAGGTGCGCCTTGGCAAACACGCCCTGCTCGCGAACATCGATCAGCGCCAGTTCGCCGCCGTCGTGCAACATCGCCTTGAGTTCGCCGGGCGTGACGGTGGTGCCCATCTTTCAGGACCGCGCTTCGCGGATATCGGAATGGGGGGGAAAGATTTTCCAGATGTGCTCGCCGGGCACGTAATATTCGCGCTTGTCGAGGCATTCGAGCGCCAGACCGTACATGTGGAAATTCAGCACCGGCTCGCCTTCGGCCATGTGAATGGAATGGAGGTCATCCGGCAGGAAGGCCACGCCGGTTCCCGCCACCACATCATGGGAGCCGGTCTGGCGCACGCCGCCTTCTTCGGTGCGCCGGTAGAACCTGTTGTGCTCGCACCCCAGCACACCGACGATGACCGCCCAGGTGGTATGGTTGTGAGCGGGCGTTTCTCCTCCGCCAAGCGAGGAATTGACATAAAGCGCGAAGCGGTTGTCGTCGTCCTGCGACAGCCGGTACAGGCAATGGTTCTTCGCGCCGCCCGGCGCGGGCGGCGGGAAATCGGACTGGCTGAACAATTCGGTGTGCGCGGCAAGGCGCAACAGCGCCGATTTGATGGCTTCCAGCGATGCGGGTGTCACCCCCTGCTCGCGTTCGATGGCGCGAATTTCGCCAACCGTCCTTTTAACGGCGTTTGAGCGCTGGCTTGCTGTTGACATGGTTTTCCCCTGTTTTCGGCGCGCGGCGGTCGTTGAACGGGTTAGCCGCCTGCGTTTCCTCGCGTTGTCCCGGGTGCGCCAATCGGATCGCGCACGACGAAATAGATTACCAGGCCCAATGCCAGCAGCGCCAGTCCCGCCAGCGACTGAACAGGGCGTTCGATCAGCAGGTAGATCAGGATGAAAGAGGTCAGCGCGAGAAAAACATAAGGCGTCAACGGATAGCCGAAGCCGCGGAACGGCCGCTTCACGGCGGGCTGTGTACGCCTCAGCACAATGACCCCCAGCACGGCAAGAAACGACGAAAGCGTCAGCGCGAACTGGATGAATTCGAGAACGCTTTCAAAGCTTTCGGTCATGATCATGACAGTGACGACCCCCAGTTGCAGCGCGATCGCGCGGACCGGCGCGCCGTTGGCGGTTTTTTTCGTGAACATGCGAAACAGCGCGATATCCTGGCCCATCACTTCGGTTACCCTGGGGCCGATCCACATCATGGCGCTGATCGCCGAGACCAGGCCCAGACAAATCAGGGCGCCGACGATGCGCCCGCCCTGTTCGCCAAAAATATACTTGCCCGCGATGAGCGCGACGTTGAGCTGGCCCGCCATTTCTTCAATCGGCGTGGTATAGAGAAAGGCGGCATTCAGCCCGACATACAAAACCAGCACGATGGCGCTCGCGGCGAAAAGCGAGACGGGCACGCTTCGCTGCGGCTCGTGAATCTCATCGATAATATAGGTCGATGCATTCCAGCCCGAATAGGAATACATGACGAACACCAGCGAGATGGCGAATGGCGCGCTGGACATCTGCGTGAAATCGGCCAGCGTCGGGGCGAACGAAATCGGCTGCGGTTCGCCAAGGCTGAAGCCCGCCACAATGAAGGCCACGATCAGCACAACCTTGAAAATCGTGAAGGCATTGTGAAACTTGGCGCTGTGCTTCAGGCCCGCGAAATGCACCAGAGCCACGAGCCAGGCGATGGCGAGCCCGAGGATCAGTTGCGACGGCGCCTGGGGAAACACACCCTTGAAATATGATGCAAACGCCATGGAGGCGAGTGCCGTGGGGGCGGCGAAGCCAACGGTCGCGGACAGCCATCCGGCCATGAAGCCGAGCGAGGGATGATAGATGCGCCCGAGAAAATTATACTCCCCGCCCGAACGCGGAAAGGCGGTCGCGAGTTCTGCATAGCTGAGCGCGCCGCAAAGCGCGACAATGCCGCCGATGGTCCACAGGGCGAGGATCGAAAACCCGGAACTGATATCGCCAAGCTGAAACCCGAGGCTCGTGAAGACGCCAATACCGACCATGTCGGCAACGGCGATCGCGGTTGCCGTGAAGGCGGTGATGGCAGGGGCCTTGCGCGGGCGCGCGGCGGCGGAAACGGATTTACCGGTGATCGACATTTTCGCCAGACTTGTTCTTTCTTGCAGGTGTCCGTGGCCGGGAAGGAATGTGGCCCCAACCGGTCTTTCTCGTCTGGCGTTCCGGTTGCGCCGGCACCTGAGCGAAAAGCCTGGAGAGTGCGGGAACGAAACGGTGAAGGGCGTGTCATGGCACCAAAATCAGGCTGAGACAAGGCGGGCCTGGAACAAAACCCGGGCGCTCTTCGGTTTCCGTCCTCCGCGCATCAGCCCTGCCACCGCGATTTTCGGACCATCGGGGCTGTCCGGCGGGCGGGTGCCACCCCGCCCGCGCACGGCGCCAGATACGCTCTGGATGATTTGCCGGATTTTTGCGACAGTGCCGCTGTTGGCGAAACGCGAAACGGATTGGTGGCGGCGATGGCGCACACGGATGCAGCACATGCGAAGGCGTGGAATTTCTGGAACGGGTCCTGGGTGGAGGGCAATCCCGGGATCATGGGGCCGATGAGCCATGGTTCCTGGCTTTCCTCCACCGTGTTTGACGGCGCGCGCTGCTTTGAAGGTACCGCGCCCGATCTGGATCTTCATTGTCAGCGCATCGTCGATTCGGCCAATGCGTTTGGCCTGAAGGCGCTGCATACGGCCGACGAACTGGTCGAGATCGCGAAAGAGGGTATCGCCAAATTTCCATCTGGCGCGGCGCTGTACATCAAGCCGATGTACTGGGCGGAAAGCGGCTGGGTGGCGCCGGATCCGGAGGCAACGCGATTTTGTTTCAATATTTTTGAATCGCCCCTGCCGGATCAGTCGGGTTTCTCCGCGACCGTGTCGCCGTTTCGCCGGCCAACGCTGGAAACGGCGCCCACCGATGTCAAGGCCGCCTGTCACTATCCCAATGCGGGCCGGGCGCTCAGGGAGGCGGCCGCGCGCGGATTTCACAACGCGCTGATGCTGGATACGATGGGCAATGTCGCGGAGTTCGCGACCGCCAATGCGTGGCTGAGCAAGGATGGCGTCGTCAAGACGCCGGTGCCCAACGGCTCCTTCCTCAACGGCATCACCCGGCAGCGGGTCATTGCGTTGCTGCGCGAGCAGGGCACCCCGGTCGTCGAATGCGCGCTGTCGCCCGGCGATTTTCTGGAAGCCGACGAAATATTCAACACAGGCAACTACGGCAAGTTGATGCCGGTAATCCGGTTCGAGGATCGCGACTTGCAACCCGGTCCGGTCTATCGGCTGGCGCGCAAGCTGTATTGGGAATTCGCCCACACAGCCGCCCGGCTCTAGACCCTTTCTTGTTTATACGGAATCATTTGACCGGATTTCCGCGTTTGCTGGCAAGGCATGTTCCCCGCCATGGTCTGCCTGACCATAAGGGGGACATAACAAAGTCCAGAAAGCGCGGAAATCCGGTCAAATGATTCCGTATAAACAAGAAAGGGTCTAGCTGCGGCGATTTTGCTTCATGGCGTGGCGGGCGACTGTCGCGGCCAGCCTGGTGCGGATCCGGCCGACCGCCTGAATGAGGGCGGGCAGGAAAACGACATCGGCCACCAGCGCCGAGACCAGGATCACACCACTAAGCTGGCCGAACAACCGGTTGGACGGAACGTCGCTGAACAGAGTGACACCGATGCCCAGCACGAGCACGACCGTTGTCAGCATCAACACCGGGCCGATGCGCCGGACGGTCTGCGCAACCGCATCGGCCACATCACCGGTGCGTTCGCGTTCGAAACGGTACCGGTGCAGGAAGTGGATCGTGTCGTCGACCGCTAGCCCGAAGGCGACGATCATGGCCACACAGGCGGCGATCTGCAGGCCCGTGCCGGTCACATAAAGGGTGGCCCCGGCAATGACGATGGGCAGAACGTTGGGCAGGATGCTGAGCAGGGCGAGGCGTATCGAGCGGAAGGCGATCGCAATCATGATGACCACCATGACGATCGCGCCGAACAGGCTGTACAGCAGACCGTTGATTAGGGAGTCGGTCTGGCGGGCCGAAATCGTGGAAAGGCCCGTCAAGGCAAAGGACAGTTCTGGCATCCGCGCGGCAAGGCGCGCCAGTTTGGCGTCGATGCCGGCGAGAATTTCACGCCCGACGCGCGAATCGACATCACCGATGCGCCCGGTAATCAGAACAGATCGCCCGTCCTCGGAAATCAGGCGCCGGGCAAGATAGGGCGGCATTTTCCCGATATAGTCGCCAAGCCTGCCCGGCATGCGCGCGCCGGGCGACCGCAGCCAGCCGCGCAGGCTGTCCAGGGACCACACATTGTGGACATTGGGATCGTCCACGAAAATCCTGTGGGCCTCGCCGATGGCCCTGCCGACGAGATCCGAATCAAGATCGAGGGGGGCTTTCGACGAGATCAGGATGTGCACGGGCTGCGAGCCGGAAAAGGCGCTTTCGAGACGCTCAAGCGCGGTGTTTGCTTCCGTGCCGTCGGGAACATAATGCGAGAGCCGGTAGCTCGGCTGCAACTGCCATTGCCCCGCCCCCGCCACGACAAGCAGGACCACCGCGCCGATCGAAATGAGGAGCGCGCGCGGCGCGATGAAATCCGCCAGCCAGCCGGAAATTCCATAAAGCCTCGAAATGGCCCCGGAATGCAGCAGGGCGGGCGCCTCGCCGGTGCCGGTCCGCCCGTCCCTGAGCAGGGCGATGCTCAACAGCGGCACCAGAAGCATCACCGCCAGAAATGCGATCAGTGCGGCGATGGCGCCATAGAAACCGAAATCGCGAACCGAGGCCGACTGGGAAAAGGTCAGGGAGCTCAGCGCGATGCACGTTGTGAGTGATGTCAGGACACAGGCCGGGCCGACGGTTGTTATGGCCCGGCGCACGGCGGCCCTTTTGTCCAGGCCCTCTTCGAGGCCCCGGCGTATGCCGAACACCAGATGCATGGCGTCGGAAAAGGAGATCACCATGACGAGCGGCGCGATAATGATGATGATGACGCTCAGTTCATCGCCCATCAGTCCGATCATCCCGAACGACCAGAATACGGCCGCCGTGCGC
>JALURZ010000089.1 GCA_027058735.1 Hyphomicrobiales bacterium | reverse complement strand
GCGTCGCGCTGGCCGCCATGCCCGACGCAAAGGCAAAGCCCGCATCCCCGTTCTCCAGATCGGCCATGCACTCTTCAAGCGCCTTGCGGGTCGGATTGTGGGTGCGGGAATATTCATAGCCCTTGTGCACGCCGGGACTTTCCTGAACGTAGGTGCTGGTAGCGTAAATCGGCGTCATGATCGCGCCCGTTGTGGGGTCGGGCGACTGGCCGGCGTGAATGGCGCGGGTCGCAAACCCCTGTCTGTTCTTTTCCATCTTGTTCATGATGTCAGGGCCACTCCGTTCAGGCGGTGAACGAGCCTGGATGAAGCCTGATATGATTGAGCACGTCAATCTTGGTTATGAGGCCGTGAAAGCCGTCGCGCGAGACCACCGGCACGACCATGCCCCGGGTCAAGAGCGCCAGCACGCTGTCGAGACTGTCATCGGGGCTGACCGTTTGCAGGTCTGTCGCCATGATGTCCGAAGCCGCGCCGTCAAAACCGCCGCTCCTGGTGACATGCACCAGCAGGTCCTCTTCATCCAGAATGCCCACCAGCGCACCGTCTTCCATGACCGGCATCTGGGAAATGTCATAGAGCTTCATCTGCCGGTAGGCCTGCTCCAGCGATGTCGCCGGCGACAGGGTGATGGCGTGGCGCTCCTTGTGCTTGCGGGTGATGAGGTCGCGCAGATCGCCGCGTTCAGACGGCGCGATAAACCCGTTGTCCAGCATCCAGAAATCATTGAACATTTTGGACAGATACTTGTTGCCGGAATCGCACACGAATGTGGCTACGGTTTTGGGCTCGCTTTGCGCGCGCGCCCATTTGAGCGCCGCGGCCAGCAGCGTGCCGGTGGACGAGCCGGCCAGAATCCCTTCCTTCGCCAGCAGTTCGCGCGCGGTCATGAAGGCTTCCGCGTCGCTGATCGAATAGGCCGTGGCGACCCGCGAAAGATCGCAGATGGGGGGCAGGAAATCTTCGCCGATCCCTTCCACCATCCAAGACCCCACATCGCCTGAAACCTCGCCGGTCTCGACATAATGCGCCAGAATCGAGCCCTGCGGGTCGGCCAGCACGATCTGCGTCTCCGGCGAGGCCTTGGCGAAACAGGCCGACAGGCCGGTGATGGTGCCGCCCGAGCCGACGCCGCAGACCACCGCGTCGAGCCGCGCGCCGGCCTGTTCGATCTGGCCCAGCAGTTCCGGCCCGGTGGTCGTTTCATGGGCCAGGGGATTGGCCGGATTGGCGAACTGGTTGACATAGTACCAGCCGTTTTCATCTGCCAGGCGTTCCGCGATATCCTGATAATAGTCGCCATGACCCTTGCCGATATCGGAGCGCGTGGTGATGACGTCCGCGCCCATGGCGCGCAGATGAAAAATCTTTTCCTGCGCCATCTTGTCGGGCACCACGATCACCAGCCTGTACCCCTTTTGCGCCGCCACGAGCGCCAGGCCAAGGCCGGTATTGCCCGCCGTCGCCTCAATGAGGGTGTCGCCCGGCGATATCTCGCCGGCGGCCTCCGCCGCGCCGATCATCGACAGCCCGATGCGGTCCTTGATCGATCCGCCGGGGTTCTGGTTTTCGAGCTTGAGAAACAGCCGGCACGTGCCGGTATCGAGCCTGGTCACTTCCAGCAGCGGCGTGTTGCCGATCGTATCGAGCACCGAACGGGTTGCGGGTGGCGGTGTCATGAAACCTCAACCTTTGCCATGGGGCATATACAGATGGCGCGGCGGTCGCGCCAGACAATACTTTGCTGCCGGAATCCGCCGTTTCGTCTCCCCGTTTCATCTCCCCGACGGCCCGCCCGGTGCGGCGGGAAGGGGGCGGAACCGGAGCGCAAACCCCGGGCTCACGCCTTGCGCCGTTCAAGGGTAACGAAACTCATCGGCGCATCGTCGCGTTCGCCCGCCGCGGCGCGCGTGCGCGCCACCTCGCGCCAGACCGACCGGTCGAAGGGGGCGAGGCGGGTTTCCCCGCGCGCCTGCGCGTGCACTTCAGTCAGATGGATCCGGCCCGCATGGGGCAGAAACGCCTGATAGATTTCCGCGCCGCCGATCACCATGATCTCATCGGCATCGCGTGTCACGGCGAACGTTGTCGCCATATCCAGCGCCTCAGCCGTGCCTGAAGCCACATGAATGCCCGGTGCGCTGAAACCGTCCTGTCTGGTGATCACGATATTGTCGCGTTCAGCCAGCGGCCTGCCGATCGACTGGAAGGTCTTGCGGCCCATGATGACGGGCCTGCCAAGGGTCAGCCGCCTGAACCGCTTGAGATCGCTCGCCAATCGCCAGGGCAATGTGCCTGCATTGCCGATCACGCCGTTTTCGGCCACCGCGACAATGAGGGAAACCAGGATTGCCGCCTCAGCCGCCATCGGCGCGTTGCAGCTCTTCAAGCGAACTATCGCGGGTCTGCGAGCAGAACCACTGCGCCTTGTTGCCCTTCTCGATCTTGGCGAGGGCTTTTTCCGCGAACGCCTTGCGCTGCTGGCAGATGGCTTCGGTTTCATAGGCCCGCGGGTGCCAGCGCTCGGTATCCGCGCCGGCAATCCACTCGCCGTCAACCAGAATGAATACGATCAGCCACCACATCCAGAGGCACTCCAGGTTCAAACGGCGATGGGCGCGGGGATATGCGCATGCGGATTGTAGCCGAGCAACTCAAAATCCTCATAGCGAAATGCGAATATGTTCGTTACCTCGCGATTGAGGCGCATTTCCGGCAACGGCCTCGGCGCGCGGGCGAGTTGTTCGCGCGCCTGTTCGAGGTGGTTGAGATACAGATGCGCATCGCCAAACGTATGGATAAAATCGCCGGCTCTGAGCCCGCTGGCCTGCGCCACCATCATGGTGAGCAACGCATAGGACGCAACGTTGAACGGAACGCCGAGAAAGACATCGGCACTGCGCTGATAGAGCTGGCACGACAGCCGCCCGTCGGCGACATGGAACTGAAACAGGCAGTGGCAGGGGGGAAGGGCCATGGCGTCCACCTCGGCCACGTTCCAGGCGCTGACAATGTGGCGCCGCGATTCCGGGTTTTTCTTCAGCCCCTCCATCAATGCCGCGATCTGGTCGATGGCGCTGCCCGAGCGGTCGGGCCAGGAGCGCCACTGGCGGCCGTAGACCGGCCCCAGATCGCCGTTTTCGTCCGCCCATTCATCCCAGATTCTGACCCCGTTTTCGTTGAGATAGGCGATGTTGGTGTCGCCCCGCAGAAACCACAAAAGTTCATGGATAATCGATTTGAGGTGCAGCCGCTTGGTGGTGATGAGCGGAAACCCCTGGCCCAGATCAAAGCGCATCTGGTGGCCGAAAACCGAGCGCGTGCCGGTGCCGGTGCGGTCGCCCCTGAGCGTGCCTTCCTCCAGTATCCGGGCCATCAGATCGAGATATTGTCGCATGAAACGTCTCTTACGCGATTCCCGGCCGCCATTCCATCCGCCTGTGGCCTTGGCGGCGGCGATCATATAAGGGCTATAACGTCCCGCGCACTCAATGGCCAAAGCGACCGGCATCATGGAAAAATTCCGCACCGTTCTCAAGGCGCTCTACAGGGGACGCTCGAAACGGGCGGCCCGGTTCCGTTTCGCGCTGCTGACATTCGATTTCTTCACCATCAGTTTTTTCGTGGTCTCCTCGATCCTGCCGGACAGCGGCTGGATCCTCGCCGCCGACATTTTCATCGGCGCCGGGATCGCGCTCGATTTTTCCGCCCGGCTCTGGCTTGCCGAAAACAAAGTGCGTTATCTGACCCAGATGGCGACCATCGCCGACATCATCGTCATGGTGTCGCTGCTGGCGGTCGTGCTGAGCGACGAACTGATCTTCCTGCGGGTTCTTCGCGCGCTGCGGCTGCTGCGCTCCTATCATGTGCTGCGCGACCTGCGTTCGCGCAACGCGTTTTTCAGGCGCAATGAGGAAATCGTCCAGAGCGTCGTCAATCTTGCGGTCTTCGTCTTTGTCGTCACCGCCCTGGTCTATGTGTTGCAGGTCCATACCAATCCGCAGATCTCCAACTATGTCGATGCGCTCTATTTCACCATCGCCACCCTGACCACCACCGGCTTTGGCGATATCACCCTTCAGGGCAGTTCCGGGCGGCTGCTGGCCGCGATCATGATGGTCCTCGGGGTCGCCCTTTTTCTGCGCCTCGTGCAGACCATTTTCCGGCCGCAGAAAGTCAACTACAAATGCCCCGATTGCGGCCTCAGCCGCCACGACCCCGATGCGGTCCACTGCAAGCATTGCGGACGCACGCTGAATATCGCGACCGAAGGAGGATAGGTCTGGCGGAAATCCCGGCAATTGGATATCGTGGCCCGATGTCCGTGCTGTTTCGCCACATCGCCCGCTACATCGCGCGAAGGGTCGCATCCGATCCCAGGACGCGCGAAAAGATGGCCAGGGCCACGCGCGGCGTCGTTGAGGAAGCCAGGCGGATTGCCGGAAAAAAAGACCGCGCCCATGCGGCCGGACAGGCCGTGCGCCGCGCATTGCGGAAATTCAGTCGCGACGCTCCGAATTAGAGCAGATTTGATTATCCCCGATTCAAATTGAGGATTCCCTTTTCCATCTTGCCATGATTGCCTCCTGAAACTGATTTGCAGGGAGGATTTCATGTCACGAGCATACAGTTGTGATCTTCGACACCGGGTACTTGATGCGATCGACGGCGGGCTATCGACACACAAAGCGGCAAAGCGCTTCGGTATTGGTGTTGCGACAGCGGTACGTTGGCATCGTGTCTGGCGCAATCATGGCGAGCGCGCGGCACGCAAGCAGGGCCAGAAGGGTGGTGGCAAGCTGGACGCGCATGAGGCGTTCATTCTGGAGCTGATGAAGAAGGAACCGGACATCACCCTTGTCGAGATCGGTGAAAGGTCGCAGGCATTCG
>JALURZ010000088.1 GCA_027058735.1 Hyphomicrobiales bacterium | reverse complement strand
AGGTGTTGCCGCCCGAGTCGGTGACCTGCACGGTGATGTCGTGGGACCGGGCGCTCTCGAAATCGATGGTGGCGCCGGCGCGCACCCGCACTTCGTTGCCGACGATCTCGAAATTGCCGGAGGCATCATCGGTGAGCGCATAGGTGAATGTCTCGCCCGCATCCGGGTCGCTCGCCCCCAGGGTGGCCACCACGGTGCCGGCGGCGGCGTTCTCATCAACCGAGGTGCCCGAGAAGGTGATGTCGGTGGGGCCTTCGTTGAGATCGTTGACGGTGAGGGTCACCGTCTCCTGATAGGTGTTGCCGCCCGAGTCGGTGACCTGCACGGTGATGTCGTGGGACCGGGCGCTCTCGAAATCGATGGTGGCGCCGGCGCGCACCCGCACTTCGTTGCCGACGATCTCGAAATTGCCGGAGGCATCGCCGGTGAGCGCATAGGTGAATGTCTCGCCCGCATCCGGGTCGCTCGCCCCCAGGGTGGCCACCACGGTGCCGGCGGCGGCGTTCTCATCAACCGAGGTGCCCGAGAAGGTGATGTCGGTGGGGCCTTCGTTGCCGGGAACGGGCCCCGGGTTGGCACCGCCGCCGCCGGAAGCGGCCGGAGAGGCCCCGGCACCGGTGGTCGGCGCTACGCCCGCGGGCTCGGGGGCTTGTGAAAACTCATCGATCAGATTGAAGGGAAACGGCGCCGGGGCGCTTTGCGCGCCGCTGGCCACCGCCGCGCCGCCGGAGGCCGCGCCGCCGGAGGCCGCGCCGCCGGAGGCCGCGCCGCCGGAGGCCGCCGCGCCCGGCGAAACGCCGGCGCCGCCGGCTTCGCCCGCATCGACGCCGCCGGTCCGGGCGCCCTGCGGCGTCGTGCCGTCCCCTTTGCCGCCAGCGGGGTCCGGTGATGTGGAAGATGTCACATCGGCCCCCGGCGCCAGCGGCCCACCGCTACGCGTGACGGTTTCGATCGTCGGGTCTTCAAATTCCCGCGATCCGTAGTGAAGATTGGCGTTCGTGAAGTCGGTTTGCCCAGCCGTCCCATAATCGGGGGCATAATCGCTGGCCTCGCGCACGGCCCGGTCGCCGGACCTGCCATCTCTGGAACCCGCGCCTGGCTGCTTCGGCATCGTCGCTGAAGAATCGGGGGGAGGCGAAGACTTGTCGGCCATTGGGATACCAGTACTCAAGGAACAACACGGTCCGGCCTCAGGCCTGCGGCGAGGCGGATTTCTCGGCGCCCATAGTCGCAGATACGGCTTAAAATTGAATAAAGAACCCGATAAACGCGGTGTGCGATATCGCTTCGCGCTGGCGGGAATCCAGGAGGGTTAACGGAAAGATAATGATTGCTGCGTAGTCCGGAAAAGACGGGGTGCCCGCGAGCGGACACATTGAGGAGCAATCTGGGCCGTGCCGGACAACAAATCGGATCGCCCAAGCCTGGGCGCGGAGCCTGGCGAGGCACGTGCATTGCGTGAACGGCTGGAGCGGGAATTCGGCCGCACCGGGCCGCCGGTGCCCGCTTGCGGGGGAGACGGTCCCTGCGCGGCCGACGCCGGTGGTGATGCGGATGGCGCCGATGCGCCGGCTTCCCGCCAACAGGCGCCGGCCGGCGCATTGACCGCGCCCGGCGGGGACGAAAGCCGCGACAGCGCCGGCGGCGACCCGGCCGAGGACGCGAAAACCGGCAGGGCCGGGAAGAAACCGCTGCCCATCGCGCCGAAGCTGCACCCGGC
Source organism: Hyphomicrobiales bacterium (assembly GCA_027058735.1). GTDB lineage: Bacteria > Pseudomonadota > Alphaproteobacteria > Rhizobiales > JALURZ01 > JALURZ01. The sequence continues at coordinate 12,145 of JALURZ010000088.1, read as the reverse complement.
CGTGATGGCAAGTTCGCTGATCATCAATCTTCTCGCGCTGGCTCTGCCGCTGGTCATCCTGCAGGTCTACGACCGCATCCTGCCAAACAAGGCAACGGACACCCTTGCCCTGCTGATCCTCGGGCTGGGGGTCGTGGTCATCGTTGAAATGTTCATGAAGATCGCGCGCGCCCACCTGGTGGGCTGGGCGGCGACGCGCGCGCATCACCGTGCCGCCGTGGATGCGGTCGCCCGCATACTCTACGCACCGCCAGACCGCGTCGAAAAGGATGCCCCCAGCGTCAATATCGATCGCCTCAACGCCCTTGACGCGCTGCGCGACTATCATGGCGGGCCATCGCGGCTGCTATTGATCGACCTTCCCTTCGTCGTCATTTTTCTGGGCCTGATCGCGGTGGTCGGCGGCGCGCTCGTGCTTGTGCCGATCGTCCTGTTCGCCGGGTTGGCGACGCTCACGGTGCTGTCGGCGCGCTCTCTCAAGCGTGTCCTTGAGGAGCGCGCGGAAAACGATGACAAGAAAATAGACTTCATCGTTGAAGCCCTGACGGGCATTCGCACCATCAAGAGCCTGGCCATGGAGCCGCAGATCCAGCGCCGCTTCGAACGATTGCAGAAGAATACCGCCGAAGCGACCTACCAGACGATTGTCCTGGGCAACGCGGCGCAGGCCTACGGCAATCTTCTCGCCAATCTGACCATGATTTCCGTGGTCACGGTTGGCGGCCTGATGGTGATCAACGGGGCCTTGACGGTGGGCACGCTGGCCGCCTGCACGCTGCTGGCGGGGCGTTCCATGCAGCCGGTTCTGCGCGGGCTCGGCCTGTGGACCCAGATGCAGAGCCTGAGCGTTTCGAACGCGCGGGTCGAAGCGCTGTTCGAACTGCCCAAGGCCCAGGGGTGGGGGGAGATCGAGGAGGTAGCGGTGCGCGGCGATATTGATATCCGCGATCTGGCATTCCGCTATCGCGACGCCGAAGAGCAGCTTTTTTCCCGGATCAACCTGACCGTGGCGGCCGGCGAGATCGTGGCGTTCACGGGCAAGGACAATTGCGGCAAGTCAACCTTGCTCAAGCTGATTTCCGGCGAATTGCGTCCGGTGTCCGGACAAATCCTGATCGACGGCAAACCGCTCCCGGCCACCGCCTCAATTCATCCATCCATGGCCTATGTGGCGGCGAATTCCGCTGTCTTCCGTGGCACGATCCTTGAAAACATCACGATGTTCCGGACCGGCGAGACCATTGATGCTGCGGTGGAGGCGGCCCGCCTTATCGGCCTGGAGGCGGACATTCACCGCCTCCCGGACGGCTATGACACCATGCTCAACGAAGGCATTGCCAGTGAAATCCCCGGCGGCATGATGCAGCGGATCGGCGTTGCCCGCGCGCTGGCCTACAGGCCCAGAATACTGCTGTTCGATGAAGCCAACATGGCGCTGGACGCGCGCAGCGACCGGCTCCTGCGCGAAGGCATGGACAGGCTGCGCGGCTCGCTGACCATTATCCTGGTGTCCAGCCGGCCGTCATTCCTGAAGGTTGCCGGACGCGTGTTCGTTCTGCGGGACGGGCGCCTGCACCGTGATGCGGTCGCGCCATCGGGCAATCCGGCCGCTGGCGCGCCATCGCGCGATGGCGACAGCGCGATCGCGTCATGACCGGCTGAGGACCGCGACCCATGGGCAGGAACATTCACAAGCTGCAGGAGGATCTGGACGCGCTTCTGGAGAGCGGGTCTTATTGCGTGCTCAATGGAAAATCCGGGGCGGGCGCCTGTCTGCCGCCGCTGCTGGATGCGCTCGGGTGGCGCGGCGAGGCCCGCCATCTGATCGAAAGCCTGCCGCATTTCGAAGAGGTTGAGGCGCTGGACGATCTGCGCGCGGTTCTCGCGCGGCTGAACTATCAGTGCCAGCCCAGCGAAACCGAGCCGGCCCGCGTCACGCCCCAGCAGATGCCCTGCCTTCTCGTTTCGGGCGGCAACCGGTTCAAGGTGCTGCTTTCGCGTGAAGACGATACGGTCTCGCTGTTCGATGCCGCAAGCGGGCGCTATGACGAACAGCCGGCCGCATGCCTGAACGGCACCTTGTATCCGGTGTCGGAAATCGATCCGCACGAGGCCCGGCAGGACATCGCCAGATATGGCTGGATGCCTATTCTGCTTGCGCGGTTTCGCGGCCTGTTCGTGCAGTTGCTGATACTGACTTTCGTGTCCAATCTGTTCGCGCTCGCGGTGCCGGTCTATGTGATGAATGTGTATGACAAGGTGATCGGCACGCGTTCGACGGACACGCTGTTCTATTTTCTTGCCGGCATCGGCATCGTGATCGGCGCGGACATGGTGATCCGGGCCATTCGCGCCCGCGGCCTGGCCTATCTCGGGGCGCGGTTCGATACTCTGATCGGGGCGGCGGCCTTTCAGCAACTGTTGCATCTGCCCGTGTCGATGAGCGAGCGTGCGCCGATCGGCTCGCAGATCACGCGCCTCAAGCAGTTCGACGGCATTCGCGATATTTTTACCGGCACCGTGGCGGCCGCCATTCTCGACCTGCCGTTCGCGATCATCTTCATCACCGCGATTTTCATGATCGGCGGCGCCATCGCGGCCGTTCCCGTTTCGCTCATCGCGATCTACGCGATCATGGCGCTCATCACGGTTCCGCTCACCAATTTCCACATCAAGGCGACGGGTGCGGCCCGTGCACAGATGCAGAATTTCATCATCGAACTGGTCTCCAGGCAGCGCGAAATCAGCGAATCCCACGCCCAGGCGGTGTGGCTTGAGCGCTATCGCAAGCTGTCGGAAGACACCTCGCGCCACCATTTCCGCTCCCAGCAACTGACCATGAAAATCCAGACCATCACCCAGTCGCTGGTGATGGTGGCGGGCGTGGCGACGCTGGCTCTGGGCGCACTGATGGTCATGAACGATGCGATGACGATTGGCGTGCTGATCGCGGTCATGGCGTTCGTGTGGAAGGTCCTGTCGCCCATACAGGCCATTTTCCTCAGTCTCAACCGGCTCAATCAGGCGGTGCAGAGCTTCCGCCAGGTCAATTATCTGATGCGCATGAGCCCCGAGCGGCTGCCTGGTATCGTGCCCTCGTTCTACCGGCGGTTCGTGGGCTCCGTCGCGCTCAACCGGGTCAGCTTTCGCTATGGCCCGCGCGCCGAGCCGGCGCTGATGGGGGTCTCGCTCGACATTCCCGCCGGCCAGATTGTCGCCATCGCCGGCGCCAGCGGGGCGGGCAAATCCACGCTGCTGCGGATCATCGCCGGGCTCTATCTGCCGCAGGCCGGCTCGGTTCACGTCGACGGGCTGGACATCCGCCAGCTCGACATGGGCGAACTGCGCCATGCGATCGCCTATGTGCCGCAGAATATTACGCTTTTTCATGGCACTGTTGCCCAGAACGTGCGCCTTGCCCAGCCGACGGCGACATTCGAACAGGTGCGCGCCGCGGCCAAGGAGGCGACCCTGCAGGACTATTGCGAATGCCTGCCCGAGCGCCTCGACACCCGGTTGACCGCGAAACTGCGCAGCCAACTGCCAACCGGACTGGAACAGCGGATCATGCTCGCGCGCGCCTATGTGAAGAACGCGCCGATCTATCTGCTCGATGAACCGGCCAACAATCTCGACAATGCGGGGGATGCCGCCTTGATGAAAAAGCTGGAATCCCTGCGCGGCGCGGCCACGGTCATCATGGTCACCCATCGCCCCAGCCACATGAAGCTGGCCGACCGGCTCGTTTTCATGCGCGACGGCCAGATCGTTCATGACGCGGCGCCCGAGCAGGTCCTGCCGCTCATTTTCCCGCCATCGGGCGCGGCCTCCAGCGGCGATGCGTAGCGGGCCGATTGCGCTTGGTGAAATCCCTCGCCCAGTTAGCATTCGCTTAACGCTGCGCTGGTAGTCTTTGGCAGGAGCTGTGAGTGGTTGTGTGGGTCTGATGCTCAAAACAAACGGGCAATCCGGTGAGGACGCGCGCCTTGAACGCCAGCGGCTGCTGACGCTTCCCCTCATTCTGGAAGAAGGCCGCGCGCCGCGCCTGTTTGCCCATCTTCTCTATCTCACCAGCGGCTTTGTCGCGGTGATGCTGGTGTGGGCCACGGTCACCGAAATGCGCGAATTGACCATCGCGCCCGGCGAAATCAAGCCATCGGGTTCTGAAAAGCTGGTGCAGCATCTCGAAGGGGGGATGGTTGCCGGAATTCTGGCCAGGGAGGGCGAGGTGGTTGCCGCCGGGGCGCCGCTGGTGCGGCTGCAGCCGATCGCCGCGTCGGCCGATCTGGGCAAACTCAAGGTTCAGGCCGCCGGACTGAAGCTGAAGATCGAGCGCCTGCGCGCCGCGCTGGAAGACCGGGAGCCGGATTTCGGCGCGCCCGGCAGGGCCTTTCCGAAGCTTGCCGCCAATGAGCGTCATGTGCTGAATGCCGGCCGCCAGCAGTTTGCCAGGGAGCGCGACGGTCTGAAAGCCAGTATCTCCGAGAAAGAGGCCGAAATCCGCTCGTCCGAGGCCCAGGCGGCAAGCCTTGCGCGCCAGCTCTCCCTGCAGGAAGAACAGGTCGCGCTCAGGAAAGACCTGGTCCGGGAGGGGTATGTATCGCGGGCCAACTTTCTTGAGGTCAAACGCGTCCTTGAGGCCACGAAGGCGAGCTGGATCGCCATGAACGGACGCCTTGAGGCGGCGCGCGACGGGCTGAACGCCGCGCGCTCGGCCCTGCGGCAACTGGCGGCCAAGCGCAAACAGTCGCTCAGCGCCCAGCGCGCGGAGGCCGCCGCGGAACTGGCGGAAGTCGCCGAGACGATCGCCAAGCATTCCGACCGCGTCAAGCGCCTGGTGGTCCGCGCGCCGGTTGGCGGCGTCATACAGGAACTGGTTCCCAAGTCTCCCGGCGAGGTCATCAAGCCCGGCGACATCGTGGCGCGCATCGTGCCGCTCGATCAGGAACTGGTGGCGGAAGTCCAGATCCAGCCGAAGGATATCGGCTATATCAAGGTCGGCAACCCGGTCGAGGTGAAGATCACCACCTATGATCCGGCGAAATTCGGCGGCATCAAGGGCACGGTCCGGCGGATTTCCGCATCCACCTTCCAGACCGAACGCGGCGAACCCTATTACAAGGCCTCGATCGCGCTGAGCCGGAACTATGTCGGGCTGGCGAGCAAGGAGCATCTGGTGCTGCCGGGCATGGTGGTGAATGCCGAAATCATCACCGGCGCCAAATCCCTCACGCGCTATCTGCTCAAGCCTGTATACCGCTCGGTGAACATGGCGTTTTCCGAGCGCTAGCTGTGGGCTTTCAATAGGCTGTCCATTCGGCCCTGACCGAGGAGACTGGATTTGCCGGAGGTAAATGAACGTTCATTTACTTTTCGCGTCTGTCCTTCCCGGACCGGCTTGCTGGGGTGTGGTGCGGTGAGGCGGGGGCGGCACGCAGGACTTTTCTTTTGGCCGGGAGTTTTCTAGTGTGCCGCCAGGAGACGGCACTTACCGCAATTTACCGTTATCGGCGCGCGCGCCTTGTCTGGAGGGCGGGCCTTTTGGCGGCATCAGGAGAACGCACATGCGCAAATATCTGCACATCGATCTGGGCGACCGGTCCGTAAGGAGTGAAACGCTGGAAGGCGAGGCTGTGGCGCGCGCCGGGCGCTATCTTATCGCCAGGGCGCTGCTGGATGCCGGTGCGGCCACGGTCGATCCCCTGTCGCCGGAAAACCCGCTGATCTTTTCCGCCGGGCCTTTCGCGGGCACCAATTTTTCCAACGCCAACCGCCTGAGCGTCGGCTGCAAGAGCCCGCTGACCGGGGGCATCAAGGAAGCCAATTCCGGCGGCACGTTTGCCTTTGCGCTGGGCCAGCTCGAGATCGCCGGCCTCACCCTCAACGGCGCCTCGAAGGAGTGGGTCGTCATCGTTATTCCGAAGGAAGGCGATATCCGTTTTGACAGCGCGGAGGCCTATCTGGGCAAGGGCAATTTCGAGGCCTCGCGCCTGATCCATGAAAAATACGGCGATAAGATCTCTCTCGCCCTGTGCAGCCCCGTGGGGGAATATGGCGGCCTGATTGCCGGCATCGCCTTCACCGATCCTGAACTGCGTCCGGTGCGTCTTGCCGCGCGCGGCGGTGTGGGCGCCGTCATGGGGTCGAAAAAGGTCAAGGCCATCGTGGTCGAAAAGCACAAGATGCCGCCGTTCCACGACCGCAAGGGCGTGATGAAGGCGGTGCGCGCCTATGGCGCGTTGATCAGCGATGATGTGGCGACCCAGAACCTGGGACAGTTCGGCACCGCGGTCGTTGCCGACTACACGAATTATGTGGGCGGGCTGCCGGTGCGAAATTTTTCCGCGGGCCAGCTTGTCAATCCCAAGCAGGAGACGCTGCTCATGGGCGGCCAGCACATTCATGACCGCAACAAGGAACGCGGCGGCGAAACCACCCACGCCTGCATGCCGGGCTGCCTCATCAAGTGCTCCAACATCTATGCCGACGAAAAAGGCGAGGAGATCGTCTCGCCGCTTGAATATGAGACCATCGGCCTGCTGGGCACCAATTGCGGGCTGAGCGATCCCGACGACGTGGCGCGGCTCAATGCGGACGCCAATGATCTGGGGATAGACACCATCGAGCTTGGCGCCATGCTGGGGATGCTCATGGACGCCGGCCAGGCGGCGTTCGGCGATGTCGGGTTTCTGAGCGCCGCCATCGAGGACATCCGGGCCGGCAACGAACGCGGCAGGCTGCTCGCCCAGGGCACCGCGCGGGTCGGCGATCACTTCAAGATCAAGCGCGTTCCGGTGATCAAGAAACAAGGCATCAGCGCCTATGATCCGCGCGTTATCGAGGTGACGGGCATTTCCATGATGGTGACCGCGCAGGGCGCCGACCACACCGCCGGCAACATCCCCTCGTTCAAATGCGACGGCAAATCGGTCGAGGAACTGGCGAAGGCGAGCTATGGGGCGCAGGTGAGCAGTGCGGCGGCCGATTCGCTGGGCTTGTGCGTGTTCGGGCGCACCGTCACCGACACCAATGCCGAACTCATCGTCAACGCGCTGAACGATGCCTGCGGCACGGATCTCAAGCCTGAATTCGTCACCGAACTGGGCGCGGAAACCCTGCGTCTTGAATGGGCGTTCAACGACAAGGCCGGTTTCGGCGAGGACGACGACGAACTTCCCGCCTTTTTCCGCCAGGAAGCCCTGCCGCCGACGGGCAAAAAGGCGCGGCTCCATGCAGCCGAAGTCAATCAGCACATGGCGGCGCTGCGCGGCTAGCCCCTTTCTTGTTTATACGGAATCATTTGACCGGATTTCCGCGTTTGCTGGCAAGGCATGTTCCCCGCCATGGTCTGCCTGACCATAAGGGGGGCATAACGAAGTCCAGAAAGCGCGGAAATCCGGTCAAATGATTCCATATGACAGAGACACGCTCTAAACCGCATTCCGGCGATGCGGCTGCGAGGCCATTGCGCGGGTTTCGGTCCGGAACCGGCCATCCGGTCCCAGGGTGTGTATCTGGCACAGCGGCCCGCGCGGATGGATCATGCGCTCCTCTCCCTGGCGCAGGTTCGCCGCCGTACTCGGCGCGGTGGATACCGGCACACCGGCGATGGCCCCGCGCGCGCTGCGGTGGGAATGGCCGCAAAACAGGGCGGCGATGTGGGTGTGCCGGCGCATAATGCGGGCGAAATCCGAAACGGTCCGCATCTGCTCATACTGGATCGGGTCGCGGGCGCTGGTGACATGGATGGGCGCGTGGTGCGCGAACAGCACGACGGGCAGGCTCGCATCGCCGGCCAGCCGCGCGCGCAGCCAGGCCAGCCGCGCGGCGCAGAAGGCCCCCTTGTTGGACCTGTCGCTTGTGCTGTCGAGCGCAATCAGGCGCAGGCCCGGCAGCGTGCGTTCATAGTGGACAAAGCCCGCGTCCCGCTCCAGGCCGCACAGCGGCGAAAAGGCCCGGCGCAGTCGCGCGCGATTGTCGCGGTTGCCGGCGGTGACGAAAAGCGGGACTGCAAGAGCGCCCAGTATTTCAGCGGCGCGGTCATATTCGCCCGCTGCGCCATTATGCGCGATATCGCCGGTATGGATCACCGCATCCGCCGCGGGAACCAGCCCGTTGATGCCGGCAACGCAGGCTTCCAGATCGCGCAGGCGTTGACGCCCGCGCTCATCCAGCGCGATATGGGTATCGGTGATCTGAACCAGAATCATGCCCGTTTGTTAGCCGATCCCAATACCCGCCGGCAGGCCGGCGGGGAAGAGGCGCCCCAATGGCCCCGGTCGCAAACGCGCAACCCGCCGCTCAGTCAATGATGTGATAGACGGGTGCTTTTTCCATTTCCCAGCCGCCGGATTTCGCGTCGTACCGGGACAGGGTGAAACAGTGCCAGTTCTTGTCGTCCAGCTTCATGTGGTCGCCGCGATAATAGTAGCCCGGCCACCGCGTTTCCTCGCGGAACAGCGTGTGATGGGTTACCGAAAAGGACGCCAGAAGCCGGTGCTTCAACTCCCAAGAGCGCTGCAACTGGTGAAGGTCCTCCGCACCGAGATGTTCCATGTCCTCTCTCAGCATCTCCAGCAGGTCGAGCCCGCGGTTGAGCCCCCAGTCATTGGTCATGTAGTTGGCGGAGATGCCGCCGACATATTCATCCATGATCTTTTCCAGGCGCTGAAGCCCGTGCAACGGCAGCAGATAGCTTGGCGAAACGGTGCCGGCCACGATCTCGTTGCGCCCGACCTTGTAGGTTTCAAGGGGCTGATAGACCGCCTGTTTGAGGGTTTCATACTCGCTCCGGCTGACCTCGGGCGCATCCTCGCCCATATCCCTGATATACCTGACCGCCGCCTTCGCCGCGATCCGCCCCTCGGTGAAGGAGCCCGACGAGAACTTGTGCGCCGTGCCGCCGATGGTGTCGCCGGCGCCGAACAGCCCGTCAACGGTCATCATCCGGTTGTAGCCCCACTGATATTCGTCCGGCGCATAATCCTCCGGTCCGCTCGCCCATGCGCCCGAGCAGGTGGCGTGGGACCCCATGACATAGGGTTCAGACGTGGTCAGTTCCGGGTTGGTGTGTTTGGGATCGATGTTCTGGGACGCCCAGACCACCGCCTGCCCGATCGTCATGCCGAGGAAGTTCTCCCAGCCGACGGTCTCCAGATGCGGGTCCTTGAAGGCCTCCCTGGTCACCATGCGGATGGGCCCGCGCCCGGCCGCGATCTCTTTCAGGATGGCGTGGTTGCGCAGGCATGTGGGCACCGGGTGCCGGTCGATATAGTCGCCCACCAGTTTCTTGGTGTCCTTGTACCAGGTCGATTCATATTCCTCGCCATTCACGTTTTCAGTGTAGGTCTTCAAGTGCAAAAAGTAGGCGCCGACCGGCCCGTAGCCGTCCTTGAACCGGGTAAGGACGATCCGGTTTTCCATCTGCGTCATCTTGGCGCCGACCTCGATCGGCAGCGCATAGGCGGACGCGCTGCTCCACGGGGCATACCAGGTGCGTCCCATGCCCTCGCCGGTGGAGCGGGGCTTGAAGATGTGCGAGGCGCCGCCGGCCGCGACGATGACCGCCTTGCCGCGGAACACGTAAAAATCCCCGGTGCGCACGTTGAACCCGACCGCGCCCGCGACCCGGTTCTTCTTCTTTTTGTCCATCAAAAGGTGGGTCACCATGATCCGGTTGTAGACCTCGGTGGCGGCCTTGCGCGCCGCTTCGGCGACGATCGGCTTGTAGCTCTCGCCGTGAATCATGATCTGCCACTTGCCCTCGCGCAGATAGCGCCCGGTCTTGGGGTCCTTCATGAAGGGCAGGCCCCATTCCTCGAACTTGTGCACGGTTGCATCCACATGGCGCGCGATATCATAGCCCAGATCCTCGCGCACCAGCCCCATGAGGTCGTTGCGCGCATAGCGGACATGGTCCTCGGGCTGGTTTTCGTTCCACTGCATGCCCATGTAGCAGTTGATCGCATACAGCCCCTGGGCGACGGCGCCGCTGCGCTCGATATTCGCCTTTTCGACACACACGATTTTCAGATCACGGCCCCAGTATCTGGCTTCATATGTCGCCCCGCACCCGGCCATGCCGCCGCCGATGACCAGCACATCGCTGTCCACGAAAACCGTTTTTCTTTTTGAAAACAGGCCCATTGTTACAAACCCTTCCTGTAGCCCTTTTTGAGCTGTTTGCGGTCCAGCGCCGGCAGCCCGCCCTTGATGTTGAGCGCCTCGGGCTCATGGGCGAGTTGCTGGGAGTTCCACGCCTCATCGCTGGGCTCATCATAGTCGGACGGTGATTTGAGCGATCCCCAGGGGGTGGTGCGGATCGGCGAGACGAAGTCCTTTTGCGTGCCGTCCCTGAACCTGATCTTCCAGGAAATGGTGCCCTTGTCCTCTTCCCTGAGCGCGCGGACCGAATGGCCCATGGGGGCGAATTCGGCATAGCCACGGCAATCGATGGCGTTCTGCGGGCACGCCTTCACGCAGGAATAACACTCCCAGCAGAAATTGGGCTCGATGTTGTAGGCGCGCCGGTAGGTCTTATCGATATGCATGATATCGGAGGGGCAGATATCCACGCAATGTCCGCAGCCATCGCAGCTCGTCATATAAACAAAAGTCGGCATGGTGCTTTGTTATCTCCTGTATCGACGATCAATTACGGGCGACCTAGTAGTTGTGGGGCTCGCGGCGCGCGCTGCCGTAGAGGTCCGGGGCATCGGCGGGGGGCGGCAGGTTGCGCCGCGAACCGTTCGCCGTTTCCACGCGTTTCTGGAAGGCGGCGGCGGGCTTGAAGAACATGTGGGAGAACTTGGACCACGGGATCGATCCGAACAGCACGGTGGTGGCAATGAGATAGAGGCCCAGAAACATGACCGCGCCGCCGCCTCCGGTCGTCTGCAGGAACGCCCAGATCAGCCCGAACGTCACGCTTGCCAGCAGCGATACGATGAACAGATCCGCGCGCACCAGCCGAAACGGCGAATGGCCTTCGGCCGCCACATCGACGCGGATGAAAAACCAGAACCAGTATCCCCCGATGCACACCATCAGCGCCCCGATATGCCACACCACCGGCCAGAACGCAGGCGTCGCGATGGCGGGGGTCGGGTAGGAGAAAACCATGACGATGGTGGCGATCACATAGATGATGAACCCGTACATGCCCAGCAGGTGCGCAACCCTGCGCTGCTGGTTGCAGAATTCTCCGGACGTGAGAACGTCCACCGCGACCGTCTTGACCGCCAGCGAGGCCATGTCCGCGGCGCCGACCTTCTGCGAGCCTCTTTGTGTTGCCTTGCGCCAGGCGTTGAAGAAATATCTGGCGCTGCCCTTGTGCACGATATCGAACAGCGTGCCGATCACGACAAGGACGATCATGGCCACGACATAGGCCTGCATGACGGCGGGATCGACGAAAGAGGAAAGCGCGGCGAATGGATTGCTGGTAATCATTCCTTGTATCCGAATTGTTTCCGGTGACACCGGGTTGTGAAACTATGGCCTCGCCCTGTCTGCGCGGGTCGATCCACGGGGCCGGGAAAACGACCCCGCGCAACCATACCATGGATCGATGAACTGGAATATCGCCATGAACTCCCCCCGCAAGGACCAGCATGGCAGATGCCCCGGGCGGCCTGGAACCTCGGCACGCGGCGCAATTCCCGCGCAAGCCGGATACATCTCGCCCGCAACCGTTCAAAATATCTGCGTGTCGGCCCAATCTGTATATATTATAATAAATGAATATACGCGCCGACGCCAGCCAAAACTTGCGATATGCGCCGCCAAGGAAGGACGTTTTCATGAACGCTGAAACACCCACATTCGAGACGCTGACGCGCGCTCTGATCGCCTTTCGCGACGCGCGCGACTGGCGCCGGTTCCACTCGCTGAAAAACCTCATGGTGTCCTTGAATATCGAGGTGGCGGAACTGCTGGAAGTGGTGCAATGGCGAAGCGATGAGGAGGTGGACGCGGCGATCGGCGATCCCGTCCTGCGGGGGCGCATGGCGGAGGAATGCGCCGATATCCTGCTTTATTTGCTTCTGGTTGCCGAACGCGCCGGCATCGACCTGCCGGCGGCCGCGGCGGCCAAAATCGAGGCGAACGAAGCCAAATACCCGGTCGAAAAGGCGCGCGGCAATGC
>JALURZ010000087.1 GCA_027058735.1 Hyphomicrobiales bacterium | reverse complement strand
ATCCCCTGCTGCTTCTGGTGTCGGGGGCCAACCGGGTGCATGAACAACACACCGCGCGGCGCATTGGCGAAGCGCTGGGGCAGGCGGATGCGGATTTCGTGCGCGAAGCAACGGGATTCGCCATCGGCGGCGTGCCCCCGTTCGGCCACGACACCCCCATCGCCACCTATATGGACACGGACCTGCTGGCCTTCGATCGGGTCTGGGCCGCGGCGGGAACGCCGCGATGCCTGTTTTCGGTCTCCCCGCGCGCCCTGCAATCGGCCATTTCCGCAACCGTGATCGACGTCACCTGAGCGCTCCCGGCGCCTGAAGAAAACCGGGCATATTTTGCATATTCCCGTTTCAATTTCATCGTGTGTCGCGGTAGTCTGGGACCCGACGGCCACAACCAAGAACAACAACAAACCGGGCCACTGACACCGGGCGGACGCGACGTTCGCCACAAGGGGCGGTGCTATGACGGGGTCTCGGGGAGGCTGCCGCGCCTGGCTGTTTGCCGGGTTGATGGGTGTGTGTGCGGTGTTCGCGAACACCGTAGCGGCGGCGGAAAAGAGTGATCGGCTGGTGTTGTCGGGCGGCGGTGCCGGCGGCAGCAACGCGTATGGCTATGCCGGCCTCGTCGTGCCGTTGAGCGGCGATCTGAACGGCCAAGGCGTGATCGTGCGGCTGTGGGCGAACGTATACACCTTCGGTTACCGCACAACCCTCAACACCGTTGGCGACACGCCCGTTAATGCGGTTGGCTATGGCGCGACGGCTGAAGCCGGGTATCAGTGGGCCGTGCCGGGAACCGGCCGGATCGCGGCCTTTGGCGGCATCAGCTTTCGCGATCATGCGCTGTCGCCGGATGATCCCGGCTCCAGCCTCGATGAGGGCGAGGCCGGTCTGGCGCTGACGCTGGATGGATCGCTCGACATCGCCGGAAACATCGCGATTGCCGCGAACGCCCGCTACACTGCCGGGTTTGACGAGTACTGGCTCCAGGCCCGCCCCCATTACCGGTTCGCAAACGCAATCACCGCCGGGCCCGAATTTGTCGTGCTGGGCGGCGACGATTACGGATATCTGCGTGTCGGGGCGTTCGTCGGGGACATTCCCCTCAAACTGCCATCGCTCGGCCGGATATTCGTTTCCCTGGAAGCAGGCTACCAGCGCGACCGGCGCGAAAACAGAGGCGACTTCTACGCCGGCCTGCATACATCGCTTTCCTATTGATGGCGCTGGCGCGCCGGTCTATCGCACAGCCATCAGTTCGCGAATGCGCGCAACGGCCAGGGAGACCGCCTCCTCGTTGGCCCGGCCGGGCTTGAGAGTGTGGCCATGTGCGAGATTTTCCCTTGAAAAACGCAGCGCGTGCCCCTGATCCAGCAGGCCAGACACCAGCCGTTCCATCCGGCGCGGCGGCGAAAGCCAGCCCTGATCGGCGAGCCCCTGGATCACCCTTGCCGCCGGACCGGGCGCCCGCCCGTCGGCGGCGCGCCGTTCGGCGACCGAAAACAGCCTGTCCTGAAACACAAGGACGGCGTTGCGGGCCTTGAAGGGCACGGGAAACAGCCACAACGGCCTGGCGGCGAGCGCGGCATCCGCGATCATCGAGGCGCTGTCGTCGGTCACCACGATTTCATCGGCATGGGCGAGGTAGCCCAGATACGGATTGCGCCCCCTGCCGCGCCAGCGGTGGAGCCGGGCATCGTCGGGCAGCGTATCGCGCAAGGCGCGGTAGGCCGCCTCGCTGGTCCGCCGGCTGGTCGATACCAGCAAGGTCGCCTTGCGGGCGCGCGCATAGTCCCTGGCAAGTTCCGCAAGCTCCCGGGCAATCCCGGCGGAAAGCCGGCAGGTCGATGTATCGCCGCCGACAGACACGGCGATCAGGGGCCGGCGAAGGTCCTTGAACTCGGGCGCCCAGTCGGTTTTGGCGGCCTTGAGAGCCGCTCGCGTCAGTCCGGTCAGCGGCAAGGGCAGTTCGATGACCCGCGGGTCGGCGGGTATGCGGTATTGCGGCGTGGTCACCACCAGATCGAACAGGCCGCTCGCCACCTGCGGACGACCGATCTGCACGAGGCGCGCCGCGCCGCCCGAAGCGCGCCTTATCCAGCGCGCAACCGGCACACTGCGCCGCCCGGCGCCGATCACCAGATCGGGCCATGGCGGCCTCAGGGCGTCCGCGCATCCACGCTTCAACGAGATGCGCGACGCCCCTTTCAGCCCATTGGGCAGCCGGTAAAGCCCGTTGAACAGGAGAGTCTTCTCCTCCCACCCATAGTCGAGCCTGCGCGCCAGCGCGCATATCTGGGCATTGTCACCTGCATTTCCCCCCAGCAACAGCCATACCCGCGCCACGCGCCCGACCACCTTGGCGTCATCCCCCCGCAAGGGGGCCCGGGGCCCGGCGCGACGCTTCGCTCCATCGCCCAATAAACAGGTCAAAACGCCACCAGCGCCATTTTCTCAAGCCCTCACCACCTTGTCGTGTTCCCTCACATCGCGCAGCGCATTGCGCGTGTCAACGACAAGCGGCACCGCCCGCACCAGCGCCGGCCAGTCGATGCCGTCATGATCCGTGCACACGAGAGCGGCATCATATGATGAGAAGGCACTGGTGTCCCATGAAACAGAGGCCTTGCCGGCAAGCTCCCCATGGTCGCGGGTCGGCGGGATCACGGGCACATGGGGATCGTAATAGTCCACCGCGCCGCCGCGCGAGGTGATCAGGTCGATCAGCGCGAAGGCCGGGCTTTCGCGCACGTCCTCGACGTTTTTCTTGTAGGCCAGGCCGATCAGCAGAATGCGCGATCCATTGATCGATCTGGCGAGCCTGTCGCCCAGCGCCTTTACCAGCGCGTCCACAACCCGGCGCGGCTGCAGGGAATTGATCTCTCCGGCCAGTTCGATGAACCGGGTGGGCACATCATATTCTCGCGCCTTCCAGGCGAGATAGAACGGATCGATGGGGATGCAGTGGCCACCCAGGCCCGGCCCCGGGTAAAACGCCATGAACCCGAACGGCTTGGTTTTGGCGGCGTCAATGACATCCCAGATGTTGATCCCCATTTCGCCGTAGATGGCTTTGAGCTCGTTGACCAGGGCGATGTTTACGGAGCGGAAGATGTTCTCCGTCAGCTTGACCGCTTCAGCCACATCGCTGGTTGCGACCGTGACCACCGAGGACACCACCGCGCCGTAGAATTTCGCGGCCAGGTCGCCGGCCTGCCGGCCGTCCCCGCCAACCACTTTGGGGATCGAGGCGGTGTCGTATTGCTCGTTTCCGGGGTCTTCGCGTTCAGGCGAAAAGGCGAGAAAAAAATCCTTGCCCGAAACCAGCCCGCCGCGTTCGAGAATCGGCTTCACGACTTCGCGCGTGGTGCCGGGATAGGTCGTGGATTCCAGGCAGACAAGCCGGCCGGGGCGCAGTTGTTCGCCGATCATGCGCGTCGAATTTTCCACAAAGGAAAGATCGGGCTCACGGTATTTGTTGAGTGGCGTGGGCACGCAGATGACGAGAATGTCGCAAAGCCCAAGCGCGGCCTCATCGCCGGTCGCCTCGAACCGCGCGCCGGCGCGCATGGCCTCAAGCTCGCCGCCGGAGATGCGCCCGATATACGAACGCCCCGCATTGAGGCTGTCCACCTTGGCGGGGTCCAGGTCGAAACCCAGAACCCTGAACCCGGCGCGATGCGTGGCCACCGCCAGCGGCAGGCCCACATAGCCCATGCCGACAATGCCGACACGCGCGGTGCGCTTGTCGATGCGCTCAAGCAGCGCCCCGGCAAGGTCGCCTTTCGCCCCTGATTGCGGCTGCGGGTTCTTGTCCAACACGATCACGTCTTTCCGATGCGCCAAACGGTCACAGTTCGCGTGGCGGAAGAATTCGCGCGCAGCATGGCGGACGCCGTGGTGGAATTCAAGACGGGCGGGCGCGTTGGCCTGCCTTCAGACATTGCCGTGTTCCCTCTTGTGCAGGAATTCAGCGATCGAAAAATCAAGCTCCGTATCGATATCGATTGCCCGCTCCGCCGGCACCACGACCACCCCGACCCTGCCCTCGAAGATGGCTGCGCGGCGGCGGATGAAGTCAGGACAGGCCGCATAGCACGCGGTCACGATATCGAACAGTTGCGGCGCCGACTGCCGGCGATGAACCGCCGCATCGGGCTCCATCACCAGACGGGCAAGGCCATCCTCACCGACACTCACCATGTTGAAATACGGGCTGCGCGCGGCCGGCGTGACCGTCAGCACGATATCAAATTTGCTGTCGCGCATCATCTCGACGCAGGCATCGATATCGCGCGGGGCGCGCAACGGCGCGGTGGCCGGAACGCTTACAAACAGCCCCACATCCGCCACCGCATCCAGGGCATGTTGCCAGGCGAGCCATTCCGGCGCGTCATCGGTTGCCAGCCCGGGCGGGCGCATGAACGGCACTTCCGCGCCAAAGTCGCGCGCGAGCGATGCGATATCCTTGCTGTCGGTGGACACAACGATGCGCTCGATTGTCCGCGCGGCGGCGGCCTGCTCGATCGCATATCCGATAAGCGGCTTGCCGTTCAGCAGCCTTGTATTCTTGCCCCGGACACCCTTCGAGCCGCCACGCGCGAAGATGAAGGCAACAGTCGCTCCTTTGGGCGGGGTCACAGGCCTACCGTCCTTTGTTCCGCGTCGGAGCGCCTGGCGGCAAGAACAATTTCGACCACCCGCCGGCCATCGCGACCGCTCACCAGGGGTTGCCCGCCGGTCTCGATACAATGGAGAAAATGGCGGAACTGCTCCTGGAAATATTCGCCGCGGTGTGCCTGATCGCCGTCAAACAGCGCCCGCCAGCGCCCGCTGGCCGCGTCATAGTGGTCGGCGCGGCCGCGAATGCCATCCCAGACCAGTGTGCCATTCGCCCCGGCGATCACGCATTTGCGCCGCGCTGACCGCTGAACCATGTCCATATGCAGGGTCCCGGTGATGCCGGTCTTGAACGTCAGCAGGAGATCGGCCGTGTCCTCAACATCGATATCGAGACCGCCATGGCATCCCAGCCTTGCGGCAACACAAACCACCTCCCCCCCAAGCCAGCGGAGAATATCAATTTCATGGCTGAGTTCAAGCAGCACGCCGCCGCCAAGATCGCGGCGGGCGCTCACGCCGGTTCGATAATCGCTGCCCGGCCGCCAATCGGGCAGATATTGGCCGACACTCGCCTGGATACCCAGAATGCGGCCGATCGCGCCCTTCTCCACAGCCTCGTGGATTGCCGCCAGCGCCGGATCGAACCGCAGGCAGTATCCGGTCTGGAGCACGAGATTGTTCCGGTTGCACAACTCCAGCAGGGCGTCCACACCCTCAAGCCCGTCCGACAACGGCTTTTCAACCAGACAGTGAACGCCTGCGCGGGCCAGTTGCAATGCGGTCGCCACATGGGTGGTGGCCGGGCCGGCGACGATCGCCGCCTTGATGCCTAATGCCAGCGCATCGTCCAGATCATGAACAACCGTGGCGCCCGCGCCAGCCGCGTCCGGGGGTGACTGCGGACGGCGAAGAACGACAATCCGGGCCTCCGGCGCCACCACAGATACGGTTTCAAGATGCCGCTTTCCGATGCTCCCCAGCCCGACGATGAGATAGTTTTCGTCCATGTGCCCTACCCGTCCGCGGCCCTGCCGGCAAGACACGCGCTGCTCGGCAGATTGACGGTCCGGCGAACCAGATCCTCACTGACGCGCAGCGGCGCACGCGGACAGTTTTCAAACATCGCCAGCTTGTGCATCGGGGTCCAGACCGGACGGGCCAGCACCCCGGCCTCATGCAGAACAGCGAGCAATGCGTCGCGCTGGTCGGCCAGACGGGGCTGCAGAACGATCGCGTTCAGCCAGTAGTTGCTGTGCATGTCCGGCCGTTCGGCGACAAACGCGGCCGCGTCAATCGAGCGGAATGCCGCCTGGTACCTGCCCGCCAGGACGCGCTTGCGCTCAAGCAGGCTTGGCAACCGCTCCATCTGGGCGCAGCCCAAGGCGGCGTTCAGGGCCGGCAAACGGTAATTATACCCGACCAGATCATGGTCGAACGCCCATTTGTGGGGCTGTTTCGCCGTTGTGGTCAGATGTTTGATACGCCGGGCCAGGTCTTCGTCATCGGTCAGGATCATGCCGCCGCCGCCGGTGGTGATGGTCTTGTTGCCGTTGAAACTGAGAACCGATTGTCTGCCAAATGTGCCGGCATTCCTGCCGTTGCGGCTGGAGCCGATGGATTCGGTCGCATCCTCGATCACCACAAGCCCGAATTCCTCCGCCACCCGCAACAATTCGTTCATGCGCGCCGTGTGGCCGAACACATGCACCGCGATGAGGGCGCGCAACGCGCGGCCGGTTTCGCGATTGACGGCCCTGCCCTCGCGCTCAACGACAACGGATTTCAGATGGCGCTCCAGCGCGTCGGGATCGATGCCGAAGGTTTCGGGTTCCACATCCACGAAATGCGGCACCGCACCGGCGTGGCAGACCGCATTGGCGGTCGCAACGAAGGTGAGCGACGGGACCAGAACCTCGTCGCCCGCACCGATGCCCTCGACAAGAAGGCAGGCATGAAGGGCGGCGGTGCCATTGACCAGCGCCACCCCATGGCGGCAGCCGGTGAAGGCGGCCACCGCGGTCTCGAACTGCCGGACATGGGCGCCGGCATAAGACACCCACCCGCTCGACAGGCACTCGGCGACCATTTCGCGTTCGCGGCGCCCGATTTCCGGCTCGTGCAGCGCAACCGGGCGCGGCTGGCCCGCCAGCACGCCATCAATGGCGGCGAGAATGTCCGCAAGGTCCGGTTTCGTTGCATTCAGCGCGCCCAAAGCCGTCACCGTATCGTTGCAGAAGCCAGCGGCTAGATACTGTAGGTATCGGGCCTGTAGCGCTTCATGTTATCCGCATCGGCGAACCATTCGGCGGTCTCGGCAATGCCCTTTTTCAGACCTTCGGCGCCTCGATACCGGGGCGCCCAGCCCAGCAGTTTTTCAGCCTTCTCAGTAGACGCCCACAAGCGCTCCACCTCGCTTTTTTCCGGCCGGATGCGCTGCTCATCGGTTTCGATCGTGATTTTCGCGCCCATGACCTCGGCAATCAGCATCGCCGTATCGGCAATCGAGATCTCGTGGCCATTGCCGATATTGATGATTTCGCCATCGACATTCTCCGCACCGGCGGCCGCGACAAACCCGGCGGCGGTATCGCGCACAAAACAGAAATCGCGAGTCGGCGTCACGCTGCCAAGCCTGATCGCGCGTCTGCCGGCGGCGATCTGGCTGATGATGGCCGGAATGACCGCGCGCGCGGACTGGCGCGGACCGAAGGTGTTGAAGGGCCGCACGATGACCACCGGCGTTGCAAACGACCGCTCGAAGGACAGGGCGATCTGGTCGGCGCCGATCTTGCTTGCCGAATAGGGCGACTGGCCGTGGACGGGGTGCTCCTCGGTAATCGGCGCGAATTGCGCGGTGCCGTAGACTTCGCTTGTCGAGGTATGGACAACCCGCCCGACACCCAGATCGCGCGCCGCCTGCACCACGTTGAGCGTGCCGGTGATGTTGGTGTCGATATAGGTGGCGGGCGAATGATAGGAATAGGGAATGGCAATCAGGGCGGCGAGATGGAGCACCGTGTCGCAGCCGGTCATCGCGGTCCTGACGCCGTGCGGATCGCGGATGTCGCCGGAAAACACCTCAAGCTGCGCGCGGATGTCATCGGGCGCGGCATCGAGCCAGCCCCAGGCCCCCATGGAATTGTAGCGCACCATGGCGCGCACCTCGTGGCCCTCGCGCACCAGCATTTCGCTCACATGCGACCCGATAAACCCGCCCGCGCCGGTCACCAGAACCTTTCCTAAAGATCGCGCCAAAGGGAACCTGCCTCAGGGGATGAGCGTGTCCTTGCAACGGGCGAATTGCTCGCATGTTTCGGCTCGTCAGGCAAGCATCACCAGGCGGTCCATCCGCCGTCGACGGCCAGGCACTGGCCGGTCACATAGGCCGACAGATCGCTCGCCAGAAAGCCGATCGCGCCCTTGAAATCTTCTTCCCCCGCCATTCGTCCCAGTGGGGTTTTTGCAACATAGCGCGACAGGAACGGTTCGCTCGTGGCGCGGAACACGCCGCCCGGCGCAATGGCATTGACCCGCACCTCCGGCGCCAGGGTGGTCGCCAGCCAGCGGGTAAGCTGGATAAGCCCCCCCTTGCTTGCGGCATAGGCTGCGGGATTGCCCATATCCGTATCCTCATAGAGCCGCCAGTCGGGGCCCACGAGACCGTATATGGACGCGACATTGACAATCGCGCCATGGCCCGATGCGCGCAAATCGCCGGCAGCCGCCTGGGCCAGGCAGAACGGCCCGGTCAGGTTGGTTTCCAGGGCGCGCCGCCAGGTGTCGGGCGACTGTTTTTCAAAATCGACCGCCCAGCCCTCCAGCCCCGATGTGCCCACCAGGGCCGCGCAATTGACGAGAATGTCGAGACGGGCGAGCCGATCGCGGACCCGGCGCGGAAGATCGCGCACGCTGGCTTCGTCTTCGATATCGGCGTCGAAACCGGCAGCCTCGTTGCCCCATTTTTCGCCGATCTTCCGCGCTGTGGCGTTACACGCTTCAGCATCGAGATCGACGATGGCGACGCGCGCGCCGAGTTCGGCCAGACACGCCGCCGCGTGCCGGCCGATATGTCCGGCACCGCCGGTCACCAGCGCGACCCGCCCCTCCAGGCTGGCGAGTTCACAGAAGCTCCGCGCGCGCGCCGTCACCCGAACACCCTTTCGAATTCGTCGGACGCCTTTTGCAGATCATCCAGATGGCCCACATCGATCCAGTATTCGCGGATCGGAAACACCGCCGGCTTGTCGCCGGCCGCCAGAATGCGCGAAAACAGGCTCGGCATGTCCAGCGGCTGATGCGGCGAAATGCACTCGAACGCCTCACGGCCGAGAATATAGACCCCCGCATTGACGAAGCAGGTCCGGGTCGGCTTTTCCTGAATGCCGGTGAGCACGTGACCGTCCGATTCCACGACGCCAAACGGGATCGTCGTTGTGTGTTCGCGCACCGCGATGGTTGCCGGCGCGCCGTGCTCGGCGTGATAGCGCAGCATCTGACGGAAATTGATCGTCGTCAGCAGGTCGCCGTTCATGACGAAAACCGGCTTGTCGGGGGGTTCGGGCAACAGGCCGAGGGCGCCGGCGGTATCCAGCCTCTCCTTTTCCCGCAGGTAGCGGATATCCACACCCCATTGCGACCCGTCGGCGAAATACTGCTCGATCAGGTCGGCCTTGAAGTTGACGGATATGAAAAACCGCGAGAACCCGGCGGCAATGAAGCTGCGCAGGATGGTCTCCAGAATCGGGCGTCCGCCGATCTTGATCAGCGGCTTGGGAAGATCGTTGGTCAGGGGAGACAGGCGCGAGCCCAGCCCGCCGGCCATCAGCACGACCCAATTATCGAGCTGGCGGGTGTGCAGCAGTTCCGACAGAAGCTTTACGCCGCAGACCTCGTTGTCGCCGTTGATCAGCGGCAGTTGCTCAATGGAATGACGCTGCATCATGTCGCGGGCGTCGTCGTTCGTGATATCGGCCGGCGCCGTCAGCGGCGAGGCGTTCATCACCTTCGAGATCGGCGTGTCAAGCGCGTGGCCGTGAAGAATGCCCCTTCGAATGTCGCCGTCGGTCACGGTCCCGACCAGGCGGCCATCGCGTTCGATCAGCGCGATCTGCAGATTGTTCGAGTCGATTTCGCGTATGACATCGATCAGCGGCGTGTTTTCGCCGATCATATGGACATTTGCGCCGTTGCTCATGGTGCCCTCACTCACCGTTACCATTGGTGTTGACTCCGGCCTCGGCGATGATCAATGTCGTCATGTTTTCGGCCATCGCTCAATTGCCTGGCGAACTCGTCGCATTGTCCGAGGGTGCGATGGATACCTTCAGCGCTGGTGGAGTCGTTCTAATTGATCGATTGTTTCATTGCAACAGAACCATCCTTGTCCATCTCGACGCACCGGCCGAAGAGGGCTGCGGGCGGATGATTGAGTCAACCGATCTTCCTGTTGCAGAATTTTTCCGGTCTGAAAGCATGGTTTTTGATCACAAAGTTCGCTTTTGACGGCGCGCGGGTAACGGGACCAATCCAATGCGTATCGCTGTGGCGACCGGCTCAAGGGCTGACTTCGGTCTGCTGAGGGAACTCCTCCGGTTGCTGCGCGGGGAACCCGCTGTGCGGCTCCAGCTGATCGTTTGCGGACAGCATCTCGTTCCTGAGTTCGGATCGACATGGAAGGACGTCGAGGCGGACGGCTTCACCATCGACGCCAGGGTCGATCTGCAGCTTTCGGCCGACACACCCGCTGCGGTTGCCGCCGGCACAGGCCACGGCATGATCGGTTTTGCGGCCGCTCTGGATCGCCTTGGACCTGACATTCTGGTCGTTCTCGGCGACCGGTACGAGATTTTTGCCGCTGCATCGGCGGCCTCAATAATGAATATCCCCATTGCCCATATACACGGCGGCGAAGTGACGCAAGGTGCATTCGACGATGCGTTGCGCCACGCCATGACAAAGATGGCCTCGTTGCATTTTGTCGCCGCTGAACCCTATCGCCGGCGCGTCATTCAAATGGGCGAGCAGCCGGACCGGGTTTACAATGTGGGGGCTCCGGGGCTTGATCAGATCGCGGCGATGGAAGAGCCGGACCGCGCGAAGCTGTGTGCCACCCTGGGCATAGATGCGAAATGCGACTTCGTGCTCGCGACGCTCCATCCCACGACAAGACTGCCGCATCTCGACATTCCCACCGTGAACGCAATGCTGACGGCGCTTGACCGCTTGCAGGACCACAACATTGTATTCACAGGCGTCAATGCGGACCCGGGCAACAAGAATATCTCCAGCGCGATCAATCTCTTTGTGTCAAGGAATCCGGACCGGGCCGTAGTCTTCGATTCGATTGGATCGAAAAAATACCTGGCCGCGATGAAGCTTGCGGCATTGGTGATTGGCAACTCTTCAAGTGGCATCGTCGAGGCGCCGGCTCTCGACACGCCGTGTGTGAATATCGGGGAGCGACAGAAAGGCCGGCTCCGCGCCGCCTCCATTATCGACTGCGAGCCCACCGCCTCGGCGGTCTCCGCGGCCATTCGAAAGGCGCTTGACCCCGGATTTCTCGATGCGGCCGGAAACACTCCGCCACCGTATGGCTCAGGCGGGGCCTCGGCCAGAATTGTGGAAATACTGAAATCCGCCGAGCCGGACGAGTTGAAGGCCAAAGTGTTCCGGGATGCCGGGTTCAATGCTTGACCATATAGTGCAATCCGACCAGATTGCGTTGCCGAATTGTTGGATGAAAGCGGTCTCGTGGTTTTCTCCAGCAAGCCTTTGCGGTGCTGTCATGTGGCCTGATGCTTTATGTCGGGTCTCGTTCTTGGTAACGAACACGGCAACGCTGAACGGTCAGGAATGGGCCCGGGGCGGTGCAACCGGGGAAACGGCGTATGGGTGATAACTGCTTCATAATCGCGGAGGCCGGTGTCAATCACAATGGCGATGAAAAGCTGGCGGAAGAACTGGTCGATGCCGCGGGCAAAGCTGGCGCCGATGCGGTGAAGTTCCAGACCTGGACTGCGGGCGAGCAAACCGGCCGTTTCGCGTTCAAGGTCGATTATCTGAAAAAAACGACCGACAAAGACATCAGCCTGTATGAGACCCTTGAGGGTCTGCGGTTGTCGTTTGACGCCTTTCGCCGACTACAGCGGCGCGCCGGCGAGATCGACGTGATCTTTCTTTCCACCCCGGACGGCCAGGAAAGCCTGGATTTTGTTGCCGACGAACTCGACGTTCCCTACATAAAGGTGGGGTCAAGCGAAGTTACGCATCACGAATTTCTGGAAGCCATCGGCCGCAAGGGACGCCCCGTGTTCCTGTCCACGGGATTGAGCAATCTGGGTGAGGTCGAAAAAGCGATCCGCGCGATCGAAAAAGGCGGTCCGGTTCCGGTGACCCTGCTGCATTGTACGTCCGAGTATCCCGCCGCTGCCAACGAGATGAACCTGCGGGCCATGGAAACCTTGCGATCTGCTTTCTCACTGCCTGTGGGGTTGTCTGATCATTCGACCGGTCATGAGGCAGCAATCGCTGCCGTGGCGCTGGGAGCGGCCGTTATTGAGAAGCATTTCACCCTGGACAGGAATTTGCCGGGTCCGGACCACAAGGCGTCGATTGACCCTTCCGGCCTGAAAGGCCTTGTTCGCTCCATCCGGACCACGGAAAAAATGCTCGGCGATGGAACAAAGCGGGCGACGAAGAGCGAACTGAAGAACATGGCCGGTATCCGCCGCAGCGTCGTCGCCAGCAGTTTTCTCAAATCCGGCACATGCCTGACCCGCGACCAGCTTGCCTGCAAGCGGCCGGGCAATGGCATTCAGCCCGAGCATCTTGAAACCTTGATCGGCATGACCGTGACACGCGATGTGCAGGAGGATGAGCCGCTGTTCTGGCAGGATGTCAAGTCTTGACCGGTCGATTCAGGATAGTGAAAACGGCCGGACCATGGCGTAAAGCCTTGAGTTTTTTCAGGGAAACGCCGCAAGACGACGTTTACTTCCGCTACCACTATGCGGCCCTCTATGCCGGGCCGGGCGCGTCTGCCGAGGCGTTTCACTATGCCGAGAACGGCAATCACTTTTTCTTTTCCTATCTTGTGCGCCCGCTTCCCGGATTTACTCTTGCCGATCGCATGTTCGATATTGAGACGCCCTATGGATATGGCGGACCGATCTCCACCTCCATGGACAAGCGCTTTCTTGCCGGAGCCTGGAACAGCTTTTCGCGCTATTGCCAGCAAACCGGGATCATTGCGGGCTTCATCCGCTTTCATCCCGTCCTCAATACCCACAAATTCGTCGCAGGCGGCTTCGTGAAAACGACCGCCGAAAGAAAGACCATCATTGTGGATCTGTCACAAGATCGCGAGGCGGTTTGGGCACAATATAAAAGCACAACGAGAAACCGCATTCGAAAATCGGAAAAAGCGGGAGTTTCGGTGAAAGCGGAGTCCGGCAGGTCCGCATTGGAAAAATTCGGCCGCTTCTACCAAACCCGGATGAAGGAGCTTTGCGCCCACAGGGACTACCGGTTCGCTGCTGACTATTTCGACTCGATCAGCAGCCTTGGCGCCAATGGCTACCGCGTGTACATCGCCGAAATCGATGGCAAGGAGATCGGTGGTTATCTGATCCTCCTGTCGGATCGATATGCTCACTACCATCTGGGTTCCGCATCACAGCGATATTCGTACCTGTGCCCGACCAACAAGTTGATGCACGAGGTGATCATGAATCTCGCAGGCGGCACGCGCGAGACGCTTCATCTGGGCGGGGGAATGTCGTCCAGCCCGGCTGATCCGCTGTTGCGTTTCAAGGCTGGCTATTCCCCCGGGCGAGCGCAATTCCGGTTCGGCTCATTTGTTTCCAACGCCCGGCTCTACCGCACCATCTGCGAAGACTGGGAGAGCAGGAACCCCCACCTGGTGGAGCGTTTCGGTGCCCGCGTGCTCAAGTACCGATACGAATGAGGCGGCAAATGAGTTGGGACTCAATTTGGGAAGAAATCTTCCTCGGCCAGGAATGGGGCAAATACCCGCCGGAGGATCTGATCCGGTTTGTCGCACGGAACTACTACGCTTTGCCGGACCGAAAATCAGTCGAAATTCTCGAAATTGGCTGTGGCCCCGGCGCCAATCTTGTGTATCTCGCAAAAGAAGGCTTCAGCGCACATGGCGCAGACGGCAGCGCTGCCGCCCTCGATCAGGCGCGCTGCAGGCTGAAAACCGAGGGGCTGCACGCACAATTGCATCACTGCGACGTGAAAAGCCTGCCTTTTGAGG
>JALURZ010000086.1 GCA_027058735.1 Hyphomicrobiales bacterium | reverse complement strand
TTGCTGAGCAATCGGCGGCTGATGTCGTAAAGCTGCTCCACCAGCGCTTCGATCCGGTTGCTGTTGAGCGACAGGCTCTTGACCTCTTCGATGATGTCCTGGCGCAGTTTCTTGTAGCGCCGCTCCTGGCTCGGGCTGAGCGTCTTGTTCTGCAGGCGCTTTTCGACCATCTGCTCCTGCAGCCGGTGCAGCTTCTTGTATTCCGACGCGATGCCGTCGAAAGTCGCCACGACCTGCGGCTTGAGGGCCGCTTCCATGGCCGCCAGCGACAGGCTGTTGTCCATGTCATCGTCGTCGTCATCGTCATCGCCGCCGCTCTCGCCCGCGGGCTTGGCCTGCGCGGAGGTATCCGCCGCGCCATTGGCCTTGGCCTCGTCGGCCTTCTTGCGTTGCGCGCTTTCTTCGCCTCCGCCATCCGGCTTGGGCGCCGACTTGGCGTCCGGGCCCGCATAGGTGGCATCGAGATCGATGATGTCGCGCAGCAATATGCGCCCCTCGTTCAGTTCGTCGCGCCAGATGATGATCGCCTGAAAGGTCAGCGGGTTCTCGCAAAGCCCCGCGATCATCGCCTCGCGGCCCGCCTCGATCCGCTTGGCGATGGCGATTTCGCCCTCGCGCGACAACAGTTCGACGGATCCCATTTCGCGCAGATACATGCGCACCGGATCGTCGGTCCGGTCCAACTGCTCGCCGCCCGTCTTGCCGGTCCTGGCCACCTTCCTGGACGCCGCGTCGGCGAGCGCGCCGCCGGTCACATCGCCCCCCTCCTCCGCATCATCGGACTCCACCACATTGATGCCCATTTCCGAAAGCATCGACATGGTGTCTTCTATGCGCTCGGACGACACCTTTTCGGACGGCAGCACTTCGTTCAGCTCATCATAGGTGACAAAGCCGCGCTGCTTGGCGTGCTTGATCATCCGCTTGACGGAGCGGTCCGACATGTCGAGAAGCGGGCCATCGCCCGAGGGCGGCGCGCTGGATTTGGGTTCGGCTTTCTTCTTCCCGGCTCTGGTTGCCATGTTTGTTTCCCTGACGCCAAAGCACGACAGCGCCGGCACGGGCCATGCCAGCGGGTGTCGCCAGACATCCATTTGTACCGCCGCCGACATGGCGGCAGGGGGCGGGCAGGCCCGCCCCGGTTTTCGTCCTTCAGCCTGAATAGGCGATCGGTGTTAAGCACCGGTTAAACATAAACGCGCGGCGCCGAAATTCCGCGGTCTCACGACCCGCTGCCCCGGTTAGACGCCTCTCCAAATCCCTCGATCACGGCCTCCCTGCCCTCGCTCGTCGCCAGTTCGGCGTTCAACGCCCGCAACCGGTTGAAGTTCTCTTCCGTCCCCTCCTGGCTGAGCGCCCGTTCGGCTGCGCGCAATTCCCGGCGAAGGGTCGATGATTTCTCATGCAATGACAGCATGTGAAGCCAGGCTGTTTCCGCATCGCCCGGTGCCGCGTCGCTGCCGATAAACCAGTCGGCCTTGTGGGTCAGGCGGCTTCTCAGGCGCTCCACCTCCTCAAACGCTCCGCTCTGCCTTAGTTGGGCGGTCATGGAGACCGTGTCAAGAGGATCGCAATCAGCGGCGATATCTAGGATTTCCCGGCGCAATCTGTCAAGCGCGGGGGTGCTGAACTCGGCCAGGGAGAACCGCTCCCCGTGGCGTTCGAGAATATGCGGATGGGTCACCAGCGCCAGCACCAGAAGGGCTTCGCGCTGGGGCGCATGACCGGGGCCGCCGCGCACCAGCGCGCTGGTCTTGAGCGCCTCGGTCGCAGCGCTGCGCGACGCCCCCGGCCGCCGGGTGTCGAAGCGCTCCGGGCCTTCCTGCCGCGCGCGTCCAAAACCGCGCGCCTCGTGGCGGCGAAAAGACGGCGTGCGCGCATTCTGGAACGACCGCAGCCGCGCCCGCAGATGTTCCTTGTAGTGCCGGCGCACGGCCTCATGGGAAATTTCGCGCAGAATTGCGCTGATTTTCTGCTCGAGCAAGGCGCGGCGCTCCGGGGTTGTCCAGTCGCCGCTCTCGATCTGCTTTTGCCACACCATATCGACCAGCGGGCGGGCCTGTTCGATTATGGCGCTGAACGCCTCGGCCCCCTCGCTGCGCACCAGATCGTCCGGGTCCGCGCCCTGGGGCAGGATGGCGAATTTAAGCGAATAGCCGGGCCTGAGATGGGCCAGCGCCATATCGGCCGCCCGGTGGGCCGCCGCCAGCCCGGCCCGGTCGCCGTCAAAACACAATACCGGTTCGCCGCTCAGCCGCCACATCTTCCCGAGCTGTTCGGGCGTCAGCGCCGTGCCCAGGGGCGCGACCACATGGGCCAGCCCCGCACCGGTGAGCGCGATCACGTCCATGTAGCCCTCAACCGCGATCAGCGCGCCGCACCCGCGGGCGGCCTCGCGCGCCGCCGCGAAGTTGTAGAGAACCCGGCGTTTCTGGAACAGCGGCGTTTCGGGCGAGTTGAGGTATTTGGCCCTGGCCTCGGGGTTCATGGCCCGCCCGCCAAAGGCGATCACCCGCCCACGCGGATCGGTTATGGGAAACATGATCCGGTCGCGAAACCGGTCATACGGCTGGGCGATATCCTCGCCCGCGACCAGCAGGCCGGCCTCGATCATCTGTTCCATGCTGATTTCGTTGCCGGCGAGATGGGCTTTCAGCGCCCGGCGATCGCCCGGCGCAAAACCGATACGGAATTTTTTTTGCGCGGCCGCCGAAACGCCGCGATCCGTCAGATAGCCGCGAGCGGCAGAGCCATCGAGACCTTGCAGCCGGTCTTCAAAATACGCCGCCGCCAGTTCCATGACGTCGGCCAGTTCGCCGCGGCGCTGTTCGCGGCGGAGGTCCTGCGCGCCGACCTTCGGCATCGCCACCCCGGCATCGCCCGCCAGTCGTTCCACCGCTTCTGGAAAGGTCAGCCCGGCGCTTTCCACCATGAATGTGAAAATATCGCCCGACGCATTGCAGCCGAAGCAGTAATACCGGCCCTTTCGGTCCTCGGCGTGAAACGAGGGAGTCTTCTCGTCGTGGAACGGGCAGCACGCCCAGAAATCGCCCCGGCCCGGTTGCGACTTGCGCCTGTCCCAGTTCACGCGCCGGCCAACGACATCCGATATGGGCAGGCGCGCCCGGATCTCGTCGAGAAACGTGGTTGAAAACCGCATCGCCACCTGAGGCCGCTCCAGGTCATGGACTCCGTCGCGGTGAAGTATAATCCGCGCGCCCCCGCATTGCGACCCGCCGGCGAGCGGAACCCGCAAAGCCGCGCGCCCATGTGGATAACTTGGTGCGGGTCAGGCCAGCAGTTCCTTGATGGTCGCGCTCGCCTTGGCGAAATCGATTTCACCCGCATAGCGCTCCTTCAGCGCGGCCATGGTCCGGCCCATGTCTTTCAGCCCCTTCGCGTCCAGCTCGCGCACGATCTCCTCGCAAACGGCCCTTGTTTCCTCGTCGCTCATCTGCCTGGGCAGGAACTGGCGGATGATCTCGATTTCCTCGCGCTCATCGGCCGCCAGTTCGAGCCGGCCCGCCTGCTCGTAAATCCTGCCGGACTCTTCGCGCTGCTTGACCATTTTCGCGAGCACGCCCAGAACATCCTTGTCCGGCACACCCTCGCGGCTGCCGTCGCTGCGCGCGGCGATATCGCGATCCTGGATCGCGGCATTGATGAGGCGCAAGGTCGCGGTGGAGCGCTTTTCACGGGCTTTGACAGCCTGCTTAAGCGCGGCATCAATGCGTTCGCGAATCGATTCACCCATGGTCGTTTTCTCGCTGCCTGCTCACCGGCCTGACACCATAGACCACGCCGGCGAGCGAGGGCAAATCTTTGTTCTCAAGCTAACATGCTGATATTATGCTATTTTATAATTCTTCGTCCAGTTGACCACACTGTGATCATTCCATATTGTGCGCACCGGACGCAGGCAGTGGTGCGATTGGCGGGGGCCAGGGCGCCGCGGTGCAATCACTGATTGAATTTTTCCGGATCGGCGCACATGGCAAGTCGGAAAAAGACGAAAGGCGGGACTCCACCGGATGCGTGGCCCCGGCGCAAACGCAATGGCGTGCTGATGCTTGGCGACGGCACGCTCATCGAGGGCTTCGGGCTGGGGGCCACCGGCGAGGCGACGGGGGAGTTATGTTTCAACACCGCCATGACCGGCTATCAGGAAATCCTGACCGATCCCTCCTATGCGGGCCAGATCGTGACCTTCACGTTTCCCCATATTGGAAATATCGGCGCCAACGAGGAGGATATCGAGTCCATCGGCCCGGTCAGGGGCGTGCGCGGCGCGGTGCTGCGCGCGGACATCACCCGGCCCTCCAACTATCGCGCCACGGCTCATTTCAATGACTGGCTGAAGGAACGCGGCATCATCGCCATCTGCGGCGTGGATACGCGCGGGCTGACCGCGCGCATCCGCGAGCACGGGTTCATCGACGCCACCATCGCCCACAACGAAGACGGCCGGTTTGACCATGCCGCCCTGAAGGGGTCGCTCAAGCGGTGGCCGGGTCTGCTCGGCGCCGATCTCGCACAAGACGTGACCGGCACCCGGCGCAGCGAGTGGCGCCAGACCCCGTGGCGATGGAACCGGGGATTTGGTGAAATTTCCGAAAGCCGGTTTCACGTCGTGGCGATGGATTTCGGCCTCAAACCCAATATTCTGCGCCTGCTCGCACAGGCTGGATGCGCGCTCACGGTGGTGCCGGCATCGACACCTGCCGCGGACATTCTGGCGTTGCGGCCGCACGGCGTTTTCCTCTCGAACGGCCCCGGCGATCCGGCGGCCACGGCGAAATACGCCGCCCCCCAGATCAGGGCGCTGGTGGAGGCCGGCATTCCGCTGTTCGGCATCTGCCTCGGCCACCAGATGCTGGCCCTGGCGCTGGGCGCGAAAACAGTGAAAATGCACCAGGGCC
>JALURZ010000085.1 GCA_027058735.1 Hyphomicrobiales bacterium | reverse complement strand
CGGGCATGGGGCGCGCGCAGCCGGTCGTTGAGTTTTCGCAGTGCCTTCATGTTCCGTTCGACCGTTTCGCGCACCGCATTCGTCCCCCGGCTGCGCGCGCCCCATGCCCGTTTATCCGCCCCGCCGCCACCCTATCTGCCCAAGTTCACTTGAGAAGCCAAGCCATATCTGCGAGAACACGGGACTTGCAGGCGCCCGCGCGCCGCTGGAGCAGTGACCATGGCATCAAAAACAGCCCTGATTACCGGCATAACCGGTCAGGACGGCGCCTATCTCGCCGAATTCCTGTTG
Organism: Hyphomicrobiales bacterium; assembly: GCA_027058735.1. Classification (GTDB taxonomy): domain Bacteria; phylum Pseudomonadota; class Alphaproteobacteria; order Rhizobiales; family JALURZ01; genus JALURZ01. The sequence continues at coordinate 4,629 of JALURZ010000085.1, read as the reverse complement.
TCGAAAGGCTATGTCGTCCATGGCGTTAAACGCAGGTCCTCATCCTTCAATACCGAGCGTATCGACCACCTCTACGAAGACCCGCATGTCGAGAATTCGCGGTTTCATCTGCACTATGGAGACATGACGGATTCGACCAATCTCATCCGGATTCTGCAGGAAACGCGGCCCGACGAAATCTACAACCTCGCCGCGCAAAGCCATGTTCAGGTGAGTTTCGAGACCCCGGAATATACCGCCAACGCCGATGCGCTGGGCTGCCTGCGGCTGCTGGAGGCGATCCGCATTCTCGATCTTGGCGCAACGACACGGTTTTATCAGGCCTCCACGTCGGAACTGTTCGGCTCCGCGCCCGCGCCGCAAAGCGAGACCACGCCGTTCGCGCCGCGCAGCCCCTATGCGGCGGCCAAGCTCTATGCCTACTGGATCACGGTCAACTACCGCGAAGCCTATGGCATTCACGGATCCAACGGCATTTTGTTCAATCACGAAAGCCCCATACGCGGCGAGACCTTCGTCACCCGCAAGATTACGATGGCTGTCGCGGCGATCCGGTCGGGCCGGCAGAAAAAACTGTGGCTGGGAAATCTCGACGCCAGGCGCGACTGGGGCCATGCGCGCGATTATGTGGACGGCATGTGGCGCATCGTGCAGCAGGAGGCGGGCGGCGATTTCGTGCTGGCGACCGGCCGGTCCCATTCGGTGCGCGAATTTGTCGAACTCGCCTTCAAACAGGCCGGCGTCACAATCGAATGGAAAGGCAGCGGTGTGGACGAGCGCGGATTTGACGCCGACAGCGGCGCGGAACTGATCGAGATCGATCCGCGCTATTTCAGGCCGACGGAAGTCGACGATCTGCTCGGCGATCCCGCAAAGGCGGAAAAACTGCTTGGCTGGAAGGCCGCCACATCATTTGAAGACCTGGTTCGCGACATGGTCATGGCCGATATCGAGGCCGAAAACGCGCGCCAGGCCTGAACCCGGCAGGCGTGAGACCCCCCCATGTCCTTTGACATTCCCTTTTCGCTGACGGGCAGGAAAATCTGGGTCACCGGCCATCGCGGCATGGTGGGCAGCGCCATCATGCGCCGCCTTGCGCGTGAGGACTGTACGCTGGTGACCGCCTGCCGCGCGCAAACCGACCTGCGCCGGCAGGCCGAGGTGGAGGCATTCGTCGAACGCCAGCGGCCCGACGTCATCATCATGGCGGCGGCGAAAGTCGGCGGCATCCTCGCCAACGAGACCTGGCCGGCAGATTTTGTCTACGACAATATCGCCATCAATACCCATGTCATCGAGGCGGCGCGGCGCGGCGGCGTGAAAAAACTGCTGCTGCTTGGATCAAGCTGCATCTATCCGCGCAATGCCCCCCAGCCGATGCGCGAGGACGCCCTGCTCACCGGCGCGCTGGAGAGCACGAACCAGTGGTATGCGATCGCCAAGATCGCCGGCATCCTCACCTGCCAGGCCTATCGCGCGCAGCATGGCTGCGACTTCATTTCCGCCATGCCCACCAACCTTTACGGGCCGGGCGACAATTTCAATCTGGAAACCGGCCATGTGATCCCGGCGCTGATGCGCAAGATCGTCGAGGCCAGGGACAATGGCGCCAAGAGTGTCGAGATCTGGGGAACGGGCGCGCCCAGGCGGGAATTCCTGCATGTCGACGACATGGCCGATGCCGCCGTTTTCCTGCTTGCCAACTATTCCGGCGACAGCCATATCAATGTCGGCGCGGGGCGCGATATTCCGATTGGCGAACTGGCGCGCACCATCGCCGATATCGTCGGTTTTGACGGCGCATTCACGTTCGATACCGACAAACCGGACGGCACGCCGCGCAAGCTGCTCGATGTGAGCCGCCTGACGGCACTCGGCTGGACCGCCCGGATCGGCCTTCGCGACGGCCTGCGGCAGACCTATGACTGGTTCGCAGGCCGGGCACCCGGCCACATTCGCGACTGAGCGCGCGCACGACCCATCAGGACCCCTCTTTCATGAGCAGATCGAACACCATCGAGCGGGCTGTCTATGTGCGCATCAGGGGGGGGCTGGGCAACCAGATGTTTCAATATGCCGCCGCGCGCGCCTTGAGCGAAAAATTCAAATGCCCGCTGAAGCTGGATGTGAGCCGGGTTTCAGGGGAGACCGCGCGCACCTTCATGCTCGATCTTTTCGGCATCGACGGCCCGGTCATGTCAAGGGCCGAGCGCGCCCACTTCGCGGCCGGCAGCCGATGGCGGGCAAAACTCGGCAAGATGACGGGCCGGCGCAACCGCTTTTTCCCCCGGGGCATGTTCATTGAGCCGCATTTCCACTACAGCCGCGCGATCGAGGCGCTCACCCCTCCCCTCTATCTGGATGGCAACTGGCAAAGCCCGCGATATTTCGAAAGTATCCAGCCTGTCCTGACCAGGACTTTCACACCCGGCGATCCCCTTGGCGCGACCGGCGAGACGGTCCTGAAAGCCATTGCCGGGAGACCCTCGTTTTCCATCCACATGCGCCGTGGCGACTATGTGGAGGGACCGTTCGCGGCGCGCGTGGCAGGCGCCTGCACGATCGATTACTACCGGCGCGCGATCGATCTGATGCGCGCGCTCCATCCCGGATCGACCGCCTTTGTTTTTTCCGACGACATCGACTACGCGCGTGAGGCCCTTGGTTTTTTGAAACGCGCGGAATTTGTCGATAACGCCGGCCAGAACCCGCCCCATGTCGACATGATGGCGATGCGCGCCTGCGATCACAATATCATCGCCAACAGTTCATTCAGCTGGTGGGCGGCCTGGCTGAACGACAATCCGGCCAAGACGGTGATCGCGCCGCGCCACTGGTTTGCGACCGAAACCCTGAAGAAAAAACACACCTTCGATCTGTATCCCGACGACTGGATTCTGGTCCGTTGATCACGGTTGGTCAATCACGGTTGTAGATATCCTCGTGGCGCACGATGTCGTCTTCGCCGAGATAGCGGCCGGACTGGATTTCGATCAGCAGGGCGGGAACCTTGCCGGGATTTTCCAGCCGGTGTTTGGCGCCCAGCGGAATATAGATCGACTCGTTTTCACTCAACAGATGGGCCTCCCCGTCGAGCGTGACCCGCGCCGTGCCGGACACCAGCACCCAGTGTTCGGAACGGTGAAAATGGCTTTGCAGGGAGAGGATGCCGCCAGGCTCGACCTGAATGCACTTGACCTGAAACCGGTCGCCCCGTGACAGCCCTTCATACCACCCCCAGGGCCGGTAGACGCGCTGGTGGATGGTGGCTTCCTCGCGGCCGCGCCGCTTGAGATCGGCCACGATTCCCGACACATCCTGCGCCTGCTCGCGGCCCGCGACGAGCACCGCGTCGCGGGTCGCCACCACGCAGGCGTCCTCAAGCCCGACCACGGTCACCAGGCCCGCATCGGAATAGACGAGGCAGTTGGCCGCATCATGCAGCACGACGTCGCCCGAGGCCACATTGCCCTGTGCGTCCTTGTCCATTTCCTGCCACACCGAGGACCACGATCCCAGATCGCTCCAGCCGGCATCGAGAGGCACGCATTTGATATTGTTCGCATGCTCCATGATCGCGTAATCCAGCGACAGGTCCGCGCAGGCCCCATAGGCGGCCTCATCGAGACGCAGAAAATCGAGATCCCTCACCGCGCCGGCAACGGATTTTTTGCAGGCCTTGAGGGTTTCAGGCGCATGTTGCCTGAACGCATCGACCATGGTCCGCGCCGAAAACAGGAAAATGCCCGCATTCCACAGATGCCGGCCGCTCGCCAGATAGGATCTGGCGGTGGCGGCATCGGGCTTCTCGGTGAACCGGGCGACATCGCCCGCGGCCAGGTCGCCCCGGGCGCGCGCGCTGCCGGTCAGTTCGACATAGCCGTAACCGGTTTGCGGAGCGTCCGGCACAACGCCGAACGTCACCAGATTGCCGTCGCGCGCCGGCTCGATGGCCGCCTTCACAGCATTCATGAACGCGGCTTCATCATTGATGACATGATCCGAAGGCAACAAGAGGAGAAGCTGATTTTCGTCACCGCGCGCGGCCATCAGGGCGGCAACCAGGGCGGCGGGCGCCGTATTGCGCGCCACCGGCTCAAGCACCAGGCCGGCCGGTGAAACACCGATTTCGCGCAGATGCTCCGCCACCACAAAGCGGTGTTCGTGATTGGCCAAAATCAGCGGCGCCAGAAACAGCGGATCGCGCAGCCGCAGACAGGTCCGCTGCAACAGACTGCGCTCGCCAGTCAGTTTCAGAAACTGCTTCGGGTGGGCCCGGCGCGACACCGGCCAGAGCCGTGTGCCGGCGCCCCCCGACAGAATTACCGGCTGGACAGAGGAAATCGTATCAACTCCAGGTGCAACACTTCCGCAAATGCCGATCCTATCCATATAGCAGCGATGGGGATATGCAAGACCGGCCGAAGGGTTGGCGCCACGGGCTCTCATGGCGCCGGAGCCGTCGGGTGAATTTACGTCTTTCGCCGCGGCGCAAAAAAAAATATGCTGGCGGCATCGGCATCATGGCGCGCGGGTCCGGCTCCCCGGCGCCTCGTCACGGAAAAAACGCCCAGCAACGCGGCAATTGTCATGTCTTCACGGAATTTGTCGGTGCTGAACTCCAGATCG
>JALURZ010000084.1 GCA_027058735.1 Hyphomicrobiales bacterium | reverse complement strand
ATCCTCGATGGCGCGTCCGCGCCGCCTGGCGAAAGCGCCCCCGGCAGCGTCTTGCCGCAACTGCCACCATCGCCTGCGACAAGCGGTCCCGAAGTGCCTGTGTCCCAATAGATTTTCGCGTGTGTCGTCGAAAGTCGGCAGGCGGCGGGAAATTCACGCTTCGAATCGGGGCCCGATCGTGTATTCTGCAAATCCATGGCGCGTTATATCTTTATCACCGGCGGCGTGGTCTCTTCACTGGGAAAAGGACTGGCTGCGGCAGCGATAGGCGCGTTGCTTCAGGCGCGCGGCTATTCGGTCCGCCTGCGCAAGCTCGATCCCTATCTCAACGTTGATCCGGGCACCATGAGCCCGTATCAGCACGGCGAGGTCTACGTCACCGACGATGGCGCGGAAACCGACCTCGACCTTGGCCACTATGAGCGGTTTACCGGCGTGCCCGCCTCCCAGGCCGACAATGTGACCGCCGGGCGCATCTATCAGCAGATCCTGCAAAAGGAGCGCCAGGGCGACTATCTGGGCGGCACGGTGCAGGTCATTCCCCATGTGACCGACGCCATCAAGAATTTCGCGCTCAGCGGCAACGAGGGGGTGGATTTCGTGTTGTGCGAGATCGGCGGCACGGTCGGCGATATAGAAGGATTGCCGTTTTTCGAGGCCATTCGCCAGTTGGGCAATGATCTGCCGCGCGGCGAGTGCATCTTTATCCATCTCACCTTGATCCCGTTCATCGGCAGCGCCGGCGAGCTCAAGACCAAGCCGACCCAGCATTCGGTCAAGGAACTGCGCTCCATCGGCATTCAGCCCGACATCCTGCTGTGCCGCTGCGACCGCCCGGTGCCTGAAAAGGAACGGCGCAAGATCGCCCTGTTCTGCAATGTGCGCGAAAGCGCGGTGATCCAGGCGCTGGATGTGGAGAATATCTACGATGTGCCGATCGCCTATCACAAAGAGGGGCTTGACGACGAAGTGCTGAACGCCTTCGGCATCGACAGCGCGCCTGCGCCCGATCTCACCGTGTGGAAACGGATTTCGACGCGCATTCACAACCCCGATGGCCACGTGTCCATTGCCATCATCGGCAAATATACCGGGCTGATGGATGCCTATAAGTCGCTCAACGAGGCGCTTGCTCATGGCGGCATCGAAAATCGCGTCAAGGTGAACCTGCAGTGGATCGAGGCGGAAATTTTCGAACAGGAGGACCCGGGGCTGCACCTGCAGGGGGTCAATGGCATTCTCGTTCCCGGCGGGTTCGGCGGGCGCGGCGCGGAGGGTAAGATCCGGGCGGCGGGCTTTGCCCGCGAGCGCGGCATTCCCTATTTCGGCATCTGCTATGGCATGCAGATGGCCGTCATCGAGGCGGCGCGAAACCTTGCCGGCATCGCCACGGCCAGTTCAACCGAATTCAGCGACACCGACGAGCCGGTGATCGGTCTCATGTCGGAATGGGTCAAGGGCAACAAGGTGGAGCGCCGCCACGCGAACGGCGATCTGGGCGGCACCTTGCGGCTGGGCGCCTATGAGGCGGTGCTGGACAAGGACAGCAAGGTTGGCGGGATTTACGGCGTCCGCTCGATTTCGGAGCGCCACCGCCACCGCTACGAGGTCAATATCAACTATCGCGAGCGCCTCGAGGAAAGCGGCCTGCGCATGTCGGGGCTCTCACCCGATGGCGTGTTGCCTGAAATCGTGGAACTGCGCGATCACCCCTGGTATATCGGCGTCCAGTTTCATCCCGAACTGAAATCGCGCCCCTTCAGCCCCCATCCGCTGTTCGTGTCCTTCATCAAGGCCGCGGTCGAACAAAGCCGGCTGTTCTAGATGAGTGGCGGGATCGACCATCTTGTCTTGGGGGTCAGGGATATTGACCAGGCGCGTGAAACATACAGCCGCATGGGGTTCACGCTGACGCCCTACGCGCGCCACCCCTTCGGCACCGCCAATTCCCTGGTGCAACTGGGCGGCTCGTTTCTGGAACTGGTGCATGTTGCGGACCCGCACCTGATCGCGCCCCACGGCAACACCACCTTCAGCTTCGCCGCCTATGTGCGCGACTATCTCAAGCACGGCGAAGGTCTGGCCATGCTGGTGTTTGAAACACTGGATGCCCGAAGCGATGCGGCCGATTTCGCCGCCCGCGGGCTTGATACTTATGAGCCGTTCGATTTTCAGCGCCAGGCGCGCCTGCCGGACGGAACCGAGGCGACGGTCGGCTTTTCCCTTGCTTTCGTCACCCACAAAGACATGCCGCGCGCGGTGTTTTTCACCTGTCAGCAGCACGCGCCGGAATATTTCTGGAATGCCGGTTATCAGCGTCATGACAATGGCGCGCTCGATGTCGCCGAGGTCATTCTGGTTGCAGGCGCGCCGGCGGGCTACAGATCGTTTCTCGAAGCCTTGAAACGATCCGGCGAGGTTACGCTTCAGGGCGATGGCCTCAAACTGGCGACCCCGCGCGGGACGGTTACGATCCTGGATGAGGGCGCGTACACCGCGCGCTTCGGCCTGCCGGCGCCCGATCTTGCGTCCGGAGCGCAATTCGCCGGTTACACTATCGCCGTTTCGTCGCTGCAATCGCTCACCGATTGTCTGGACAGCGGCGCCATGGTCTATACAACACAAGGATGCAGCGTCGTTGTCGCGCCGGACCGCTCGATGGGTGCGATGATTGCGTTTGTCGAAGCTGATTGGAACGCGACCTGCAGTGGGGCGGATTGCTGAACCATGGAACCACTGAAAGCCATTTGCGTTGCGGGGGTTACCCTGTCCAACGAAAGCCCGCTGGCGCTCATTGCCGGGCCCTGCCAGATGGAAAGCCGCGCCCATGCGCTCGAAATGGCTTCAGCGCTGAAGGACATCGCCGGCAGGGCCGGGCTGGGGCTCGTCTACAAGACCTCCTTTGACAAGGCCAACCGCACCAGCGCGGCCAGCCGGCGCGGACTGGGCATGGAAAAATCCCTGCCGGTGCTGGCCGAAATCCGCGAAAACCTGGGGGTGCCCGTTCTCACCGACGTTCATGAGGCAGCCCAATGCGCACCCGTCGCCGAAGCGGCCGATATAGTGCAGATCCCGGCGTTTCTCTGCCGCCAGACCGACCTGCTGGAGGCAGCCGCCAGAACCGGGCGCGTGGTCAATGTCAAGAAGGGCCAGTTCCTCGCCCCCTGGGACATGCGCCATGTGGTCGAAAAGATCACGGGCGCGGGAAACGCCCATGTGATGGTCACCGAACGGGGCGCCAGCTTTGGCTATAACACGCTGGTGAGCGACATGCGCGCCCTGCCGACGCTGGCGCAAATCGGTTGTCCGGTGGTGTTTGACGCCACCCATTCGGTGCAGCAGCCGGGCGGCCAGGGAACAACCAGCGGCGGCCAGCGTGAATTCGTGCCGGTGCTTGCGCGCGCGGCCGTGGCGGTGGGCGTGTCGGCGGTCTTCATCGAAACCCACCAGGACCCGGACAACGCGCCATCCGACGGGCCCAATATGATCGCGCTGAAGGACCTGCCGGGGCTGCTCGGCACTCTTGTCGCTTTTGACCGGGTGGCAAAGGCAGCACGGTAAGGCCCTCGTTTCGGTTTCCGGCACAACACCATGAATATATACAAAAAAAACCCCGGAAAGAATCCGGGGTCACAAAGAACATTCACACTCATCGGGGTCAGTCGGGGGGACTGAAATCGGGGACGTCCGTCATCTCAACCTTCATGGACGACAGATAGGGGCTGGTGCGGGAAGTTCAAGGCCCCCGCATCAAGATTTGACGCAACGCAGGGGAGGGGCATTCATCCGCGGCCACGATATGGCGCAACGCCCTGTTCGGGCAGCCAGACCCCGTCGGGCGGCGGGCCTGATTGCCAGAAAACATCGATGGGAATACCGCCGCGCGGATACCAGTATCCGCCAATGCGCAGCCAGCGCGGCGCCAGCAGCGCGTTGAGCCTTTTGCCGATGGCCACCGTGCAATCTTCGTGAAATGCGCCATGGTTGCGGAACGCGGACAGATAAAGCTTCAGCGATTTCGATTCGACCAGCCATTTTTCCGGCACATAGTCGATCGCCAGATGAGCAAAATCCGGCTGGCCCGTGATCGGGCACAAGGAGGTGAATTCCGGACAGGTGAACCGCGCGACATAGAATGTGTCCATATGCGGGTTTTCGACACGCTCAAGCACGGCCTCGTCCGGCGAAGGGGGCAGGGTCGAAGGGCTCCCCAACTGGGTCAGGCCGCCAGGTTTGCTGGGCATCGCGTGAACTCCTTGGTTATGACCGGCAGATATGGCGAATACGCCGGGAAGGCCGCATCGCGCAAGGGGCGATCTGTTCACTGTCGCCGAAGAATAGCGGCAAAACCTCGCAAAGAGGGTTTTCCTCGGATGTCCATGGCGCTATGAACGGCGCACCAGGTCTCAATAGGCGCAAGTCCCATGACAGCAATCGTCGAGCTGATCGCCCGCGAAATCATCGACAGCCGGGGCAATCCCACAATCGAGGTGGATGCGGTGCTGGAAGACGGGTCGTTCGGGCGCGCCGCGGTGCCTTCGGGCGCATCGACCGGGGCGCATGAAGCCGTCGAACTGCGCGACGGGGGGGAGCGCTACGGCGGCAAGGGCGTGCAGCGCGCGGTGGAGAACGTGACCATCGAAATATTCGACGCGCTGTGCGGCATGGATGCGCAGGACCAGCGCCATATCGACGAAACCCTCATCGCGCTGGATGGAACCGAAAACAAGTCGCGGCTCGGCGCCAACGCCATCCTGGGCGTGTCGCTGGCCGTTGCCAAGGCGGCGGCTGAGGCGAGCGGCCTGCCGCTCCACCGCTATGTGGGCGGCGCATCGGCCCGCGTGCTGCCGGTTCCCATGATGAACATCATCAATGGCGGCGCCCATGCCGACAACCCGATCGATATCCAGGAGTTCATGATCGTGCCGGTGTCGGCCGGGTCAATCGCGGATGCGGTTCGTATGGGTGCGGAAGTTTTCCACACCCTCAAGGCGGCACTGGCCAGCGCCGGCCACAACACCAATGTGGGTGATGAAGGCGGTTTCGCCCCCAACCTGAAATCGGCGCGCGCCGCCCTCGATTTCATGATGAAGGCGGTGGAGGGCGCCGGGTACACCCCGGGCGAGGACATCATGTTCGCGCTCGATGCCGCCTCCAGCGAATTTTTCAGGGATGGAAAATACCACCTCGAAGGCGAAGGCAGGACGCTGGGGGCGGACGATCTCGTCAAATATTACGCGCGCCTCGCCGGGGCCTATCCCATCGCCTCGATCGAGGATGGCATGGCGGAGGATGACTGGGAGGGATGGGCCGCGTTGAGCGCGGAGCTTGGCGGGCGGGTGCAACTGGTGGGGGACGACCTTTTCGTCACCAGCACGGCAAGGCTGGCGCGCGGCATCGAGCGCGACATCGCCAACGCCATTCTCATCAAGGTCAACCAGATCGGCACCTTGAGCGAGACCCTGGATGCCGTCGACATGGCGCACCGGGCGCGATACCGCGCGGTGATGTCGCACCGCTCCGGGGAAAGCGAGGATGCAACCATCGCGGATCTGGCGGTGGCGACCAATTGCGGGCAGATCAAGACGGGTTCGCTGGCCCGCTCTGACCGGCTGGCGAAGTACAACCAGTTGATTCGTATCGAGGAAGAACTGGGCGATGTGGCCCGTTATGCCGGGCGCGATGCCCTGCGGCAAACGGAATAGACGCGAATTTTCGGGAAAGACGCCCGAAGGTTAAACTCCCTTAAGGTTTTTGGCGTTGAGTGGCGGGCAACCGATCCTCAAGCCGCGTGAGTGCATTGCCGATGCAAGCTGCCCGCAGAAACCGGTTTTCCCCCCGCCATGCGGTGCTGCCCATGGTGGTGCTGGGCATCGGCATCTATTTCGGCTATCACGTGCTGCGCGGCGAACGCGGCCTTTACGCCTTCTGGCGCTATCAGCTTGAAATCGGCAAACTGGAAAACGAACTGCGCGCCGTTCGCGAGCAGCGCAAAGCATTGCAGCAGCGGGTCCAGTTGCTGCGGCCCGAGAGCATCGATCCCGACATGCTCGAGGAACGCAGCCGCGCGCAGCTCAATATGTCCCGGCCCAGCGAGCGCACGATTTTTCGCCAAATCCGCTGAGCCCGGTGCGCCGGGCCAGTGAATTGGCCTGCTGCGGGGAATGCGAGTAACCGATTTTCGGTTAATCATCAATTAATTTAATAAAAACAGTCATTTAATGAGCCTCTTTTTGACTTTTGAAGGCTGGCATTCGCGGCGGTTCTGACGTATGCTTGTTCCCGTGGACGGGCAGGGGAGGAGCGCATGGCCGGAGCGAAAAAGAAAGGCGGATCCGCGACCAAAACCGGTTCCGCATCGCGCTCAAGGCCTGCCGGCAGAAAGGGCAAAGCCGCGAAGTCCGCTCCCGCAGCCCCCGCGTTTTCACCTGAAGAGGAACTCCACGCCTATCGCGAAATGCTGCTTATCCGCCGGTTTGAGGAAAAGGCCGGACAGATGTACGGCATGGGCCTGATCGGCGGATTCTGCCATCTTTATATCGGCCAGGAGGCCGTCGTTACCGGCCTGAAAATGGCGATCGAGGAGGGCGATCAGATGATCACCTCTTATCGCGATCATGGCCATATGCTGGTTTGCGGGATGGATCCCAAGGGCGTCATGGCGGAACTGACCGGGCGTCGCGGCGGCTATTCCAAGGGCAAGGGCGGCTCGATGCACATGTTCAGCCGCGAGAAGAATTTCTTTGGCGGCCACGGCATTGTCGGCGCCCAGGTGCCGCTTGGTGCGGGCCTCGCATTTGCCAACAAGTACAACGACAACGGACGGATCACGCTGACCTTTTTCGGTGAGGGCGCGCTCAATCAGGGCCAGGTCTATGAGAGTTTCAACATGGCGGCGCTGTGGAAGCTGCCGGTGGTGTTTGTGCTTGAAAACAACCGTTATGCCATGGGGACGTCGGTAACGCGCTCGGCGGCGAAATCCGAAGAACTCTACAATCGCGGCTCGATTTACGGCATTCCCGGCGAACCGGTCGATGGCATGGACGTGCGCGCCGTCAAGGATGCCGGCGAGCGGGCCGCGAAATGGACCCGCGACGGCAATGGTCCGATCATCCTGGAAATGCTGACCTACCGCTATCGCGGCCATTCGATGTCGGACCCGGCCAAATATCGCACCCGTGAGGAAGTCCAGAAAATGCGCGCCGAGCACGACCCCATCGAGCAGGTCAGGACGCGCATTCTCGATGCCGGACTGGCGGGCGAGGACGATCTGAAGACGATCGACAAGGAGGTGCGCGCCAAGGTCAGCGAAGCGGCCGAATTCGCCCAGGCCGATGCCGAGCCCGACGCCGCCGAACTGTGGAGCGATGTTCTGCTCGAAGCGACCGCGCAAGGGGGGAATTGATGCCGACCCGAATACTGATGCCGGCTTTGTCGCCGACCATGGAGTTCGGCAAGTTGGCCAAATGGCTGGTCAAGGAAGGCGACGCCGTGTCGGCGGGCGACATCATTGCTGAAATCGAGACCGACAAGGCCTCCATGGAGGTGGAAGCGGTCGATGAGGGTGTCATCACACAGATCCTCGTCAGCGAAGGGGCGGAGAACATCGCGGTCAACACGCCCATTGCCGTGCTCGCCGGGGATGGTGAGGAGGCCGCAGTCGGGCCGGGCGCAGCCCCCGTTCAACCGGCCGCCGGGAGCGTGCCGCCGCGCGATCCGGCCCCGCCGCCACACACCACCGTCGCCTCCGATCCCGATATTCCCTCCGATGCCCATTTCGTCGAAATGACGGTGCGAGAAGCCCTGCGCGATGCCATGGCCGAGGAAATGCGCCGCGACGATACGGTTTTCGTGATGGGCGAGGAGGTGGCCGAATATCAGGGCGCCTACAAGGTAACGCAAGGGTTGCTTGACGAGTTCGGCGGCACCCGGGTCATCGATACCCCGATCACCGAACACGGCTTTGCGGGTCTGGGCGTGGGCGCGGCCTTTGGCGGCCTCAGGCCCATTGTCGAGTTCATGACCTTCAATTTCGCCATGCAGGCGATGGACCAGATCATCAATTCAGCCGCCAAGACGCTCTATATGTCCGGCGGGCAGATGGGGTGTCCGATCGTGTTCCGCGGACCGAACGGGGCGGCTGCCAGGGTCGGCGCCCAGCATTCCCAGGATTTCTCTTCGTGGTATGCCCATGTGCCGGGCCTGCGGGTCATCGCGCCCTATTCGGCCGCCGATGCCAAGGGTTTGCTTAAAGCCGCCATCCGCGATCCCAACCCGGTGGTGTTTCTGGAGCATGAGATCCTCTATGGCCAGAGTTTCGAGGTGCCCGATCTTGACGACTATGTGCTGCCCATCGGCAAGGCGCGGATCCTGCGCGAGGGGGGCGATGTGACCCTGGTGGCGTTCAGTCACGGGCTGACCTATACGCTGGCGGCCGCCGACCGGCTCGCCGAAACGGGAATTTCGGCGGAAGTCATCGATCTGCGCACCATCAGGCCGATGGATACCGCAAGCGTCATCGCGTCGGTGAAAAAGACCAACCGGCTGGTGACCGTCGAGGAGGGATGGAGCGTGTGCGGCATCGGAGCGGAAATCGCGGCAACCGTCATGGGCGAGGCCTTCGACTATCTCGACGCCCCGGTGATGCGGGTCAGCGGCAAGAACGTGCCCATGCCCTATGCCGCCAATCTGGAAAAGCTGGCGCTGCCGAGCGTGGAGGATGTCGTGGAAGCCGCCAAAGCGGTCTGTTACGCCTGAGGGAATGTCCGCAATGCCGATATCCGTACTCATGCCCGCGCTTTCGCCCACCATGGAAAAGGGCAACCTCGCCAAATGGCTGGTCAGCGAAGGCGACAGGGTTGCCGCCGGCGATGTTCTCGCCGAAATCGAGACCGACAAGGCGACCATGGAGGTCGAGGCGGCCGATGACGGCACGATCGGGCGCATCGTCGTGCCCGAAGGAACCGCCGATGTGCCGGTCAACGGCCTGATCGCCGTGCTGCTTGAAGAGGGCGAGGACGCGGCCGCGCTCGAAAACGCCGCTGCGCCCGGTACCGCGCAGCCGCCAGCGCGCCCTGCCGCGGCACGGCCTGCAGCACCGCCCGGCGCGGCGCCGGCCCGCCGATCGCGCGCCAGCGGCGATGAACGCATGTTTGCAAGCCCGCTTGCCAGACGCCTGGCCGAAGTGGGGGGCGTTGATCTTGGGTCGATAAAAGGCTCCGGGCCTCATGGCCGGATCGTGAAACGCGATGTGGAGGCCGCGCTCCAGTCCGCCGCCCCGGCGCCCGCCGCGGCCACAGGCACCGAAGTCGCCCGTATCGAACGCCCGGACATGGCCGCGTTTTTCGCGCCCGGCAGTTATGATGCGGTCCCGCTCGATTCCATGCGCGCGTCCATCGCGCGGCGTTTGACCCGGTCCAAGCAGGAAATCCCGCATTATTACATCACCATCGACTGTCTGCTCGATGAATTGCTAGCCATGCGCAAGAAGCTCAACGCACGCACCGACCAGTACCGCATTTCCGTCAACGACTTCATTGTGCGGGCATCCGCCCTGGCGCTGCGCGCGGTGCCCGAAGCCAACGCCACCTGGGCCGAGACCCATATCCTGCATCATCATCATGCGGATGTGTCCATCGCCGTCGCCATCGAGGGGGGGCTGATAACGCCGATCATCCGAAAAGCCGACACCAAGGGACTGGCCGAAATCGCCATTGAGGCCAGGGATCTGGTCGCCCGCGCGCGTGAAAAGAAACTGCGCCCCGACGAATATGAAGGGGGGACGTTTTCGGTTTCCAATCTCGGCATGTTCGGCGTGCGCGATTTCACCGCCGTCATCAACCCGCCCCAGGCCGCGATCATGGCCGTGGGTGCGGGCGAAAAACGTGCGGTCGTAAACGCGGACGGCGAGGTGACAACCGCCACGATGATGACGGTCACGCTGTCATGCGACCACAGGGTCATTGACGGTGCGCTCGGCGCCCGGCTCCTTGCCGCCTTCAAGGGCTTTGTCGAGGAACCGCTGACGATGCTGTTGTGACCTGTTTGTCCGCATCGCAAACCAGGTAACGCTTAAGGAGCGCCAATGGTTACGCCCGCCAGTCAATCTCGAGGCAGAACCGTGCCCGGGCACGCATTGGGGCTGCTGGCCTTTCTGCCTGTCGGTATCGCGGGGGGCATCATCTGCCTGCTTGTGACCACCAACATTTCCGGGCATCGCCCTGGCGGCTTCGCGGCTCGCGGCAGGGCCTGTCTCATGAATTTCTTCCTCATCCCGACGCTGATCGCCGGGGCCATGATACACCTTGTACTCACTGGGCCGGACAGGCAAAGAGCGTAGCACGATGGCGGACACGACATTTGATCTGGTGGTGATCGGGGCCGGTCCCGGCGGCTATGTGGCGGCGATCCGGGCCGCCCAGCTTGGCATGAAAACAGCGGTCATCGAGCGCGAGCACCTCGGTGGCATCTGCCTCAACTGGGGCTGTATCCCCACCAAGGCGCTGCTGAGATCATCGGAAATCTACTCATTGATGCACCATCTCGATGAATTCGGATTGAGCGCTGAAAAAATCTCGTTCGACCCGGCAAAAATCATCAAGCGGTCGCGCAAGGTTGCCGCCCGACTGTCTGGCGGCGTTGCGTTTCTTCTCAAGAAGAACAAGGTTCAGGTGATCGACGGCGAAGCCCGGCTGAAGGGCGGCGGCGTCGTTTCGGTGACGAAGGATGGAACCGCTTTGCCAGATGTCTCCGCCAAACACATTATCCTTGCCACCGGCGCGCGGGCGCGCACACTGCCCGGTCTTGAGCCGGACGGCGCGCTGGTCTGGACCTACAAGGAAGCCATGGTGCCCGAAGCCATGCCGAAATCGCTTCTGGTGGTGGGATCGGGCGCGATCGGCATCGAATTTGCGAGTTTCTACAATGCGTTCGGTGTCGATACCACGGTCGTTGAGGTGCTGGACCGGGTGCTGCCGGTGGAAGACGGGGATATCTCGGCGCTTGCCCGCGCGGCGTTTGAAAAACAGGGTATGACCATCCTCACCGGATCGACGGTGGAAAAACTGGACAGGGGCGCCGACAGCGTCACGGCGACAATAAAGGCGGGCGATGGCAAGACGCGGCAGCTCACCGTGGAGCGCGTCATCCTCGCCGTCGGCATCACCGGCAATGTGGAAGATCTCGGCCTGGAAGCGCTTGGCGTCAGGGTTGAACGCGGCCACGTGGTGACCGATCGGTGGAGCCGCACGGATGCCACCGGCGTCTATGCCATCGGTGATCTGACCGGCCCGCCCTGGCTTGCCCACAAGGCGAGCCATGAGGGCGTCATCTGCGTTGAAAGGATCGCCGGCCTCGACGGTGTGCAACCGCTCGACACATCGCGCATTCCCGGCTGCACCTATTGTTCACCGCAGGTGGCGAGCGTCGGATTGAGCGAGGCGAACGCCAAAAAGGCCGGCCATGAGGTCAAGGTGGGCAAATTTTCGTTTGTCGGCAACGGCAAGGCGATCGCCCTGGGCGAGCCGGAGGGTCTCGTCAAGACGGTGTTTGACGCAAACACCGGCGAACTGCTTGGCGCCCATATGATCGGCACGGAAGTCACCGAACTGATCCAGGGGTTTGCGCTCGCCAAGACGCTCGAGACCAGCGAACATGAACTGATGGAAACCGTATTCCCGCATCCCACGCTGAGCGAGATGATGCATGAAGCCGTGCTCGATGCCTATGGGCGGGTAATTCATATGTAACTTGCACAAAAACCGATTTATGGTGTGATGGCTGAGCGGGGTCGTTCCGATTCCCTCAAAACCATAAGGAGAAGACAAATGGGTGGACTGGGGTTTATTGGCTGGATTGTGGTGGGTCTCATCGCCGGCTGGATCGCCGAAAAGGCGACCAACAGCAATCATGGCCTGCTGACTAATCTGATGGTCGGCATTGCGGGTGCTTTTATTGGCGGTTTTGTCGCGCGTGCGCTCGGGCTGATGTTTTTCGGATTTCTCGGAACGCTGGTCGTGGCGACCATCGGCGCCGTCTTGCTGCTGGTGGTGCTGCGCGCGATAAAACGATAGCCGCCCATGGTGACCATTCTGGACAGACTTGCGCATGATGGCGGCGGCCGGCCCCCGCGCCATCCCGAAAAGGCCCGCCGGCCCGATACGCCGGTGGCGCGCAAGCCTGCCTGGATCCGGGTCAAGGCGCCGGGCTCGGCCGTCTATCAGGAAACCCGCCGCATCCTGCGTGGGAATAATCTGACAACCGTATGCGAAGAGGCGAGTTGTCCGAATATCGCGGAATGCTGGTCGAAACGCCACGCCACCATGATGATCATGGGCGATACCTGCACGCGGGCATGCGCGTTCTGTAACGTGCGCACCGGTCTGCCCGGTCCGCTCGATGAAAAAGAACCGGAAAACGTGGCGCGCGCGGTGGCCAGGCTCGGGCTTGAACATGTGGTTGTGACATCCGTTGACCGCGATGACCTCGATGATGGCGGGGCGGGGCATTTCGCCGCGACAATCGCCGCGATCCGGCAAGCATCGCCGCGAACCACCATCGAGGTTCTGACGCCCGATTTCCTGCGCAAG
This sequence comes from Hyphomicrobiales bacterium, assembly GCA_027058735.1. GTDB lineage: Bacteria > Pseudomonadota > Alphaproteobacteria > Rhizobiales > JALURZ01 > JALURZ01. The sequence goes on along the minus strand of JALURZ010000084.1, from coordinate 1,364 downwards.
GCGGGCGCGCTTGAGCGCGTGGTCGCAGCACGGCCGGATGTGTTCAATCACAATCTGGAAACCGTGCCCTCGCTTTATCTGAGCGTGCGGCCGGGTGCGCGTTATTTCCACTCCTTGCGCGTTTTGCAGCGGGTCAAGGAACTGGACCCGGCTATGTTCACCAAGTCCGGCCTGATGGTCGGGCTTGGCGAAACCCGCCACGAAGTGTTGCAGGTGATGGACGATATGCGCGCGGCGGATATCGATTTTCTGACCATCGGCCAGTACCTCCAGCCAACCCGCAAGCACCATGCGGTCGCGAAATTCATCACCCCTGAAGCCTTCTCGTCTTATGAAAACAGCGCGCGGGCCAAGGGATTTCTGCTGGTCAGCGCCAGCCCGCTGACCCGCTCGTCCTATCATGCGGGCGACGATTTTCAGCGCCTGCGCGCCGCGCGCGCGGCGGCGAACGGCGTTCCGGCGGCCTGACCGGGCGCGTCTGGCGGCATGACCCGTTTTCATTCCATCAGGAAGGGGCCGTACACGGCCGCGCAGATGTTTGCCGTCGTGGCGGATGTGGAACGCTATCCGGAATTTCTGCCCCTGTGCGAGGCGCTGAAAATTCTGTCGCGCGAACAACAGGGTGATGAGGAAATCATCGTTGCGGAAATGACCGTCGCCTATGGCGTCTTCACCGAACGCCTCACAAGCCGGGCGAGGCTGGATCCGGTGAACCTGAAAATCTTTGTCGAATATCTGGCCGGACCGCTCTCCCACCTTGAGAGCCGCTGGTCGTTTCGCGATCTGGATGAGGGCGGATCGGAAACCGAATTCGACATCGACTACGAATTCTCCACCCTTGCCCTGCGTCTGGCGGTGGGCGCCGCGTTCGACCGGGCGTTCCGCCGGTTTTCCGACGCATTCGCGCGGCAGGCAAAAGCGGTTTACGGGAATCAGGGACCAGACCCCGTATAACAAAGACACGCTTTAGGCAATCATGGGTGTGCGGCAGGCATCCAGCATTTGCCGCAAGGCTGTTTCCGCAGCCATTTGGCGGATGCGCCGCCGGCCCTCATCCGCGAACAGGCAGCGCTGGTGGATGGTCTGCCCGTTCTCGCGTGCGCAGGCAATATGAACAAGGCCCACCGGCTTTTCCGCGGTGCCGCCGCCGGGTCCGGCAATGCCGGTGATGGCGGCCGCGATATCGGCATCGGATTTTTCGAGCGCGCCCTGCGCCATCGCGCGCGCAACCGCCTCGCTCACCGCCCCATGGGTTTTAAGCAACTGCGCCGAGACCCCCAGAAGATCCATTTTCGCTGCATTGGAATAGGTCACAAAGCCGCGCTCGAAAACATCCGATGAGCCGGGGATTTCGGTGAGACAGG
>JALURZ010000083.1:3190-5017 GCA_027058735.1 Hyphomicrobiales bacterium | reverse complement strand
ACCATGGGCCCGGCGGGGACGCCCGGGCCCATGGTCGCGTAATATCCAGGCGCCACCAGCGCGGTGTCGACGATGTCCATGGCGGTAAACAGGCAATCGCCCATGTCGGATGCGATCGGCATGCGCCCATGGGCCGCGAACAGGTCATTGACGCCGCGCGCGATATCGCCCGGCGTGATGGGCCGATTGTCGCGGCGCAGCCCGTGGGGATAGTCCGGTTCACGATGCTGCTGCGTGTTCTTGAGGGGCACCGCGATATCGAGCAGCGCATCGATCAGGGCGGCAAGGGTCACGTCCCTGTAGACATGGTGGGCAATCGCGACCTCGCCGTCGAAGGCGTGAATTGCGTGGCGCATGTCGATCATCCGTTTTGACACGCCGAAATTGGTGTCGCACAGAATGACCCCCAGCATGAGCAGCGCATCGCAGCGTTCAATGCTGCGGCGCACCGCGTCTTCCCCGGCAAGGCCGAGATAGGTGCCGATCAGCGGCGCGTCCCGGTCCGCGAGTATGCCGCGGGCCATGAAGCTGGTGGCGCTCGGCAGGTTCAGTTTGCGGGCAAGCGCTGCGACCTTGGTCTCAAGGCCGTAGCGGCGTACCTCGACGCCCAGCAGCAGTGCGGGCGAGGCGGCTGCCTTCAGCGCTGCCATGATCTCTTCGGCGCAGGCCCTGGCGGCATCCTTGTCGGGGGTGCGCTCTTTCCACGGCGGCACGGGCTCGCAGTCGGCCGCGACCATGTCGCGCGGCAATTCGATATAGACCGGCCGCGAGCGTTCCCGCGCGGCCCGCAGCACGCGGGCTATTTCGCCCGGCGCGCTCGGTGCATCGTCAAGCACGCTCTGCGCACAGGTGATCTCGTTGAACACCAGGCGCTGGGAATCGAGATGCTTGACCTGATGATGAAGCCCGAGCCCGGCTTCGCCCTCAAGGGCGCCCGGCGCGCCGGAAATGACGACCACGGGCGATTTTTCCGCATAGGCATTGGCCACCGGGTTGACCATGTTGAGGGCACCGGCGCCATAGGTCACCGCGGCCACGCCGAGGGTTGAGTGATAGCGTGCCGCGGCATCGGCGGCGAAGCCGACGCCGGGCTCATGGCTCAACGTATAGAGCGGCAGGATATTGCTCTGCTCGACAACCTTGAAAAAGGGCAGCGCGAAATCGCCCGGAATGCCGAAGATTTCATTGGCGCCGTAGTCTTTCAGCGCCTGTAGCAGGGCCTGGGCGAGTGTCATGACGGCTTGTGATAGCGCGTGCGGCCCGCCGGCTCAAGCCCGCCGCCTTCAGTTGTCCCCGGCACCAAGCAGCGCCCTGGGCGTCATGAATTCCCGCAAAGTTCCCGTGCCCGGCGCCATTTCGCGCCAGTAACTGAAATCAAAATCGATGACCGCGAGAGCGGCGGTTGGGAACTTCCGGGCAAGAGCATGGCGATGCCCGCCAGCCCCGCTGGCGGCCAGCGCATTGGCCAGCGCATGGAACGCCGGGTTGTGACCGACAATCATCAGCCTGGCGACATCGCCGGCCTGGCCCCTGATTTCGCGGTGCAGATCAGGCACGCGCGCGCTGTAAATGGATTCGACAAACCGTATTTCGGGGGTGTTGGGAAACCGGGCGGCGGCGATGCGGAGCGTTTCCCGCGCGCGCGCCGCCGGCGAGCACAGCACCAGATCGGGCGAAAGCCGCCGCTGTGCGATTGTGCGCCCCATCAGCGCCGCGGCCGCCCGGCCCCGTTCATTGAGCGGGCGGTCGAAATCGCGCAATCGAGGATTGCCCCAGCTCGATTTGGCATGGCGCAGGACCAGCAACGTTCGCGTCATGAGTCAGGAC
>JALURZ010000083.1:0-3180 GCA_027058735.1 Hyphomicrobiales bacterium | reverse complement strand
TCCCATTGGAATTGTGGCGGTGAATCTAGCGGCCCGCGGCCTGTCTGAAAAGGCACGCGCGTCAATGTAGCGCAGCCTCGCCGGCGCGGCAGAACCGAATTTGCATATCCGGCGAAATAATGATTATCATCAGCGATCCCCGACTTTGGACCAGCGTCTGATTGTCTCAGGTGAACGCGCGATACGGGGCCATGGCGATATGAACATCGGTCAGGACACGCTCTATTGCCCGCCGCTGCATCTTGTGTGGGCGAGCCGGCCAGGCGATTCCACACCGGCCGGTGTCGTTCACAAGACCTATGCGCGCGAGGTGTGGCGCGAACGCACCGCCAGGGGCAAGATTCAGGTCGCGCTGCGGTATTCCTTGTGGCCGTTCGTCGTCTTTGGCGCGATTGGCTATTTTACCGCTTGCAACGGGGCGGCAATCAAACGCCGTTCGGGCAGGGGGATATCCCTTCAGGTGCTGGATCAGTTCCGCCTTGCGGCGAAATACGGCATATTGCCGCCCTGGTACTACATGTTTGAGCTGTTTCACGAGGCCAATCGCCGCCGCGCCGGCGACTATCTGCACCGCTACGAGACCAAGAACGGCGTTTATTCGCTGATGCGGGTCTATGTCGAAAAGGCCAGTGGCCGGGCGTTGTCGGACAAGAAGCTGTTTGCCGGGATTTGTGCGCAACACAAGCTGCCCACCCCTGCGATCATCGGCACCATCGAAGGGGGGGTATTCCACCCTTCGGCGCCGCGCGCGCGGGCGGACGGCCGGTTTGCGCTGCCCAGGGCGGATCTCTTTGTAAAGCCGCGTACGGGAAAGGGCGGCAAGGACACCTTGCGGGCCATATATTCGGGCAAGGGAAAATACAGGCTGAGCGATGGGACGGTGCACTCCGCCCGCTCCCTGATCGACCATTTGCAGGTCCTGGGGCAGGACCGGGACCATATTGTCCAGCGCCGCCTTGTCAATCATCCGGACCTGCGCGATCTTTGCGCCGGGGCGCTGTCTTGCGTGCGGATCATGACATGCCGCAACGAGGAGGGCGGATTTGAAGTGACGAATGCGGCCTTCCGCATGGCGCAAAGCGACGCAAGCACGGTGGACGGCCTGCATATGGGCGGCGTGGTGGCCAGGGTGGATATCGAGACCGGAGAACTGGGCCCCGCGACCGACCTGGGATTTTTCGCCAGGGCGGGCTGGATGGACAACGCGCCGTTTTCCGGCGCGCGGATCAAGGGTCGGGTTTTGCCGATGTGGGGCGGGGTGCGCGAACTGGCGCTCAGGGCCCATGCGGTTTTCGCCCATAAGGTAACGGTTGGCTGGGATATCGCCATAACGCGCGACGGGCCGGTGGTCGTGGAGGGCAATGGGTCGCCGTGCGTTGATATCATACAGCGTGTCGATGAACCCATGGGCGCGACGCGATTTGGTGAACTGCTTGCCTATCATCTCAAATGTGCAATAAACACGCGCGCCGCGATTGCGGGCGCTGAAACGGACCAGGCCAGGGGCGTGCGGGCGGGAAATTCGGTGGAAGACACGCTGATCAAGGGAAGCCGCTAGCCACGCGAATTGCGGCTTTCGCGACTATCTGGGTGCACAATGAATTTCATACGATCAAATATCCGGTTCGATGACGAGCGGTTCTTGATGTTCGAACTCGATCATCTGGCCTATCTGAAGGAAAAGAACGGCGAGCATGTCATTCGCATGACGCTCGGCAAGAGCGAACTGCCGACGAATGAGCATATCGAGAATGCGATTGCGGACGCGGCGCGTGATTACGCCAAATACACGCGCGTGTTCCCCGCCGGCCTGCCGGAACTGCGCGAGGCGCTGGCCGCCTATTACAACGCCAAATACCGGACCGGCTTTGCCCCGGACAACTTCGTGGTCGGCTGCGGCACAAGCTCCATCTTCCGCAATCTGTATCAGATATTGTGCAGCGCCGGCGATGAAGTTCTGCTGCCGCTGCCTTATTATTCGCTGTATGATTTTTCGGCCAAGCTGATCGGCGCCAGGATTCGCCACTACCGGATCGGCCTCGACGACATGCAGATCGACCATGGTTCCTTTGCTGAAAATTTCAGCGACAAGACCCGCGTCGTGGTGATCAATTCACCGGGCAATCCGCTGGGAAATATCGTCGGCGAGGACGATATCCGCAAGATGGATGAGATCATTGACGGGCGCGCCGTCATCATCAATGACGCGATTTACGCCAATACCTATTTCGATGAAGAACCCAGATCGATCCTGCAGATGGACGATCTGAAGACGCCGGTGATCACGACGAATGCGTTTTCCAAAGCCTATCGCATGTATGCCCGCCGGGTGGGTTATTGCATCGTGCCCGATGAACTGATCACGCCGCTGACGGTCATTCAGCACCATACCCTGCTGACGCTCGACCCGATCGTGCAATATGGCGCGATCGAAGCTCTGAAACACGATGACGACGTCGAACGGCTTGTGCGGACCTACAAGGGGCGCAGGGACTATACGCTGGAAAAATTCCGCGCCCTGAACGAAGTGCGCGCGCTGCCGGCGAAGGGGAGCTTTTATCTGACCCTGGATTGCACCGACTTCATGTCCAACAACGCGGTTGAGACCAGCTTCGATCTGGCCAGGGACATCATCGAGAAGACCGGCGTGGCGACGGTTCCCGGCTCCGACTTCGGATTGCCGCGCACGCTGCGGCTTTCCTTTTCCACCGCCGACTATAATGAAGGCATCGACCGGCTGGTGAACTACTTCCAGACAGCGCGCTTGCGCTGATCCCGGCGGGGCCGGTTTTCGCACCCCTCCGGGCGGCCATCGCCTAAAGGGCCTGCAGGCTCAAGATCGCGGCGATTGTCGCGGCATAGAGGCTGCCAAGCACCATGAGACCGCGGAAATACTGGATCGTCATCTCTTGTCCTCCCGGCATGTTGCGTTCCCTTTGTTTCAGGGACCGGGCGGGATTTTGGCGAAGCCGGACTTAACCGGATTTGAATATGGCGTTCATCTGCGGTTCAGGATGGAGACGCGGGCATGGGCGCGGGGCACCTGCATGCCTGCGCGCCCTGTCAGCCGGCATGGCAACCGGACCGGCCCAGCCGGCATGGCGACCGCCCGGGTGCGCGGCGAAGCTGAATGAACGTTCATTCAGTTTTGTCCGCCACCCTGAACGAAGGGCCACCCTG
>JALURZ010000082.1:15852-33894 GCA_027058735.1 Hyphomicrobiales bacterium | reverse complement strand
GGCGATGGCGAATCCCGTTGCTTCGCGCACGAAATCCGCATCCGCCTGCCCCAGCGCTTCGCCAATGCGCCGCGCGGTGTGTTGTTCATGCACCCGGTTGGCCCCCGACACCAGAAGCAGCAGGGGATTTTGGCTTGTGCGCCCGCGAAATATCAGCGATTTGACGATCTGCGCGACATCGCAGCCGCATGCCCCGGCGGCCTCTTCGGCGGTGCGCGTGCTGGCGCTCATTTGCCGCACGGCGATCGCGAGGTTCATATCGTTTGCCGCCGCCTGCACGCGGGCCGCGCTGCGCGGCAGTTCGGCCGGTTTTCCGCGATGTGACATGGATGCGATGCTCCAGCAACAAGGAATCGGGGTCGTTAAGGGTGTTTATAAACCAAATCGCGCGGTTGATGATTGCGACATGGCGGCGAAAAGCAGATAGTTTACCGCAAACGCCGCCATGGCCCCGGTCGCAGAGCGGGGCCTTGTGCGGGACAAGAATCACGGTGTCGCAGCGCGAGGACGATACGCCCATGACGAAAAATGCGCGCGATCTGAATGAGGCGATCCGCCGCGCGCGCATCGTCGAGGCGGACCGTACCGACGTGGTGGTCGAATTGCGCGCCAGCGAGCGCGCGCGTCTCGATCTGCTCAACGATGAGCTGCGCCCGGTGTTCGAACAGGCCGCGAAATATGATCAGTTTGAATGCGCGATCGTGCCCGGCGATCCGCCGCGCCTGTGGATCGACATGCTGTCCTATGTCGTCATGGGGGCGGACAAGCGGACCTACCGGTTCGTCAAGGACATGCGCGACAAGCGCCGCGTCCTGCACGAGACCCATGACACCGGCGACATGGCCGACAAGGTGACCGATTACCTGGCGCACCGGATCATTGAGCGCGAGCAGGCACTCGCCGGCGATGAAGACAGGCCCGCGGCGCGCGCGCGCGCCACCGCCGCGCCGCTGCCCGCGGGCTATCGCGGCCTGAGCGTATTTCTGGCCTTCGCCCTGGGCCTTCTTGCCGGAATTGCCGGGCTTTTCGTCTATGGCGCCTATTTCGCCGGCGGCTAGGGCAACGCAATTCGGCCGGGCCGGCCCGCGGCCGGGCCCCGCCTTATTCACACGTAACATTCCGAAACACCAATTGATTTGGCCGGTGTAAGCCGCGCTGTTACAAATTCATTGAATTCATACTCTTAGGGGGACTGCTCCAGAACGCATGATCGGACCGCGGCGCGCATGGATGGCTTCGGCCATCGGATATTCCGCCGCAGGCGATTGAGATGCCGGTCTGGATGCAAATGGACAGAGTTGAAAGTGGTCGATGATGGAAACGGGTGAAAACATTCAGTGTCTGCCGAACGACAATCGGGGGCTGGAACGCAACCTCGGTGGTTTTGACACGCTTGTCGAGGGACTTGAATATGCCGCGCGCGGGCAGACCGGCTTTTGTTTTTATTCAAGCCGTGGCGCGCTGGAGCAGGTATTGCCCTATCGCGTGTTGCGCGAACGCGCGATCGAGACCGGCCGGCGCCTCGTGCGCTCCGGCCTGCGCCGGGGTGAGCGGGTTGGCGTGATCGCGGAAACGACCCCGGAATTCATGGATGTCTTTTTTGGCTGCCAATATGCCGGCCTGATCCCCTGTCCCATGCCCTACAGCATGCAGATCGGCGGGCGCGACGCCTTTGTGGCGCGCCTGGCGGGCATGATGAAGGCGGCGGGCATGTCGGCGGTGATCGGGCGGCTGGCGTTCATGGGCGATGTGGGCAGGGCCGCGAAGGCCGCCGGCGTCACGCTCGTTCTGACCCATGACGATCTGGCCGGCGTGTCGTCGAGCAATGTCGATCTGAGCCCGTTCTGCAAGGACGATGTGGCCTATATCCAGTATTCCTCCGGCTCCACCAGCGATCCCAAGGGCGTGCTGATTACGCAAAAGTCCATCACCACGAATGCCCGGTGCATTCTGGAAAACGGCCTGCGGATTCGGCCCGGCGACCGCGGAATGTCCTGGCTTCCGCTCTATCATGACATGGGCCTTGTCGGGTTCTGCCTGTCCGCGGTCATGGGGCAGGGAACCGTCGATTATCTGGCGACAACCGCGTTTGCACGCCGGCCCCTGCTTTGGCTCAAGATCATGTCGGACAATCGCGCGACCTGCTCGTTTGCGCCGACCTTTGGCTATGACCTGCTGGCGCGGCGGGTCAATGGCGATGCCAGGAACCTTGATCTTTCCGCCTGGCGGGTCGCCGGCATCGGCGGTGACATGGTGCGCGCCGATGTGCTTGAGCGGTTTGCCCGGGCGCTCGCGCCCGCCAAATTCGACAAACGCGCGTTCCTGCCGAGCTATGGCATGGCGGAAACGACCCTGGCCGCCTCGTTCGCGGATGCGGGCGAGGGCTATCAGACCGACACCATCGATCGTGAACTGAGCAAGCAGTCGGGACGGGCAATCCCGGCTTCGCGCGCGGCGCTGGAGGATGACGCCGGCACGCGCACCTTCGTTGTGTGCGGACGGGCGATCCCGGGCCATGAAATGATGGTGTGCGACGCGGCGGGCAATAGGCTGGACGACCGCGAAATTGGCCGCATCCTGATCAAGGGCCCGAGCCTCATGGCGGGATATTTCAACAATGATGACGCCACCGCGGCAGCGCTCAGCGACGATGGCTGGCTCGATACCGGTGACATGGGCTATAAGCTGGACGGACGGATTGTCATAACCGGGCGTGTCAAGGACATGATCCTGCACAACGGCCGCAATATCTGGCCGCAGGATATCGAATGGGCCGTGGAGCGCATCGAGGGGCTGCGCAGCGGCGATGTGGCGGCCTTTGCAATCGAGGATGACGAGGGCGAAGAGCGGGTCGTGGTGCTGGTTCAGTGCCGGTTGCCGGGCGCGGAGGAGCGCGAGGCGCTGCGCCGCGAGGCCGCCGCCCTGATCGTTCAGCACGCCGGCATCGAGTGCGATATCGTGCTGATCTCATCGGGCTCCCTGCCGTTCACCTCTTCGGGGAAGCTTTCGCGGGCCGCCGCCAGGCAACGGTTTCTCGATGGCGCTATCGGCGTGCTGTCCCATCAGATCGATCCGTCCGGCCGGCACCCCAGGGTGGAGCCCATGCGGCGAACCGCTTAAAGGCGTGGCGGTGGCGCTGAATTGAGCGCATTCTCTTTTCGGCAATGAACAAGTTCTCACGATCACGCCCGGCCGTCTCTGCATCGTGTTGCGGATGCGCGGCGGACCGGGTCCGCAGGCGATACGGGTGCGCGCGATGGCGCAGGGACTAGTTGGCGTTACCGGCGCGACCGGCTTTGTCGGCGGACATCTGCTGAATTGCCTGATCCGCAACGGCATTGCGGTCCGTGCGCTGGCGCGGCGTCCCGACCGGCTTGGCGAAAGCGGAAATCTCGAAATTGTCGGCGGCGCGCTTGAGGATGAACCGGCGCTCGAGCGGTTCTGTCAGGGGGTTGACGCGATCATTCACTGCGCCGGCAAGATCGCCGCGCGCAGCCAGCGCGCCTTCGATGAGGTCAATATTCACGGCACCGAGCGGCTCATCGGCGCGGCGCGGCGCGCCGGTGTGCGGCGCTTCATCCTGATTTCCTCCTTGACTGCGCGCGAACCGCATCTGTCTGGCTATTGCTCCAGCAAACATGGTGGCGAGGTGGCCTTGCGCATGGCGGGCGATGCCTTTTCCTGGACAATCCTGAGACCGTGCGTGGTCTATGGGCCCGGGGACCGGGGCACATTCGAACTGGTGCGTCAGCTCAGCCGCAACACGGCGATCATTCCGGCCAATGAGAACGCGCGCATGTCCCTCATTCATGTGTCCGATCTGGCCACCGGGATCACGGTGCTGCTGGGCCGCGATGCGCCGCGCGGCCAGATCCACGAGATCGACGATGGCAAGGGCGGTTACAACTGGGCCGAAATCGCCCGGATTGCCGGCGAGGCGCAGGGCAAAGTGGTGCGCTGCATCTTTCTGCCGCGCGCCGTGGGCCAGCTCATCGGTCTGGCCGGGGCCGCCTATGGGCAGATCGCCAAGCGCACCCCCATGATCAGCCCGGGCAAGATTCGCGAACTGTATCACCACGACTGGGCGAGCCGGAACCGGCTGCTGCAGGACGCCACCCCGTGGCGCCCCACAATCGGCCTCGCGGACGGGTTTCGCACGACCATGGCGTGGTATCGTGAACAGGGCTGGCTGAAATGACTGAGGCCATCGAGCAGGAGAGTACACGCATGAGCGCCGAACCAGATGACATTTTCCGAGATATCTGCGCGCTTCTCCAGCCGTTGAACAAGGAGGGAATCGAGTTGACGCGCGAGACCAGGATCTCCGCCGACCTCAATGTCGATTCCATGGCGATCATGGATTTCATAATGGAAGTCGAAGACAGGTATGACATCGATATTCCGCTCAACGATCTCTCCGACATTTATTCAATCGACCAGCTTGTGCACTATGTACATGGGCTGGTGAGCAGAAAGAAAGCGTGATGGATCTTCTCGAAAAGCACAAAGGGCTCGCTGAACGCCATGCGCTGATGCAGGCGCTGGGGGTGGAGACCATCGGCGTGACCATGGAAAAAATCCTGTCGCCGACCCGCGCCCTCATCAATGGCCGCGAGACCATTCTGGCCGGCACCAACAATTACATGGGCATCACTTTTGATCCGTCGTGCATCGAGGCGGGGCGCAGGGCGCTGGCCGAACAGGGCACGGGAACGACCGGATCGCGCATCGCCAATGGCACCTATGCGCTGCATCGCGAACTGGAAAACGAACTGAGCCGCTTTCTCAACCGCGATCATGTCATCACCTTTTCCACCGGCTACCAGGCCAATCTCGGCATGCTTGCCGGGCTTGCCGGGCCGCAGGACACGATCTTTCTCGATGCCGACAGCCATGCCAGCATCTATGACGGCTGCACGCTTTCCGGCGCCCGTCTGATCCGCTTCCGCCACAACAGCGCCGCCGACCTTGAAAAGCGGCTGGCCCGCCATGACGGCGAAGGCGGCAGGCTGGTGGTGCTTGAGGGGATCTATTCGATGTTCGGCGACCGCCCCCCCCTCGACGAATTCGTCGATGTCAAGCGCCGGCATGATTTCGCCCTGCTGGTGGACGAGGCCCACTCGACCGGCGTGCTCGGCGAACACGGCCGCGGGCTGGCCGATGAGGCCGGTCTGGAAGACGAGGTCGATTTCATCATCGGCACCTTTTCCAAGAGCTTTGGCGCCATCGGCGGGTTCGGCGCCAGCAATCACCCCGATTTCGAGTTCATCCGATATGCGACGCGCGCCTATATGTTCACCGCCTCTCCCTCGCCGGCCTCGATCGCAACCACCCTGCAGGCGGTCCGCGTGCTGGATGCAAGGCCGGAATTGCGCGATAGCTTGCGGCGCAATTCGGCGCGGCTGCACACGGGGCTCAGGGACATTGGGCTTGAACTGTGCTGCGATGAGGTATCGCCGGTGATCGCGGTGCGGGTGCGCGATGAACCTTCGACGGTCATCATGTGGGATGCGCTTCTGAAAGCCGGCGTCTATGTCAATCTGGCCCTGCCGCCGGGAACGCCGAACAATACCTGCCTGCTGCGCTGCAGCGTGTCGGCGGCGCATAGCGAGCAGGATATCGACACCATCATTTCGCTATTCGCAAAGGTGGTGGCCGGCGCTGCGGGCGATGCGGCGGCAAGCGCCTAGCGCACGCCGCCCTTGAAATAGAGTTTCGGCAACAGCCAGATCGAGGCCAGGATCGGGTGGCGGCGCTGCCAGGGGGTCGGTGTGAATGCGACGCCGGAATGGCGTGCGATCTTCCAGGCAAGATAGTCGATGCCCCCCTGAAACGTGAAGGCCGCCTTGATCAACCGCAGCAGGGACAACCCCTTGCCGGCGAGACGGCGCATGAACCAGCCGGTTGGCGGCGCGGCATCCGCCGCTTTGCCCGCAGCGCCGGTCACCGCCACGTAATATTCGGGATCTTGCCCGATGATCTGCGCGGCCCGGTTCCCGCTTTCCGAACGCAGTTCGGTGGCATAGGTGTGGCACAGCAACGCGGCCCAGCGTTCTTCGGGCCGCGCATTTTCGCCCGCCAGAGGCGCCGCGTGCCACAGCGCCGTTTCAATGGCGTCGGCGATGGCCAGGCGGATCTCGCGTTCGGCGCGTTCATCGGCCGCATACAGAAGCGCGCAGGGCTGCGCGAAGCGCGCCCAGAAATACGGGTTCGCCGTGCCGCGCGACACCCGGGCGCGAAACTGATCGAGCGACACCACGGCATATTTGGCGCGCAGGCGCACCGCGGCGCGCTCCATTTCGTGATAATACACATTGGGCGGAAGGAGCCGGTTCATCATGGCGGAAAGCCGGCTTTCGTGAAACGAGCCATAGTCGGATACAAGAAGAAAAAAATCCGCGAGGCTTTCGCTCGTCTCCACACCGCGCAGGCACGAGCCATAGGCCAGCAGTCCGCTCACGCCTCGCGGGTGGCGGCGCAGAATATCCTCGCCGATTGTTGCGACCGGCGCGGGCGCCGCCGTGGCCAGGGTCCGGGCGACGATGCTGTCCAGGCGGCTATGATCGGCCATGGCTACCGGTGTGGGACATTTCAGGCCAACTGTTCCTTCAGGCCGCAAACATAGCGGAATTCGGGGCCGCGGGTCACCCGCAGCGGCGCATCGTGCGGCATCTCGAAAAACTCCCCGTCAAGGGTGAACGGCGAGGATGTGGCAAGCGCGATCCTGTTTGCGCCGGCCGAGCGGAAGATGGCGGGATCGAGATCGCGGTCATCGCCGCCATACATGATCTTGTAGGCGGAGCGCACTTTGTTTGGCACCGGAAAGGCGATCGCGGTCATGCGCAGGGCGCCCAGCGAGCGCGGCCAGAACGGTCTCGACCCGTTGATCAGCTTCTCCAGCGCGGTGACCAAAAACAGGAACTGGTCGCCGTCGGCGAACACCGCGCCGTCCGCGTGAATGGTCATCGGCGTTGCCTGATAGACCCGCCCGGGGTCCTTGCGGTTGCGCAAGGCGAGGGCGCGCAGCAAGGTGGCGGCGACGGCCAAGGCGGTTGCCCAGGTGCCCTCCAGCCCCATCGGGTGAATGAGTTTCTGGGTCTTGACTACCGCGCGGTAAAGCCCGCCGGAGCCGAAAAACATGCCGTGTTGCGGGCCGCCGCCGGCCGGGTTCTCGACACAGACCGTGGGGCGGGACTTGACAACAAGACCGGCATCGTCTCGCGGGTCCAGCCGGGACAGTTTGCGCAGGTCCTGCGGGTTGGTGGATTCGAACCCGAGATCGGCCGCGGTCATATTGGTATTGCCGTGGGGCAACAAGACAAGACGGGGCCGGTCGCGCGCGAAAGCCGTCCCTTCAACCAGTTCGGTCAGGATCGCCTGCACGGTGCCATCGCCGCCGCTCACCGCAAGGGTATCGGCCCCGGCGCCGGCCATCATGCGCATGAGCCCGGGCAGGGTTTCGATGCCATCCATTTGTCCGATGATCACGCTGTCATCGGAGGCGAAAAGATCCGGCAACGGACTTGGGTGTTTCCGGTTCTGCCTGGAACGCCGATTGATGATGATGCCAAGGGTCATGCTAGCCGTCTTGCTCCACCATCCACGAGGTGATCGGCCCCCGGCGCGCGGTGATGAGGGCGTGGGCCAGTTGCCAGCCATGCAGCACCAGGCAAAGGGCGACCCAGCAGGCGACCGCGATCAGCCCGGCATCCGGCCGGCCGAACACAACGCTGATTGTCAATATCGCGACATTGGGATTGCGCCGCGCGGTGATCTGGCGAAACAGCGTGTCGATCCTGCGCCAGATATGGATCTCCAGCCCCAGCGCCCTGATGGACACGCCTTCCATGATGCGTTGCAGCAGGTAGCCCGCCAGGATGATCCCGAGAGTCCACCAGAATACAGCCGGCCTCAGCGCATAAGGCGTGTTGGCAAGGCCGATTGCCCAGGCCGCATACCAGAACGGCGGGTGGACGAGGTCGATACCATGATCGAAAATATCGCCCCACTTGCTGGATGTCAGGGTCACCCGCGCCAGCTTGCCGTCGACCGTATCGAGAAACATCATCGCCCAGGCCGCGGCCAGTCCCGCCCACCAATGGGCGTTCAGGAACAGAAAATACGCAGCCACCACGAAGACGGCGCTGAGCGCGGTGACCATGTTGGGGGTGACGCCGAGCGGCGCAAGGGCACGGGTGAGGTGAAATGCCGGCCATGGCCAGAAATATTTGGTCACGAAATCAGTCGCACCCTTGTAGGTTCCCATGAACATGCGCCATTCGACCTGGCGCCGGTTGTCCGGCGTCAGCAGCAACACATAAGGGGTCTGGCGCTTGCGCAGCTTTTTCCAGAAGCCGGCGCCAAGCTGATCGGCACGGGCGAACTCGAAGCCGCCGCCGCGCCCTGTTTTCAGGAGCGCCAGACCGGCAGCGGTCTGGCGCGCCGGCGCATGAACGGCCGCGGGCACCGGGGCGCCGGCTGTATTTTCCGCCACGAGAGCGGTTCCCGGCCGTTCGATCAGCGCCGCGATCAGGGGCGGGTCCACGATGGCGTCCGCGCGCAGCAATATGACAGGCCCGGTGGCCGTCTTGATGTCGCTTTCACGGATTTCATCACGGATTCCATGCTCCGCGAAGGCGCGCCGCGCCCGTTGCGCCAATGTGCCCCCCCAGATCCGTTCGCCTTCGCCGCCGATCATGCAGAACGATATCGCGCCCCGCCCGCCGCCGGGCCGGCGGGTGTTTCCCCTCTCTTGCTTTCGCGTGATTTCGGCCACAGGCAAAGTCCTGGTTTGGTGCGGATGAGCGGGTGAGGCGGGCATCGGCCATGGGCGATGCCCCTTCGCGGTCCAGGAGGCGGTCACATGGAATAGCGGAGTATGGCGGCGCTCACAAGGTCTCCTGGCGAAACGCGATGGTTCCCGAAATGCTGGCGAACACCAGCACCGGCGTCCAGGCCGCCAGCCAGGGGGGCAAAAAGCCCAGTTCGCCCATGGTCAGGGAAATACCGTCAAAAACAAAAAACGCGAACCCCATGACAACGCCGACCGCAAAAAGCGCGCCAAGGCCGCCGCCGCGCCGGAACCGGTGCGCGAGGGGCACGGCAATCAGGATCATCAGCGCGGCGGAAACGACCAGGGTCAGCCGCTTGTGCAGCCAGGTCGAATAGACATAGGCCGGGCGGATGCCAAATCCGGCATTATTGACGAACAGGTTCAGATCGGCGATCGACATCTGGTCGGGATTGCCCGAGCGCTTGCCCACGGCGGCCGGCCGGACCGTTCCCGAATAGACCATATCCCCAAGCCGGCTTGGCGGCTGGTCGTTGTTGTAGAACACGACAGCGTCTTTGAGCCGCCACCGCCCGCGCACCAGCGTGGCGCGCGAGGCGACGATCTGTTCAAGCAGAATGCCTTGCGCGTCACGCCGGAAAATCTTGATGTCGTCGAGCCGGGTTGCGTCCTTGTTGCTGCTCTTGGCATACAGGATATCGCGGCCGGATCTCAGCCAGATCGGATCGCCATCACTGACATTGAGCTTGGCGGGGCTGTAATCTCCAATGCCCCATTCGTAGAGCTGCGGCGCCGCGGCCGGCACCGCGCGATCCGAAAGCCAGAACTGAAAGCCGCCGATAATGAGTGCGCTGGGAACCAGCGCCAGCAGAACGCCAAACTGTGAAATGCCGGTGCTCCAGATCGCGACGAGTTCGCTGCGGCGCGTAATGTCCGTCAGCATGAGCAGCGCGGCCAGCAATGTGCTGATGGCGACAAACTCCGCAGCGACGCCGGGCGCCCGCGTGAAGGCATAGATCATGAGGCCCGACAGTTTCTGGTCGTGCAATTCGAGGATGCGGTCACTATTGCCCACCAGTTCCAGCATCAGGACAAATACGGTCAGTCCGGCGAGAATAAAGACAAAGCGGGCCAGCAGCATCCGCGTCAGCAGTAAGGCGATGGTGCGCATCATGATGTTTTTCTCAACCCCGGTTTCAGAGCGCGCAACTTCGCAATACTGATCGTGATGGCGTCGAAAACCCGCTCCAGCCCGTCCGGGCGCATCTGAAAACACCGCCGGTAAAATCGCAGACACGAAAATGCCACGAACGCCGCGAATATCGGCCACAGGACCAGCAGTGGCGACGCCTTGCCCTGCCTGACGAGAACGGCGCCCTGTTCGATCAATTCGTAGTAGACGATGACGATTATGAGCGCCATCGCAATTCCGTAGGGCCGCTGTCTTCGCGCGCCCTGCATGGCGAACGGGACGGCGAGGATCGGCAGAATGAGAACGGTCAGGATCTTGATGATCCGCAAATGCAGTTCCGAGGTGATCTCGGCGCGGCTGACGCCTGTGGGCGGCCTTTCGATAGATCGCACAAGTTCAGGCAGCGTAAGCTCTCTTTGGCTCTGTCCGCGCCTTCGAAATCTGGTGTTTTCGATTGCGCCAAGGGGCGTGTCCACAAGGTTGAACGCGGCGGTCGAATGGCGCGGCAGCAATGCGTTCGCCCGGGTGTCGACCGCGCCTGCGATGGTGAGCCGGCTCCCCGATTTGAGCCGAAGCACGGGGCGGGGCTCCCCGTCTATCTCGATCAGCACCCCGCTTTCAGCGGTGGTCGCCTCACCGCCTTTCTTGCCGCGATCATAATAGACGAAGACGCGTTTGAACTTGTTCGACTTGCGCAGCAGTTCATCGACGATGAAGGTGTGGTTTTCAGCGCGCATGAACACGCCTTCTTCGGCGAGGTAGAATATCTGGACATTGCGTACCGCGTGAATGATGGCGCGGTAGGCATAGCGGGTGTGCGGCTGGGCATAGCCGAACAGAACCGCCGCCGCGCCGGTGAAGAACAAGGACAACAGCAAGGCTGGAACAATCAGTTGATGCAGGCCGATGCCGCCGGCGAAAAAGGCATCGATTTCGCTGTTCTTGCTCAGCCGGCTGAAACCGAACAGCAATCCGAGAAAAAACGCGGCCGGCAGTGCCACCCCCAGATAGTGGGGGACAAGATAGGCGAGCATTTCAAAAACCACGCTGAACGCGCTTTTCTTGCCGAGCGTGATTTCAAGGAGGCGGACCAGGCGGTCCGCCAGCAATACCGCCAGACCGATGGCGATTGCGGCCGCGAGCGGGGTGACGATCTGGCGCAATATATATGTGGTGCTGATGCGCATTGCCGATTGCCCGCGATCACGCGCTCCAGTGCTTTTTCAAAGCCGCCACCAGCGCCGGCCTGAGTGCTTCATCGAGGCTCACCGCCGCACCCAGGTCAGGCAGTTTCGGCCAGCCGGGGTCGGGAAATTCAACGCCCTGGAACACCTGCGCGCGATCATAGCGCGGGATCACGTGAAAATGCACGTCGCGGTCCACCATCATCAGCATCAGGTAGTTGATTTTCCGGTAGGGGCGAAACCCATTCAGGCCGCGTTCGATATCGGCCACGACGCCCGCCAGTTCGCCGAAAGCTTCAGGTGTTATCGCTGAAAAGGCTTCCGCCTCATCCTTGCAGACCAGCACCAGCGCGCCGAGCGTGGCCTGGGCCGGGCGCAGCAGCACGCACCAGTGCTCGTATTCGTGCACCAGAGTTTCGGGATATCCGAAATTCTTCATCGTCGCGTTGGCCATGAAAGTCCTCTTTCAGGGCGGGGTCCGGCGACCTGAATGCCCGTGATATGCGGCCATAAAATGGCCACAACTCAGGGCGCCTCAGCCCGCGCCCGGGCCCGCCAGGGGGTAGCGCCGGATCGTCTTGAACGCACCGGGCGGTTGATCCAGCCCCCGCTCCGTCACCTGTATGGACCATTTGTTCGCCTTGCGCGCAATCCGATAGAGATTGTAGCGGGCAAGCGGCCTGCCATGGTGGACGATGCCGGCCGATGCCGAAGCAACCCCGACGACGGGGATGGGCCCCGCCGCCCCGTTGAACCAGGTCACCATGTCGCGATGATTGTGGCCGTGCAGAATCAGACCGGCGCCGGTGCGGCGCATGACGGCTTCGAAGGCTGCGGCGTCCTCAAGCGCCTTGCGCGCGGTGTTGAGGCCGGTCAGCGGCGGATGATGAACAAGCACAACGCGCAACGGTGCGGGGCGCTCCCCGGCGGCCTGTTCAAGAATGACGCGCAGCCTGTCCAGCTGGTCCGGCCCAAGCCGTCCGCTGGCGTAGAAGGGGGGCGTCACAACGGCGCTGGACAGCCCGGCAATCAGGATATCGCCGCGCCGGCGCACATAGGGAAACCGGGCGCGCGCGGGGCCGCCGCCGGGGCCGGTCCCGGCGCGCTCATCCGACATATAGGCCTGCCATTGCCCCAGCGACCGGTCCCAGGGCACGTGCACATAGGCATCATGATTGCCGGGTATGACGCTGATCCAGTCGGGCTTGCCGAAGGCTTGCAGCCATTCGCGGGCGCTGGAGAATTCCTCGGGCAGCGAAATATTGACCAGGTCTCCGGTCAGTACGACATGATCGGGGGCCTGCTCCACAAGATCGCGGCGCAGCGCGTCCAGCACCTCGCGCCGGTGGATGGAACGGCGGCTCAACTTCCAGGATGCAAGGCCGGTCAGACGCTTGATTTTGCGCAACCCGAAAACGTCGCCGAGCGCAACGCGCGGCAATGGCGCTATGTGCGTATCGGACAGATGAGCAAGAACGAACATGCGTTTTTTCCGGTTTCTGGCGCACGGTGCTTTGCGTTGACTCGTGCCATGCGAAATGCCATTGAGTGGCCACCCTCAGCAGCGTTGTAACAGAAATAGAGGCATCGTCACGTGAAAGTCCTGATCCTGGGAGCAGGCCAGGGCAAGCGATTGCTGCCGCTGACGGAGGAAATCCCCAAAGCCCTGCTTGATGTGGGCGGCCGCCGTCTGATCGAGCGCCAGATCGACGCCTTCGCCGCATGCGGCGTCGCCGAGTTCGTTGTGTTGACGGGGTATCGCGCCGACGTCATGGACGATGTTCTGGGCCAGGTGGAGGCGCGCAATCCGGGGCTGTCGATCCGCACGCTCTACAATCCTTTCTATGCGGTCGCCGACAATCTGGCCAGTTGCTGGATGGCGCGTCACGAGATGGATGGCGACTTCATTCAGGTCAATGGCGACAACCTGTTTCGCGCCGGCATGGTGGAGGATCTGCTGGCAGCGCCCCGGGCCCCGGTCACCGCCGCCATAGCGCACAAGGACGAATATGACAATGACGACATGAAGGTCATGCTGGACGGCGACCGGCTGACCGAAATCGGCAAGACCCTGCCGCTGGAAGCGGTGAATGCCGAAGCGGTCGGCATCTACCGTTTCTGCGACGAGGGGCCGGCGCGCTATGCGGAGGTTCTGCACAAGGCGATGCTCGATCCCGGCGGCCTGCGCCAGTGGTTCCCCTCCGCCATCGGCATGCTGGCGAAAACCACCGACGTGCGGGTCTGCTCCATCGACGGCAATGAATGGTGCGAGGTCGATTTCCCCGTCGATCTGCAGGAAGCCCGTCTGCTTGTTTCAAAGTGGTAGCTGCGCACGCTTGGCGAGAATCTGCTCGACCAGCTTCAGATCGTCCGGTCTGTCTATGTCGATCGCGGCTTCGGCAAACGGCATGTCGACGATTTCGATGCGCGCCCTCAGCATGCGCGAGGCGTGGGTCATGGCGTCTTCCGTCGAAAGGCGGCCCGACACATAGGCCCACAGCGCGCGCACGCCAAGGGAGCGGACAAGCCGCCACGGGGATTTGCGGCGGCGCTCGATCTGACGCCAGAAATCCAGCGCCTTGCGCGCATGCGCGGTGTTGAACACATAAAGATTGCATCCCGAATACTGCCCGTCGGCAAATCGCAGATAGGTGCGGGTCGTCTCTGGATAACGCGCCTCGATGGTCTCAGAGCGCGCCAGGGCGATGAGAATGTCGGCCTGAGAGGTATCCGCCGCCGCGCAGACATGATCGAGCATTTCGTTTGTGAGAAGCGCGTGATCCGCTGTTGTGAGCACAAAGGGAAACGCGCCGCCGCTCGCGCCGATCGCGCGTTCCACGCTCCGGGATATCGTTGATCCGGCCTGCGATATCCGGATGTTGGATCCATTCAGCAGCGTTTCGAGCGATGGTTCGTCTTCAAGAAGTTCGCGCCGCTCGATCGAAATGACGACATCGCGAATGCGCGGCGAGGATGCAAGTGTCGCCAGCGCATGGGCGATCATCGGGCGTCCGGCGACCTCGATCAGGCATTTGTGCCCGCGCCTGAAACAGCGCGCCATGGGATCGTCGGGTCCGCGGCTGCCGGCCAGCAATATGGCGGTATAGCGCGCCCGGGCCATGGGATCACAGGGCACGCTCATAGATGCGGTAGGTCTTGTAGACCCGTCCGCCGACCATTTCGATCATCCGGCGCATGCCGCCGTTGTCTTCGAGAATCCAGGACAGCTCCGCGGTGAACGGCCCCTTCTCGCTGTGGCTTGTGCGGATCGCGTCGATAATACCCAGCGCCAGGGCGGAGCCGGTAAGGCCGCGCTGGTATTTCTTGCGCACGCCCAGCAGCGCGACGCGGATCGGATCGGGCCGCCGCATCTTGACGCGCCATAACAGCTTGGCCCATCCAAACGGCAACAGGCGCCCGTTGAGATCGCTGATCATGTCGTTGAGATTGGGCAGGGCGACGCCAAAGGCGACGGCCTCGCCATCCAGCTCGGCGAATTTTATGGAAATCGGGCGGGCCAGCAGCTTGAGATTCTTGCCCATCTCTTCAAGCTCGCGCCGGGTCATGGGAACGAACCCCCAGTTTTCCGACCAGGAATCGTTGAAGATGTCGTTGATCAGATCGACCTCATTGGCGACATCGTTCATGCGCACATTGCGAAACCGGACCTTGTCGACGCGCCCGGCCCGCCGGCACAGCATTTCAGCCTGTTTCGACATCTGGAAGGTGGAGCTGTAGTCATAGGCGACCAGGTCCTTGGCCTTCTTGAACCCCAGGGCTTCTATGTGGCGGGCGTAGTAGGGCTTGGCGTGTCCCATGAACACGAAGGGGGGGCGGTCGAAACCATCGATCAGCAGGCCGGATTCCTCGTTGATCGAAAAGCTGAACGGCCCGCGGATGCGTTTCATGCCGCGCGCGCGCAACCAGGCGCCTGCTGTTTCGAACAGCGCTTCGAACACGGCCGCATCGTCGATCGCTTCGATAAAGCCGAAAAATCCCGCGCCGTCATTGTGGGTCTCCAGATGCAGCCTGCAAACCTGCGCCGATATGCGCCCGACGCATGTCGCGCCCCTGTAGGCCAGAAAGAGAGCCACTTCGGCATGCTCGAAAAACGGGTTCTTTTTTGCGCTGATGTGTTCTCTGCGCTCGAAATTGAGTGGCGCGATCCAGTTGTCGTCCGGGCCGTAAATGGAATGCGGCAGCTTGATGAACCGGTCGATATCGCGCCTGCCGGCAACTTCGCGGACGTGGATATCGCCGATGGTCGATTGATTTGCAGAAAAAGCCATGATCAGGCATCCCGAGATGTTCGAAAAATGCGGGCGCTTACGCGCTCGCCGCCGTTACGGTCTTGGGCTTCGAGCGTGCAACACGGCCGCCGTCAATGTGGTACAGGCGGGTTGCGATCTTCTGCCATGTGGGCCGGTGGGTGATGCTGAAGATGGTGTACTGGCCCGCCAGCTTCTGAATGTTTTCGCAGACCTCGCGGTCCGTCTCGGGATCCAGCGCGCTGGTGATTTCATCGAGAATGAGCAGGTTGGGCTTGGTCACCAGCGCGCGGGCGATCGCGATCCTCTGGCGCTGTCCCCCGGACAGCTTGGCGCCATGTTCGCCGACACCGCTCATCATGCCGCGCGGCAGTTTCTTGACGAAATTCCAGGCGCCGGCCTCCCGCAGCGCCATTTCAACATCGAGCTTGCCGAAACCCGTGTTGCCCAGCGTCACATTGGCGAAAATGCTGTCGTTGAACAGTGTGAGCTCCTGCGGGATGTAGCCGATCTTCTGGCGCCATTTGTCAATATCCAGCTCGCCCAGGGCCACGCCATCGACAAGGACCTCGCCCTTGTCGGGTTCATAGAACCCCAGCAGCAAATCAATAATCGTCGTCTTGCCGGCGCCGGACACGCCACTGAGAACGGTGATGCCGCCGGCATCGATTTCAATATTCACGTTGCGCAGCACATCGGTGTCGGGAAAATCGAACGCAACATTCCGGAAAACGCAGCCACTGGAGAGGGTCGGCGTCTTGGTGCCCGTGCGCCGTTCGCCGACCTGGCGGGTTTCCTCCACCAGCCGGTAGACGGCCCAGTAGGCACTTTCATATTCGAATGACTTTTGCAGGAACCGGAGCATTTTTCCGATGATCGAAACCACCTGGTAAAAGATGATGCCCAGCACGACGAGTTCCGATATCGGGACGCCCCAGTGGACCGTCGCCAGATAGATCGAGACGCCCAGCACGATGGCGATGAACACCTCCTCGCCGTAAATCACCGCCTGCGCGGCAATGACCTGCTTGCGCAGCGACTTTCGCAGCCGTCTGGTGCGGTTGTCGAGAAATCTTGCAAAGGTCTCCTGACGCGACATCGCCTTGATCGGCTTGATGTTGTGGAGCGTATCGGAAAGGAAGGTCACCAGATCGGAGGTGCGCGCGGTCTGGTTGCGGGCCGCCCTTTTCGACATTTTGACCAGCGCGCTCATGATCGCGATCAAGGCGCTGCCCGCGATTATTCCCAGAATGGCCAGCCGCCACGAAATGATGAACGCGACCACCACATAGACCAGCCCCTGAAGCAGGAAAGTCAGCGTCTTGGCCGCGGTCAGATAGGCCGTGCCCGCGCGGGTCGCATCGTTGCTGATCGAATTGGCGATCTGGCCGACGCGCTTTTCCTTGAAATAGGCCCAGCGCACCTTCATCAGGTTTTGTATCAGCCGCTTGCGCAGCCCCGTCGCCACCTCGGAAACGGCGAAGCCCACATAGCTGAGCGCGGCGAAAGACAAGACGGCCTTGACGCACAGGCCGGCGACCACGATCACGATGAGCACCGGAATGCTGGGGGTCAGGCCGATATCCGTAAGCATTTTGAAAATGAACGCGCCGGCGCTGGAGGTCTCGCCGCCGCGTCCGCTGATTTCCGCGATCGTGGGCAGCAGCGTCGTCAGGCTGAGGGCTTCGGCGAAACCGGCCAGCACCAGCAGCAGCAGCACCAGAAACGGGCGGGTTCCTTCGGCGCCGAAAAAAATTTTCAAGATGCCGATCATTGACGCGTGACCATGGACAGCAAACGAATACGCGCCTGGCGGACCGCTCCACCGCGCTTTTCCATCTGATCGATGCAGATGCTATCTGATATCAGTGATTTGGGCACATTACCAGCGCCGCGTCCGGGCCTGGAAAGGGAAAATGCGGATGTCAGGCGTCCTGCGCCATGGCCGCGTTGAAGCGTTTCTCGATAGCGGCGATATTCTTCATCGGGTCCTTGTAATAGGCCGTCAGCCGCAACAGCGATATAAAGAAACGGTTCAGCAACCGCCCGGGCAGCTTCATGGGCCGGTCGAAATCGAACAACAGCACGACCCGCTCCTCGTTCGAATCATTCCACACCTCGTGATCATAGGTGTCATCCAGCACGACCGCCCTGCCGGTCTTCCATTCAAAGGTGACATCGCCCACCCGCATCCGGCAGGCGCCCGCCTCCTTGGGCACAATGAGGGCAAGGTGGCACCTCAGCAGGGTCTTGGTGACGCCGCGGTGCGCCTTGATGTGGTAATGCGGCGAGAGGATGGAAAAAAAGGCGGTCTGCATGTTCGGGACCTGTTCCAGCAGCCGCGCCGTCTCGGGGCACAGCTTGCAGTTCTGCTCCGCCTTGGTGCCGAAGCCGAACAGCGGAAACGTGCGCCAGTTGTCGCCCTTGGATATTTTCTTCTGGTCGGGCGAAAGCTCGTGGAAAGCCGGGATCAGGTCGCGATGTTTCAAAATCGCCAGCAGTTCCTTGTGTACCAGTTCCCAGTTGTCTTCCAGCGGCCTGAGATCGGGGAACTCGGCGGCATCATAGACCGGCCTGTCCGCCACCAGCGACTGCCGTGCGATAAAG
>JALURZ010000082.1:7572-15842 GCA_027058735.1 Hyphomicrobiales bacterium | reverse complement strand
GATAAAGTCATTGAGCCGGCGGATGAAATTCTTGCCGAACCGCTTGACGCGGCGCCTGCGCTGCATCTGGAAGCGCTGCAGCAAGGTGGGGTGGTTTCTGTCGTGCGCGCTCGCCGTCATGATCGTTTTCCCGTTCCTCCAGCGCTTGTTCCGCGCCGCCTGCGCCCGACCGGCGGCCCGCCCGCGGCCATCCGCAACGCTCTTGGCACCGGCGTCTGATTCAGTCTAGGGTCGCGCTGTACTCTCACTTGCCAATGCAGATTAATTCCCATGTGGGCTCCGTTGCAACTTCGGATCGGCTGGCGCGACCTTTTGTCCGGGCTGATCGCGACCGTTTTTCCTTCGCGCCGCAAGGCGGTTCTCGGGGCGCTTGAGTCCTATTGGCCGGGCAGCGAGACCATGGCCGCCTATTCGGTGCGCAGCGGTTTCGACCTCGTCTTGCAGGCGCTCGATCTTGAGCCGGGCGATGAGGTGATCTTTTCCGCCCTCAATATCAGGGGCATGGTCAATATCGCCAGGAAACACGGGCTGCAGCCGGTGCCGGTCGATCTGGATATCGACCACATGGCACCGAGCCCGGACGGGCTCAAGAAGGCGATCACGCCAAGATCCAGGGTGTTCGTCATGGCGCACCTGTTTGGAACGCGCGTTGACGTGGCGCCCGTGTTCGAGTGCGCGCGCGAACATGGCCTGTTCGTCTTCGAGGATTGCGCGCAGGCGTTTGACGGGCGCGCCTATGCGGGCCATCCCCTGGCCGATCTGTCCGCGTTCAGCTTCGGCCCGCTGAAAATCGCAACGGCGCTGGGCGGCGCGCTGTTGCGGGCAAGGGACAAGGCGTTTCTGGAAAAGCTGCGCGCCATTCAGGCGGCCTATCCCCGGCAGACGGCGCGCGATCAGGCCGCGCGCCTGGTGAAATTCGCCGCCTTCAAGCTCGTTCTGACCCGCCCGGCAATGGCGCTGATCAACAGGCGCATCAAGGCGACGGGGGGAAGTTTCGACAGCACGGTCGGCGATCGTGTGCGCAATGTCGCCCGGCTGGCCGGGTTCAGGAAATTGCGCTACCAGCCTTCCGCCGCGCTGCTGGCGCTGATGTGGAGGCGCATCGAGCGCCACGAGCGCGGCGACATGTCCGATTATGCGCGCGCGGGCCGGAAACTTACCCACCTGCTGGACGGCAGCGTGGTTCTCCCGGCCCAGCACAACCCGACACACAACTACTGGGTCTATCCGATCCTGGCGGAAAACCCGGCCGGCTTTCTTGACGGGTTGCGCAAGCACGGGTTCAGCAGTGCGGTGCTTTCGCGCTCCAAGACGGTCGATGCGCCGCCCGGGCGCCCCGATCTCGATCCCGCCTGCGCGCGCAGTGCGCTTGACGATCTGGTCATCCTGCCGTGCTATCCGCGCATGCCGGACCGCGAGCTTGAGCGCCAGGCGGGCATTGTGAAGGAACTGGCGCGCAAGTTCGCCACCGGGCGCACACGCCGCTATTGCCGGCCCGACGGCAAATCCTGACCCGGCGGAAACCGGCCGGCATGGGTGCATCGCGATTTTTCTGGCCCCTGCTCACACGCCTTGCCCGGCCCTGGTGGCGGCTGACCCGCGGCCAGACCCTGGGGGTGCGGGTCGTTGTGAGGGACGAGCAGGACCGCGTGCTGCTGGTGCGCCACACCTATGCGCCGGGGTGGCATCTGCCGGGCGGCGGCGTGGATGGCGGTGAAACCCTGGAACAGGCGGCCGTGCGGGAATTGCTTGAGGAAACCGGCATCAGGGCGGAGGGCCGCCCGGCGCTGTTTGGCGTCTATGGCAATTTCCGGCACTTCGCGCGCGATCATGTGGCGCTGTTCATTGTCGAAGACTGGGTGCAGGCGAACGACCCGCCGCGCAAATCGCTGGAAATCGCGGAAACCGGTTTTTTCCCGGCACACGCGTTGCCCGCCGCCACCGTTGCCGCCGTCAGGCGCCGCCTTGCCGAAATATCCAACGATGCGCCGCCCGACGTCCTGTGGTAGGCAATATGCCGAATTTCCAGCCCACCGGCGATTCGGTGGCACGATGTCCTGAACGCCCGGCGGTGCTCCTCCCATGATCTATCTGCAACTCGTGTTCGGATTTGTTCTGCTGATCGCCGGGGGCGACATTCTGGTGCGTGCCGCTGTGGCCATATCGCGCCGGTTTTCCGTACCTCCCCTGCTGGTCGGGCTGACGGTGGTGGCCTTCGGCACATCCGCGCCTGAGTTGACGGTGGCGGTCAGCGCCGCGCTCAAAGGCTCGGGCGAAATCGTCAGCGGCACGGTTATCGGCAGCAATATCGCCAATATCCTGCTTATTCTCGGGGTCGCGGCGGTCATCACCCCGATCCGGTCGGAAATGAAAATGATCCGCCGCGACGGCCTGACGGTCGTGGCGGTGTCCGGACTGCTCGCCGGGCTGACGTTCACCGGCTCCCTCAATGCCTATTGGGGCGGCGCGATGATCGCGGCGTTCATCGCCTATGTGGTCTATTCCTATGTTACGGAGCGCACCGGTTCGCCCTACGAGGGCGGCCCGGACAGTGTCGCCGAACTCACCGCGCGCGAGGTGGAGGATTTCAGCGGCATCCGGCCCGAGCTCGTCGCCGCCTTGCCGGCGCTGATCGCCGGCACCGGCGCGGTCATCTTCGGCGCCGACACCCTGGTCGAGGCGGCCTCCGCTCTTGCCCGCACATTCGGTGTGTCGGAAGCGGTGATCGGCCTGTCTCTTGTGGCCATCGGCACATCGCTGCCCGAACTGGCCATTTCCGTGATCGCCGCCTTGCGCGGCGAGCCCGAAATGGCGCTTGGCAATGCGGTTGGCAGCAACATTTCCAATATACTCATGGTGCTGGGCGGCGCGGCCCTGGTTGCGCCCATCCCGCTGGGCGGCCAGATTGCCGTGTTTGACGTCTGGATCATGCTGGCGGCCTCTCTGGTGCTGATCCCGGTTCTGGTGAGCGGCCAGAAGCTGAGCCGCCGCGAGGGGGCGTTTTTCCTGGCCTGCTATGTCAGCTATATCACCGTGCTCTATCTGGGCTGGCCGGCCGACGTGTCACGGCTGCTGGGCGCTGGCTGAGCCGGTCGCGGCCGTGGGGCGCATCGAGATCGAGGATCGGGCCGGCGGGAACAATGCCGGTCGGGTTGACGCGAAGATGACTGGCGTAATAATGCGCTTTGATATGCGCCATATTCACGGTTTCTGAAATTCCCGGCACCTGATACAGATCGCGCAGGTAGGGCCAGAGATTCCCGTAATCGCGCAACGCGCGCAGATTGCACTTGAAATGCCCGTGATAGACCGGGTCGAACCGCACCAGGGTCGTGAACAGCCGCCAGTCGGCTTCCGTTATCGTGTCGCCGAGCAGAAAGCGCCGGGTGGCGAGACGCCGCTCGATCCGCTCAAGCGTTGCGAACAATGCCTGGACCGCATCGTCATAGGCCTGCTGCG
Source organism: Hyphomicrobiales bacterium (assembly GCA_027058735.1). Taxonomy (GTDB): domain Bacteria; phylum Pseudomonadota; class Alphaproteobacteria; order Rhizobiales; family JALURZ01; genus JALURZ01. The sequence goes on along the minus strand of JALURZ010000082.1, from coordinate 12,383 downwards.
ATGTGGCGAAGCCCGCCCGGTAGACCCCGTTATTGACGGTCTCGTAGACGGACGCATTGATGGCATCGATATCCGCGCGCAGGTCTTGCGGGTAGAGGTCGATGGAGCGGTCCGCGCCGATCTCGTCAAACGCGGAATTGAACATGCGGATGATTTCAGACGATTCGTTGCTGACGATGGTTTTTTCCTGGATATCCCACAGCACCGGCACGGTGACCCGGCCGGTGAATTCCGGATCGGCCAGCAGATAGATGTCAGACAGCTTGTCCGCGCCGTTGAGCGTATCGCGAGTGGCTCCCGGCTCATCGCCGAACACCCAGCCGTCCTCGCCCATGAACGATTGCACGACCGACAGGCCGATCATGTCCTCCAGCCTCTTCACGCGGCGCACGATCCGCGTGCGATGGGCCCAGGGGCAGGCGTGCGAAATATAGAGATGATAGCGGCCCGCCTCGGCCCTGAAACCGGCCCGCTGGCCGGGCCCGGCGCTGCCGTCCGGCGTTATCCAGTCGCGGAAGGTCGATGGGCGGCGGACAAACTGGCCATCGCTCTTTCTGGCATAGGCCGCATCCGTGACCCAGACGCCATCGACCAGCATGCCCATGATTACGGTTCCATTCGTTGCGCCGCCCCCAAACCGCCCGTGACCGCCCGTGACCACCCGGCACACGTTTGCGCTGGACCCGTTGCCTGCAGGCGTGCTAGGTGCAGACCATAACGCAACCCGAAAAGCTGTCAAATGACATCGCGGTTCCACCAGCTCCGGCGACGATGAGAACGCCGTGATATCTCCGCCCCCGCGCGGAGCCGCTGGCGCACGCCTTCGTGCTCAAAGCAGTTGCCGAAAACCGGCATCATATGGATTGGCCGGTTTCGGGCGGCGGCGCCGGGGTCTCGTTTGTTTTGGCCAGGGCCGCGTCTCATGTTGGATTTCCCCTACCTGCTCGAAGCGGAATCGCCGCAAGATTCCGCTGACATCGAACATCTGCTCGACCGCGCATTCGGGCCGGGCCGGCGCGCCAAGACGTCCTACCGGCTGCGCGAAGGCGCGAAGCCCGTGCCCGGCCTCTCCCTTGTCGCGCGCGATGCGGGCACACTCATCGGCACCATCCGGTTCTGGCCGATCTGTATTGGCGGCGCGACGGATGCGCTGCTGCTGGGTCCGCTGGCGGTCACCCCGGCGGTTCGCGGCCTGGGGTTCGGGCGCGCGCTGATGGCTCATGGCCTCTACCACGCCAAACGTCAGGGCCACCGGCTTGTTCTGCTGGTGGGCGATGCATCATATTACGGCAAGGCGGGCTTTTCCGTCGTGCCGGCGGGGCGCCTTGAAATGCCCGGCCCCTGGGACCCCGACAGGCTGCTGTACCAGGAATTGCAGCCCGGTTCGTTCGCCGGGGCAAGCGGCATGATGGCGCCGGGACGGTGCGGGAGTTAAACCGCCCTCATCCGGTTTCTCAGGTTAAAGAAACGTTAACATTCAACAAGTTGCAGGCATAATCCAAAGTGGATTAACGGCCTGTTAATCCTGAATGTTAAGGATTGCTTTACCTTGCGCGCAGGCTTTAGCGACCCTCGCGATACCAGGTGAAGCCGAGCAATGACAAGATGACCGCGAGCGCGAGCAGGCCGGCGATGAGGGCGCGCTCGTCGGCTGATTTGACGATGAACGCCTCGTTGCGGCGAAACCCGAGCCAGCCGGCGCCCGCCGCGCGCCGGTCGGCGGAAACCCGGCGTATGCGCGGCAGGGTGATCGCGCCGGGGTCGCTCTGGCCATCGCGCAGCCAGAACGCGCCGCCGCCGCTCTGGGCGATAACGGGCTTCAGCTTCCGGTCCGTGGACACCATGTCGGAACGTTCCCGCGGGTCCGGTTCGCCGACCGCAACGATGGCCGACTTCGTGCCGTCATCCAGTTGGAACAGTCCCGGGCGCCCCGGTGAGAATGTGCCGCGCCACAGCCCCGGGCCGGCCGGCTTCAGGGTGATTTCGGATTTCTTTCCCGCCGGACCGGTGATGGCGACCGGCGCCACCGTATCGGCCATGGAGCGCCGTTCGATGGCGATCGCGGCGCCGTTCTGACGCCCGATGAGCGCTTCTTCCTCCAGGTCGGGCTGTTTCATCAGCCAGTGCGCGACCCGGCGCAGCAGTTCGGCTTGCGGCCCGCCGCCGTCATAGCCGCGCGCCCACAGCCAGGCATGGTCGGACAGCAACTGGGCGACCCGCCCCTTGCCATAGCGCGCCAGCACGACAAGCGGCTTGTTCTGCGGCCCCGACATCACGACATCGCCGCGCTCGGCGGTGGAATCGATGAGCCGGAACCAGCGCCCCCATTTGTCCGGTCCCGGGCCCGATTTGCCGAGGTCGCGGGTGACCGGGTGGCGGCGGCCCTTCTCGGTCAGCGCCGGGCGGAAGGGCTGTTCGATGACCCCGCCGGTGGGGATCGAGGGCAGCACATCGGCAAGCGGTGTGCGGTACAGGCTGAGCGGTGTGGAGAACGCCGGCCCGGCGGCGGCCAGCACCGCGCCACCGTCTTCGACATATTTCGCCACGTTGACCAGATAGATCAGCGGCAGCACGCCACGGCGCTGATAGCGGTCGAAAATGATGAGGTCGAATTCGTCGAGCTTTTCCGAAAAAAGCTCGCGGGTGGGAAAGGCGATCAGCGACAGTTCGCGGATCGGGGTGCCGTCCTGTTTTTCGGGCGGGCGCAGAATCGTGAAATGGACAAGATCGACCGCCGCATCCGCCTTCAGAAGATTGCGCCAGGTGCGCTCTCCGGCATGGGGCTCGCCGGATACCAGCAGCACCCGCAGGCGTTCGCGGATGCCCTGGGTGGTGACGATGGCGCGGTTGTTCTGGGTGGTCAGTTCGCCCTGCGCGGCTTCCGCCACAAGTTCGACGACCGTTTGCCCGCCATGCTCGACGGTGAGGGGCACATTCACGCGCTCGCCGGTCGGCACCTGATAGTCCCGCGAAGTCCTGCCGTCGATCGTGACCGTGACCTTGACCGTGCGCCCCGGGGGCGATGCACCCGCAAGGGCGTCGGTCTCCGTCACCCGCAGGCTGATGAAGCGCTGCTGGCCGACAATGGCGAAACGGGGCGCCTGCTCGATCACGAGCTGCCGGTCGGCCTCCTTGCGCCGCCCCGTGATGAGCGCGTGAAGCGGGGCTTTTCGGGTGGCGTTGCCGATCTCCTTTGGCACGTCATGGACCTGTCCGTCGGTGATGAACAGCGCGCCGGCGAACCGTTCGGGCGGCACGCCGATCATGGCGTCGGACAGCGCCTTGAACAACTGCGTGCCGCCGCCCGGTCCGGCATCCGACTGCCTGTAGGTGACCCAGCGCACCTCAAGGTCGGAAAAATCCTTCAGCCGTTTCGCGACCGCTTCGCGCGCGGCCGCCGTGCGCGCGGCGCGCCCATCGATGGTCTGGCTGTCGCTCTCATCGACGACGATGATGGCGATATCGCTCAGCGCGTCGCGGTCCTCGTGGCGAATGACCGGATTGGCGAGCGCGGCCAGCACCGCGGCGAAGGCCGCGATGCGCAGCGCGCCGTTGGCGACATGACGGCGCAGATGCAGCGCCCCCAGCGCCAGCGCCGCCGCGCCGAGAACGCCCAGCAGCCACAGCGGGATCAGCGGCGCGAAGGTGACGGTATCCAGCATCGCCGCCCCCTATTGCCCCAGCCGTTCCAGCAAGGCTGGAATATGCACCTGGTCGGCCTTGTAGTTTCCGGTAAGCGCATACATGACCATGTTGACGCCGGTGCGGTAGGCGAATTCGCGCTGCCGCGGACCGCCGGGAACGACCGGGAACATCGTGCGCCGCGTCGCGTCCACCGCCCAGGCGGAGGCATAGTCGTTGGAGCCGATGATGATCGCGCTCACCCCGTCGGCATCGCGCAATCGCGAGGCGTCGTCGGTGCCGTCGCGTGCGCCGGTGCGCGCCTCGACCCACAGCTGCCCGCCGCTCCAGCGCCCGGGAAAGCTTTGCAGCAGATAAAACGCCTTGGTCAGGACATGTTCGGCCGGAACCACTTCGAGGGGCGGAATGTCGAGTTGCCCCAGAATGCGCCGCAGCGCCCGGGTCTGCGGCGTGATGAGGTCATCGGAGACGGTGGCGCCGAAGGACTGCTGGTTGTCGCGGGTATCGAACAGGATGGTGCCGCCGTTCTTCAGATAGGCGTTGAGCTTGGCGACGGCGGCCTGCGAGGGCGCGCGCGCGACGGCGATGACCGGCCAGTAGATGAACGGGAAAAACGTCAGTTCATCGCGTTCGATATCAACCGACATGGGACTGCCCGGATCAAGCGCCGTGCGCTCGCGCAGCACATCGCTCAATCCGCGCAATCCCGCCTCGCTGATCGCATCCACGTTTCTGTCGCCGGTGCGCACATAGGCAAGATGGGTTTCGCGGGTCGCCTTGAGGGCGCGCTGCATTTCCGGGCTGAGGGGCTTGGCGCCGGGCTGCTCCTGCGCCCGCGCGGCTGGCGGCGACATGGTCGCGGCGAGCACCAGCGCGATGCTTGCCGTGGCCTGGCCGGCCCGCGCAAGGCGCAGCGCGCCGCCCAGCGCCAGCACGGCGACGCCGTCGATGAGCAACAAGACGAACGCCGCCAGCAGCAGCCACGGTTTCAGCGCCACGGCCTCCTTGCTGATATATCCGCCCTGTTCAAGGTCGGCCGGAATGGCGGGGCTCAAAGGGGTCATGCGGAATTTCGCACTCACGATATTGAGCGCGCGCAACCGGGCATCGCTGCCATAGAGCCCGGCGGGGTGATCGGGCGAGGGGCGGGTTGTGGCGAAATCGGCAAG
>JALURZ010000082.1:0-7562 GCA_027058735.1 Hyphomicrobiales bacterium | reverse complement strand
ATTCCATAAAAGAATCGGCAAGCACAAGGGGCTGCGCCGTGGACGGGGGATCGGCAAGCTGGCCGAACCCGTCCAGCAAACGCAGCGGCGCCAGCACGGCGAGACGCGCAACCGGCGCCTGCTCGGCGGCCACCGTCGTGGTCGCGACCCCGACAGAAAGATCCACGATCCGGCGCAGCATCTCAACGAACAACCCCGAAACCGGCAGGTTCGACCAGCCCGGATTGGCCGGCACGTGAAACAGCACGACCAGGCCGCGCCCGCGCGACTGGGCGCTGACCAGGGGCGTGCCGTCGCCAAGCCGCGCCCAGGTTCGCGCCTCCAGCCCGGGCACCGGTTCGGCCAGCACCTGGCGGTTGACGGTCACTTCGCCCGGTTTGCCCGGCGCCAGACCGAAGAACGGGCTTTTCGTGGGAAATTCGCCCAGGGTCTGCGGCTTGCTCCACGACAGGGCGCCGCCCAGCGCGCGGTCGCCGCGGCGCAGTTTCACCGGTATCAGACGGTCATTGGCATTGGCGAGCCGCGGCCCGGCAAAGCGCAGCAGGACGCCGCCGGCGCGCACCCAGCGGTCCACGCGCCGCTCATCCTGGCGCTGCAACCGCCCCACATCGGCCAGCACCAGCATCGACAGGCCGTCGTCGAGCAACTGTTTGACGCCGCTGTCGGCATCCTTGCGCACGGCTCTGCGCAGTTCGGCATAGGGGCGCAGGGCGCGTTCGACATAATATAGCGGCGAAAGCAGCGGCTGCGCGTTCTCGCCGGTTTCACCGCCAAACAGCCCCACAGGCTTGCGCCGCCAGCGATCATCGAGAAGATAGGTGGCCGCCGGCGAGCGTTCATCGACAATCTCCAGTCTGGCAAGCTGATTGCGCAGGGCGAGCGGCAGGGAAAACGTCGTCCCGGCACTGGTTTCCCCCGCTTTGAAGGCAAAGCTGCCGGTGCCCAGAGCCCGGCCATCCAGCGCGATCGCCCGGACCTTGCCGGCGCGGGGGCCGAGCGCACCGGCGCGCAGAACAGTGAGCCCGAGACCGCCGTCGGTGACCTTGGGCGGCGACAGCGCCAGCGCGCCGGCGCCCGCCGCGTCGCTCAATATCGTGACCTCCGCCCTGCCGCCGCCGAGGCCGGCCAGAACGCCGGCGAATTCCGCCGCGCGTCCATAGTCGAGGCCATCGGACAGCCAGACGATGCCGGGCGGGGTGGCGGTGGCGAATTGCGCCTTGAGGATGGCGGCCAGGGCCATGCGGTCCGGCCTGAAAGGCCTGGGCGCGAGCGCCGCGATCCGCCCGGCGACAAGGCGCGCATTTGCCGGAGCGGGGGTGGGGGCTTGCCCGTGCGGCGTCGTGGTGAGGAGAACGGCGGGCCGGGCGCTGAACTCGGCCGCGCGCACCAGAGTGCGCAGCGTCCTGAGCCGGTCGGGCCAGCGCGAGGCCGCCGCCCAGCCGTCATCGACGATCAGTATGAGCGCGCCCTTCGCCTCCCCCAGGCCCCGGTTCGGGTTGAGGACCGGCTGCGCCAGCGCGACAATGAGCAGGCTCGCGGCCAGTATCCGCAGCGCCGTCAGCCACCATGGGCTCTTGTGCGGGGTTTCCTCGCGGTCCTTCAGGCCAAGCAGCAGGCGCAACGGCGGAAACCGGATGCGCTCGGGCGCCGGCGGCGTGAAACGCAGCAGCCACCAGATGACCGGCAGCGCCAGCAACGCCGCCAGCGCATAAGGATAGTCAAATGCAATGCCGGCGATCAGTCCCATGGATCAGACTTTCGCTTGCGAGCTTGAAAGGGCGGAGCGCCGCACGCGCCGGCCCGCCAGCGTCGTGTAGACCGACATCAAGGTGTGCTCCGGCGAGCCGTCGGTGTGATGCAGCGTCACGGTCCAGCCCAGGCGCCGCGCGAGCCGGTACAGCTGTTCCTTGTGGTCGGCGAGACGCGCAAGATAACCCTTGCGCAGTTTCTCGGCCCGCCCAACCATGAACCGCGCGCCGGTCTCGGCCGCCAGAAACTCGGTGCGGCCCCGATAGGGCAGGGTTTCTTCCGCCGGGTCCAGCAGCAGCACCAGATGGCCCGCGATATCCCGTCCGGCGATGGCTGAAAGCCGCTGCGCCAGTTCGTCCACCGGCTCAAGAAAATCGCTGAACAGAACGACGTTCGAAAATCGCGGCAGGGCGATGCGCGGCGGCAGGCTGAAATCGTGCGTTTCGCTGTTCCCGGCGTCGTGAAACAACTGCTCGGCCAGGCGCTGCACGGCGATGCGGCTGGCCGAGGCGCTCAGTTCGCCCGAAATGCTGCCGACCCGTTCGCCGGCGCGCACCAGCAGATTGGCCAGCGCCAGCGCCAGCACGATGGCGCGGTCCTTCTTGGTGATCCTGGCGAGGTGGGATCTGAATGCCATCGAGGCCGACTGATCGACCCAGATCCACACCGTGTTGGCGGCCTCCCATTCGTTTTCCCGGATCAGGAAGTGATCCGTGCGCGCCGACTTGCGCCAGTCGATGGCGGAAGCCGGATCGCCGGGCTGATAGCGGTGATACTGCCAGAAGGTTTCCCCCACGCCGGACCGCCGGCGGCCGTGCAGCCCTTGCGCGACGGTCACCGCGACCCGGTCCGCATCGACCATCAGGGGGGGCAGCTTGTGCCCCAGCCGTTCGCCTTCGCGGCGCAGCGCCGGTTTCGCCGGCGCCATCATCGCGCGGCGCTCATCACAATTCCCCGCACAGTCTGTCGATGACGTCGCTCACCGTGATACCGTCCGCGCGCGCCGCGAAGGTGAGCGCCATGCGGTGGCGCAGGACCGGACCGGCGAGCGCGATGACATCGTCGATCGAGGGAGACAGCCGCTGCTCCATGAGCGCCCTTGCGCGGATCGACAGCATCAGCGCTTGACTGGCGCGGGGCCCCGGTCCCCAGGCGACCTGTTCACGGATATCGGCGCTGGCGTCCGGTTCCGGGCGCGCCCTGCGGACCAGCTCGAGGATGGCGTCCACGACCTTGTCGCCGATGGGAATGCGGCGCACCAGCCGCTGGGCGGCCAGCAGGTCGGCGGTTCTCATCACCCGTTTCGGCTGGTCGTGCGTGCTGCCGGTGGTGGCGAACAGCATGCGCCGCTCCGCCTGCAGATCGGGGTAGGGCACATCGATCTGCAGCACGAAACGGTCAAGCTGGGCTTCGGGCAGCGGATAGGTGCCCTCCTGTTCCAGCGGGTTCTGGGTGGCCAGCACGTGAAACGGCTTGGGCATGTTGTGGCGCACGCCCGCGACGGTGGCATGAAGCTCCTGCATCGCCTGCAGCAAGGCCGACTGGGTGCGTGGGCTGGCCCGGTTGATTTCATCGGCCATCAGCAACTGGCAGAACAGCGGGCCTTCGACAAACCGGAACGAGCGCTTGCCGCCACGGGTTTCTTCCATGACCTCCGAGCCGATTATGTCGGCGGGCATGAGATCGGGCGTGAACTGGATGCGGGCGTCATCAAGCCCGAGCACGGTTGCGATCGTGGCCACCAGCTTGGTCTTGGCCAGCCCCGGCACGCCGATCAGCAGCGCGTGGCCGCCCGACAATATGGCCGCCAGGGTCTGCTCGACCACGATATCCTGTCCGAAGATGATGTCGCCGACCGCGGCGCGCGCCCGGGCCAGCTTGTCGCCGGTTTTTTCCAGCTTGCGGGCGATGTCTTTTTCCACCTTGTTGATGCTTGCCATGGCTTTTGACTATAGTTGCTTGCGTTTCATCCAGGATGCACAACTGCGTGAAAAGCCGCGTGCGGCTTTTCACGCATTGAGCGCTCCCTCACTTGTGGCCCGGAGAGACGGCAATTTCAAGGCTGCGGTGGTTGAAAAGAATGGCCGGGAAAGCGAACAAGGACGAACGCCCCAGGACGCCCGGCGAACCGCTGCGCGGGCTGGGCGAGGTCGGCGCGGCTGGCCAACAGGCCGGCGGACTGCCGCCCGTCCATCTCTGGAATCCGCCGTTTTGCGGCGATCTCGACATGCGCATCGCCAGTGACGGGACCTGGTATTACATGAACTCGCCCATCGGGCGAAAGCGCCTCGTGCGGCTGTTTTCCACCGTTTTGCGCCGCGACGAGGACGGCAGGCACTACCTGGTCACGCCGGTCGAAAAATGCGGCATCGCGGTCGATGACGCGCCGTTCGTGGCGGTCCGCATGAAGATCGAGGGCACGGGCAGGGGGCAGCGGTTGCGGTTTGGCACCAATGTGGGCGACGAGGTCTGTGCCAGTGAGAAGCACCCGCTGCGCTTTGAAACCGAGGCCGGCACCGACGGCCTCAAGCCCTATGTCCTGGTGCGCGGGCGGCTGGAGGCGCTGGTCAGCCGGGCCTTGTTTTATGATCTGGTGGAGCTTGGAACGACCGAGACGGTGGCCGGCACCGAGTGGTTCGGGGTGTGGAGCGGTGCGTGTTTTTTCAAAATGATGGAGGCGGAGCGGCTCGATGTGTAAACCCGGCCCCGGCGCTCCGTCTCCGGGCGATGGGCGCTACAGCGTTCACGCCTTGCGCGATGCGGCCGCGCGCCATCTCACGCTCGAGGTGCCGGCCTCCGCGCTCGATGTGTCCCTGCCCGGCGGGCGCGGCGACAACGACCTGAACGCGGACGCGCCGTCCGGCATTCTTCTTGAGGGTGCGATCCGGCCGGCGTCCGTCCTCGTGCCGGTGGTGGAGCGCGAGGGGAGCGCCCATGTCGTGCTGACCCGGCGGCGCGATGACCTGCCGGCCCATCCCGGCCAGATTTCGTTTCCCGGCGGCAAGCTCGAGCCCTGCGACGCCGGGCCGGTGGAAGCCGCGCTGCGCGAGGCGCAAGAAGAAGTTGGCTTGGGGCCTGCGCAGGTGGACATTGTCGGCCTGCTGGACACCTATCAGACCGCGACCGGCTACCGGGTGCTGCCGGTCGTGGGCATCGTCGAGCCGCGATTTTCGCCCGTGCCCGATCCGCGCGAGGTGTCCGACGTCTTCGAGGTGCCGCTGTCGTTTCTGATGACGCCGGACAATCATCTGCGCCAGTCGCGCAAATGGCAGGGTGTGATGCGCCATTACTATGCTATGCCCTATAACGAGCATTACATCTGGGGGGCGACCGCCGGAATTCTGAAGAACATGTATGATCGGTTGTATCGGCCATGATTCGGGTTTTATTTTTTGAACTGCTGCTGTTTCTGGCGCCTTTCGCCGTATACGGCGCTTATCTCGTGCTGGTGCGCCGGCAAAGGATGGGCAAGGGCTTCTGGCGGGATGCGCCGGTCTATCCGCTGTTTGTCTCGGCCGTGGTGGTGGCCGCGCTCGGGTTTGTCGCGCTGGCGACCTTTGGCGGCTATGGACCCCAGGGCACCTATGTCCCCGCCCGGATCGAAGACGGCAAGGTCACCCGGGGCCGGATCAAGTAACCGGCGACACGCCCATGTCCTCAACACCGAAAGCTGACGGACCCGACCTCGCCGGCGCCCGCTGGCTGCGCGACCCGGCCCTGCAAAAGGTGCTGGCGGCGCTGTCGGCCGGGGGCGCCACTGTGCGCGTCGTTGGCGGCGCGGTGCGTGATGCCCTGATGGACCGCGAGGTGGGCGAGGTGGATCTGGCGATCGATGTGCCGCCGGACCGGACACGCGCGCTGGCCGAGGCCGCCGGCTTCAAGGTGGTGCCCACCGGCATCGAGCATGGCACCGTGAGCGTCGTCGCCAAAGTCGGCGGCCACGCCAAAACCTTCGAGGTGACGACCCTGCGCCGCGATGTGGAGACCTCCGGCCGCCATGCCCGCGTCGTCTTCGGCGCCGACTGGGCGGAGGACGCCAGGCGCCGGGACTTCACCGTCAACGCGCTTTACTGCGATGCCCGTGGCGCGGTCCTTGATCCGCTCGCGGGGCTGGGCGATATCCGCCGCCGGCGGGTCCGGTTCATCGGCGATCCGGGCGCGCGTATCGCGGAAGACTATCTGCGCATATTGCGGTTTTTCCGCCTGCACGCCGAACTGGGGCGCGGCGAACTTGACCCGGACGGCCTGACCGCCTGCATTGCGCTCAAATCGGGTGTGCGGGCGCTTTCGGGCGAACGCATCCGCCGCGAACTGTTCCGGCTCGCATCCGCATCGCGCGCCTTCCACGGGTTGAGCAGGATGGTGCAGGGGGGCATTCTTGACGAAATCGCGGGCGGGTTTGACGCCCTGGACAGGCTGGAGCGGTATTTCGACATTGCGGGCGCAACCGGCCAGCCGCGCGATCCGGTTCTGGCATTCGCCGCCCTGGCCCGCGATATGGCGGCCGCCCTGCCGGGCTTGGGCGAGCGGCTGCGTTCTAGCCGGGCGGAGCGCGCCCGCTGGCAGAGCCTGGTTGCGCTGCAGGACGCGGTCACGCAGCAAACCGGGGCCGGCGACGTTCCCGCGCTCGCCTACAAACATGGACGCCAGGCATTGAGGGATGCCGTCATCATGGCCTGGGCCCGGGGCGGCGCGCCGCTTTGCGGCGCGCGGATCAACGCTCTGCTGTCGGACCTGCGCCACTGGCGCGCGCCGCGCTTTCCCCTGTCCGGCAGGGACATACAGGACCGGGGATTGCGCGAAGGGCCCGCCATCGGTGCGTTGCTGGGCGCGCTTGAGGAAGACTGGATCCAGTCGGGCTTCACCCTGTCGCGCGATGCGCTTCTCGAGCGCTTGCGCGCGATGACCTAGGCTCCAGGCTCAAGGCCATTTCACGATCGGGGGCATGGACGACAGGATCGCGTCCACATTGCCGCCGGTCTTGAGGCCGAACAGGGTGCCGCGGTCATGGAGCAGGTTGAATTCGACATAGCGCCCGCGGCGAACCAGTTGTTCGTCGCGTTCGGCGTCCGACCAGCCGTTGTTCATGTTGCGCCTGACCAGAGCGGGATAGATACCGAGAAAGGCCTTGCCCACGTCCTGCACGAATTCGAAATCCCCGGCCCAGTCGCCGGAATTGACATAGTCGAAAAAGATGCCGCCGATGCCGCGCGGCTCGCCGCGGTGGGGCAGGAAAAAATAATCGTCGCACCAGCTCTTGAGCCGGTCGTAGTCGGCAATGGCGTGCGGGTCGCAGGCGCGTTTCATGGCGCGGTGAAAATCCCTGGCGTCGCGGTCATCGGCGTTGCGGCGGGCCTCAAGGAGCGGGGTCAGATCGGCGCCGCCGCCAAACCACCACTGGGTCGTGACCACGAAGCGGGTATTCATGTGGACGGCGGGCACATGGGGGTTTTGCGGGTGAACGATGAGGGAAACGCCGCTGGCCCAGAAGCGCGGATCGTCCGCCGCGCCGGGGATCTGTTCGCGAAACTCGGGCGAGAATTCGCCATGTACCGTCGAAACATGCACCCCGGCCTTTTCAAACACCCGGCCGCGCAGCATCGCCATGATGCCGCCGCCGCCATCCGCACCGTCATTGTCGCGACGCCAGGGGGTGCGCACAAAGCGCCCCGGCTGGCGATCCGACAACGGCCCGTCGAAATCCTCCTCGATGGTTTCAAGGGCCGCGCAGATGCGGCCGCGCAGGTCCTCGAACCAGGCGCTGGCCAGATCCTTGCGTTTGGTGATGTCGCCCATGTCTCCCGTGTCGCTCA
>JALURZ010000081.1:25390-34147 GCA_027058735.1 Hyphomicrobiales bacterium | reverse complement strand
GCCATGCTGGCGGGCATTTCGCACGACCTGCGCACCATCATCACCCGCTTCCGTCTGGAGCTTTCCATGCTGGATGCCGACCCGCAACACATAGCGGCGCTCAAGCGCGACGTGGACGAGATGCAGCGCATGCTGGAGGGCTACATGGATTTCGTCCGCGGCGCCGAAGGCGAACCGGCGCGCGAACTGGACATCTGCACCCTGCTGCAAGACCTGAAAGGCAAGGTGAAGACGGGCGACAAGACTCTGGAGTTGCACTGCCCAGACCCCCCGGTGCGCCTTTCCGCCCGTCACGGCGCGCTCCGGCGCGCCCTGGCCAATGTGCTGGAAAACGCCCTGCGCCACGCCCGCTCCCGGGTGTGTCTTTCACTGAAGATGGAAGACAACCGCCTGCGCCTGCTGGTGGACGACGACGGGCCGGGTATCCCGGAGGCCGACCGCGAGCGCGTGTTCCGCCCCTTCGTGCGGCTGGACGACGCGCGCAATCTGGACGCCGCCGGCACCGGCCTCGGCCTGGCCATCGCCCGCGATCTGATTCACGGCCACGGCGGCCGCATCCGTCTCGCCGATTCGCCTCTTGGCGGCCTGCGGGTGGAAATCGTGCTTCCGCGCTGACCGGCCGGCGGCCGGTTGGGCTTGCTTTGGTTCGCCCGGATTGGCGGTGTTCCCGCCGTCAGCCCTGACCCCGCGCCCGCGCTGGCCACCGGGTTTGCCGTCCGCACCGCCACCGCGCCGGGTGCCGCCATCCCTGCCCGCCGGGTCTTTTCGTCGTCCGCGATAGCCGCCGGCGCTGTCTTCGATGCGCTGCTGGCGCGCCAGCGGGTCGTCGGCGAGCAGCAGTTCGGTTTCCTGCAGGCGCTTGATTTCGTCGCGCAATCTTGCCGCTTCCTCGAATTCGAGGTCGGCGGCGGCGTCGCGCATGCGTTTTTCCAGGTCTTCCAGATGCGCCTTGAGATTGTGGCCGATGAGGTGGGTGTCCCCGGCGAAGCCCGCGTCCACCGTGACATGGTCGCCCTCGTAAACGCTGTCGAGAATATCGGCGATATTGGCGCGCACGCTTTCGGGCGTGATGCCATTGGCCTTGTTGTAGGCTTCCTGCTTCTTGCGCCGCCGATCGGTCTCCGCGATGGCGCGCTGGATCGATCCGGTCATGGTGTCGGCATAGAGGATCACCCGGCCGTCCACATGGCGCGCCGCGCGGCCAATCGTCTGCACCAGCGAGGTTTCGGAGCGCAGAAACCCCTCCTTGTCCGCATCGAGAATGGCGACCAGCGCGCATTCAGGGATATCCAGCCCCTCGCGCAGCAGATTGATGCCGACCAGCACATCGAACGCGCCGAGGCGCAGATCGCGGATGATCTCGATGCGCTCCAGAGTGTCGATGTCGGAATGCATGTAGCGCACGCGGATGCCCTGTTCGTGCATGTATTCGGTGAGGTCCTCGGCCATGCGCTTGGTCAGCACGGTGACCAGGACGCGGTGGCCCTTGAGCGCCTCTTCGCGCGCCTCGGCGATCAGGTCATCGACCTGGGTTTCGACCGGGCGCACATCGATATCGGGATCGGTCAGCCCGGTGGGGCGGATCACCTGTTCGGTGAACACGCCGCCGGTGCGCTCCATCTCCCAGCCCCCCGGGGTCGCCGAGACGTAGATGGAGAGCGGGCGCATGGCGTCCCATTCCTCAAAACGCAGCGGCCGGTTGTCAACGCAGGACGGCAGCCGGAAGCCGAATTCCGCCAGCGTCGCTTTGCGGTTATAGTCGCCGCGGAACATGCCCCCAAGCTGCGGGATGGTGACGTGGCTTTCATCGACGAACACCAGCGCATTGTCGGGCAGATATTCAAACAGCGTGGGCGGCGGGTCGCCGGGATTGCGCCCGGTCAGATAGCGTGAATAATTCTCGATCCCCGCGCAGGAGCCGGTCGCCAGCATCATCTCGAGGTCGAAATTGGTGCGCTGTTCGAGCCGCTGCGCTTCCAGCAGCCGCCCGGCGGCGGTGAGCTGGTCGAGGCGCACGGCCAGTTCCCGTTTGATCGATTTGGCGGCCTGCTGCAGCGTCGGGCGCGGCGTCACATAGTGGGAGTTGGCATAGACCTTGACCTGTTTCAGTTCCGCCGTCTTATGGCCGGTGAGCGGGTCGAACTCGGTGATGGTCTCGATCTCGTCGCCAAACAGCGACAGCCGCCAGGCGCGGTCTTCCAGATGCACCGGGTGGACCTCCACCGTGTCGCCGCGCACCCGGAACGCGCCGCGCTGAAAAGCCTGGTCGTTGCGCCGGTATTGCAGCGCCACCAGATCGGCCAGCAGTTGATCGCGGGCAAGCTTTTCGCCCGCCTTCACCGTCAGCGTCATGGCCGAATAGGTTTCCACCGAGCCGATGCCATAGATGCACGACACGGAAGCCACGATCACCACATCGTCGCGCTCCAGCAGCGCCCGGGTGGCCGAATGGCGCATGCGGTCGATCTGCTCGTTGATCGAGGATTCCTTCTCGATATAGGTGTCGGTGCGCGGCACATAGGCTTCCGGCTGGTAATAATCATAGTAGGAAACGAAATACTCCACCGCATTGTCGGGAAAAAATCCCTTGAACTCGCCATAGAGCTGGGCGGCCAGCGTCTTGTTGGGGGCAAGAATGAGGGCCGGGCGCTGGGTCGCCTCGATCACCTTGGCCATGGTGTAGGTCTTGCCCGAGCCGGTGACCCCGAGCAGCACCTGATCGCGCTCATTGGCGCGCGCGCCGGCCACCAGATCGGCGATGGCCGTGGGCTGGTCGCCGGCGGGCTCATAGGCGGACACCAGTTTGAGCCTTACCCCGCCTTCGGATTTTTCCGGCCGCGCCGGGCGGTGGGGCAGAAACAATGCGCGATCTTCCGCCATTCCGGGCATTTCGGGCCGCAACGACCCGTCGCCGGGCTCGACGCCCGCGGCCGGATCAGGCCGCGCCGTGCGCGCGGTGTCGGTGGTTGGTTGCTGGGACATGGGCGACACTATAAGCAAGCTGGCGCAAATTGGAATGTTCTACATGCGTTCGCCCGCCGATTTCGTCCCCCCGCCACAAAACCGCCCAATGGGCGCGCGAGGATCGCGGCTGGCGGGGTGCGGATTTGCATGTACGGGTCAGGGGTCGGTTGCGCCATGGGTTCGGTGTTTTCACAATTGTCGACCAAATCACAGGTCACGCTTCCCAAGCCGGTGCGCGAGACCCTAGGGCTGGCGCCCGGCGACACGCTGTCTTACGAAATTCACGAAGGCTATGCGGTTTTGCGCAAGGCGACATCGCTCGATGTCTCTCATCTCGAAGCCCTGCAACTGACCCTGTCTGAGTGGGCGAATGCGGACGATGCGGCGGCCTATGATGATCTGTGACGTGTGGGATGTCGCGGTTGTGCCTTTTCCGCTGGCCGATCCGGCGTTTGCCGCGCCGCGCCCGGTTCTGGTGCTGTCTGCGCGCCCGTTCAACGAGGCGGGCGGGCAGTCGGTTCTGGCCATGATCACCACCGCGGCCAACAATCCCAAGGCCTATGACGTGCGCCTGACGGATCTCGCGGCGGCCGGGCTGCCCGCGCCCTCGGTTGTGCGCTGGAAGATCTTCACGCTGGAAAACGCCCTGATCTGGCGCAAGATCGGTGTGCTGGGCGTGTGCGACCGCGAGGCCGTCAAGGCGCGCCGCGGCGAAGTGCTGGAGGGCGCTTTCCACCGGGCCAGTGCGTGAAAAAACGGCGCCCCGAGGACGGGGGCGAGGGGCGGTCTGGTCAAATCCCCGCTCTTTCAGGTGCCGCCGCGTTCCGCGCAGGCCCTATGCCTTCCGGTCGGGCCGGGCGCGCCGTCTGGCCAGCTTGGCGACCAGCCCCGGACCGATGCCCGGCCGGCTGAACGGGCAGACCGCAATACAGATGCCGCAGCCGAAATTCTCGTTGAAATAAGGCAGGCACCTGTCGAAATCCACATACCAGCGGCGCCGTCCGCGCACCCAGCTTTTTTCCGGCAGGATTGCGTCCGGCGGACACGCCCTTGAGCAGACCTGGCAGTTCTTGCAGAAATCATCGACCCCGATTCTGGCCGCCCGGGTTGGAACGAGCGGCACGTCGGTGAAAACGCAGGCCAGCCGGAACGATGAGCCGAACTGCGCGTTGATGATGGAACCGTGTTTGCCCAGTTCGCCGAACCCGCAGGCCAGCGCGGCGGGGATCAGCAGCATCGGCCCGGCCATCGGCCCGCCATGGGGCGTGGCATCGTGGCCCTGGAGCCGGAACCAGCCGGCAAGCTCCTTGGCGACCCTGGCACCGCGCGCATATTGGCGCACGACCTCGGCGCCGCCGCGCCCGTTCGGTACATGGCGTATCTCCGCGTAGTCATGGGCGATGCCGATCATCACCGCATATTGCTGGGTCACCGTATGGCCCTCGAACACCCAGTCGGGATCGACCCTGGCGATGCCGACAAGATCAAGATCGAGCCCGGCGGCGTGGGCCAGAAGCGCGGAAGTCCACTCAGCGGCGCTGCGCCGGACCGGCGCGCCGGTTACGGGGGGCACCTCGGCGTCGAGATATTTCTGCCGCGCTTTGCGGGCTTTCGCGATATGGGGATCATCGGGGTTCTGGGTGTAAAACCATTTTTGCAGCGCGCCATGGGCCAGAGTGTCGGGATCATGCCAGTAGATGGGCGATGCACGGCGCACCGCGCGCTCGCCAAGGCCATTGATGGCATTGCCGGAAATATCCGGCCACAGGGCCATTTGCTCGCGCTTGGGTTCAAACCGATCGGATTTTGCGGTCATGGCATTCTCCCGGCCCCAGTTTACCGGCAATCTCGGCTGCTGGCGAGCCAATGCGCGGGCCGGGCGGGTAACAGGTTAAACGGGCTTCGGGCCGCAAAGACATCCCCCCGGGCAAGCGGCCCGGGGGTCGGTTTTGCGAACAGCGGCGGTTTTTTCCTTGCCGCCGTTGCCGGCTTCAGCCTTTCCTGAGTTCCTGGCGCAGGCCGATATACAGGCTGACGCACATGGCCAGAAGGACAATGGTGAACGGAAAGCCCGTCGAGACCGCCATGGCCTGCAGCGCATTGAGCGCCTGCGTTCCGCCAACCAGCAACAGGGCGGCTGCGACGATGCCTTCGAATGAGCACCAGAACACCCGCTGGGCGACCGGCGCGTCGGTCTTGCCGCCGGCCGTGATGGTGTCGATCACCAGCGAGGCCGAGTCGGAAGACGTGATAAAGAACACCAGCACCAGAACGATGCCGAGGAACGATGTGATCGTCGCCAGCGGCAGGGGCTTGAGCATCTCGAACAGCTTCAGTTCCAGCGCGGCGCCCTTCACCGGCGCGGCCGCATCCGCCATCACCTGGGCAATCGCGGTGCCGCCGAACGCACCCATCCAGACGACGGAAACCAGTGTCGGAATGACGATCACGCAGAACACGAACTCGCGGATCGTGCGCCCGCGCGAAACCCGGGCAATGAACATGCCGACAAAGGGCGACCAGGAAATCCACCAGGCCCAGTAAAACGCCGTCCAGCCCTGCGAGAAGTTGGCGTCCTCGCGCCCGAACGGGTTTGACAGCGGCAATATGTTTTTCACATAGGCGATGCCGCCGAAGAAGATGGATTCGAAGATCGCCGCGCTCGGCCCGACCGCCAGCACGAACAGCAGCAGCAGTCCGGCGAGCACGATGTTGATTTCCGACAGCACCTTCACGCCGCCATCGAGGCCGCGCAGGACCGAGATCAGGGCTATGGCGGTGATTATCGTGATCAGCAGCACCTTGGCCACGGGCCCGGTGCCCCAGCCGAACAGGAAGCTGAGGCCGGCCAGCGCCTGCTCGGTGCCGAACCCGAGCGAGGTTGCGATGCCGAACAGCGTCGCGAACACCGCCAGCGTGTCGATGACATGGCCGACCCAGCCCCAGACCCGTTCGCCGAACAACGGATAGAACGCCGAACGCAGGGTCAGGGGCAGACCGCGGTTGAAGGTGAAGAACGCCAGTGCGAGGGCCACCACCGCATAGATCGCCCAGGGGTGCAGCGCCCAATGGAAAATGGTGGCGGCCATGCCCAGGTCGCGCGCGGCGGCGGCGTCTCCGGCAGCGGCGCCAAGCGGCGCCCAGTCGGTTCGGACGCCGTTTTCGACCGTCGTGCCCCCCATGGAGGACGCGAAATGGGACATCGGCTCCGACACGCCAAAGAACATCAGGCCGATGCCCATGCCTGCGGCAAACAGCATCGCGAACCAGCCCAGATAGCTGTAGTCGGGCTTCGCGTCGGCCCCGCCGAGGCGGATCCTGCCAAAGGGCGAGACCAGCAGAAACAGGCAGAACAGCACGAAAATGTTTGCCGAACTGAGGAAGAACCAGTCGAACGTGGATGTCAGGAATGGCCGCAGCCAGCCGAAGAATGCGGTGGCGCCTTCCTGAAACATCAAGGTGATCAAAACGAACGCGACAATTGAAAGCCCTGATACCAAAAAGACCGGATTGTGAATATCGAGCCCGAACGGCGTGATGTTGTCCTGACCGATCTTATAGTCGGTCGTTTCTGCCGATTTAGCCATTTTTCGCCATCCCCTCCATTTGTTCACCCGGAACAGGGGCGTGCCGGCAAGTATCCGTGTCCGCGCAACCTGCCCGTATTGTCAGACTATAGTCGCGTCAGGGCCGGGTTCGCGGTGACCAGCGACACTATCGGGCCGTTTGCGACAACGGGTTTTGAGCGCTATTGAGAGCCGCCGCGCAGGGCGCGAACCGCCGGCCGCAGGGGCAAGCCGGCGGACCCCGGGGATCGCACCGGCAATGCGTCAAGCAGACCTGAGGAGGGAGCGCCGCCTCAGCGCGGCCCGTCAAATGGTTCCGTACAACAAAGATACGCTCTAGAAGCTGGTCGACATGTCGATCGCGCCATAGGCGCTGCTGTCGCCCTGGGTGCCGTCGACATCGGCATAGCCACCGGAAAGCGAGAGGCTGAAGACCCCGATCCGGGGAAGCGTGACGAACGCGCCGATACGCTGGCCGTCATATTCATCATTGCCCATAAGCAGGCCCTCGGGGCCGATTGTGAACTGGTCGAAGTTGTGGCCGATGCGCAGCCGCGCCCAGTAGGAATTATTCGCCGAACCATAGGACGCCATCGCCGCCCAGGACCACGGCGCGAGCCCGACGCTCGCGACTTCACCTTGCAGCTTGACGCCGACTTCGCCGTTTCGCGTTGAATTGCCCGGGTCGTTGGGAGAAAGGTCATTGTCCTCATAGGCAATGCCGATATAGCCCGACAGCCGCAAATAGTCGATGAAGACCTGATAGCCGATGCTGGCATCCAGCGCCACCAGATCCGCATCGACCCTGCCGCCGGCAACGCCCGGATTCTTGTATTCGTAGCCGCCAAGACCGACAAATCCACGCACCAGGAATCCTTCCGTCGACAGATCGCCATCCAGGGCATGAACGGCGCCGCCATAAAAGAAGTAGGCATCTTCCTTGCCGTTGAAGCCCCAGAAAACAGCCGTGCTGTCCGCGCGGTCGGCCTTTCTCGCAGTTGGCGCCTCCATCGCTTCATGTGCGACGGTGAGAGCGGGCATGGCGAACATTGCGCCGGCAAATCCCATCGCCAGTGTCTGTTTGATCATCCTGTTCATCGTCTCTCCCCGGTGCTGCATGGCCCCGGTCGGCCCGGCGCGACTCACTGATGCTCCAGGTTAAGTGAGCAAATGGATAGAGTCGATATTGGAGCTGCCGCGCAACCGGGATTTTTTGCCGGTTGTTGCAAATTGGCAACGATTTTTTCCGCCGCCGGCGAAGAAATGCAATTTTGACATGTGCCCGCCTAGCGCCGCGCGACGCACGGTTGCCGGCTGATGCCGAAAACCCGACCGCCGACACAATCCAGTGCATTGTGGTCCTGCATCGCATCGGGATGCCTTTCGCCGATTCTGTATTGCCGGCATGCCGGTATTGACGGGTCCGGTTCGCAAACCGAAATCGGGGAACCAGGCGGCAGTTTCTCGAACACGATGATGCCGTGGCCGCCGTTTCGGCCATTGATATTGTCAGTCAGGTAACACAGCCTGAGCCGCCCTGAGGTTCCGCGCCTGTAGACGGCCGGGCGCCAGCGCGGCCGTTCCGGACCGCGCAGCGAACCGGTGTCCAGCAGATCGCGGAATGCATCATAGGGCGTGCGGCAGGCTTCATGATAGCCGTAGATCGGGCGGAACCAGCGCCCCGCGTGGAGACACTGGTCGAGCCTGTCGCGTGCCTGGATATTGTTCCACATGAAGCGTGCCACCACCCGCCCGGCGCTGCCGTCGAGAGCGGGTTTCGCGTCTTCAATACGCGCACCGACCGTTTCGGTGAAACCGGGCAGGAACATTTCAATCTCAAGGCTGCTGCCGGCATGCGCATGCACAAGACCGGGCGCCGTGAAGACGACTTCGGCGGCCGACAATTCCTCGACCTGGCCCAGCGCCGGGGCGCCTTTGTTCCGGGCCCTCAGCACGAGGGGTATTGTGTGACGATACTCTTCGTCCTTGAGCTTTGACACGCGGATCACATTGGCGATGACGGCCGCGGCGATCGCTGCATTGAGCAGCGCCAGGGAACCGACGAACACGGTGAGCCACAACGGCAACCCCGCCGGCAGGTCCAGCACGTAGAGCATGGTGGCGTAAACGACCGATCCCACACTGGCGATAAAAACGATCAGCACGGGAAGTACTGGCAGGACGGCCCTGTCGCCCGCCAGTATCTTGGTTGTTACGCGAAACTTTT
>JALURZ010000081.1:0-25380 GCA_027058735.1 Hyphomicrobiales bacterium | reverse complement strand
CCCCGCCCCGAACTGGGCCATGCCGTCTATCGACGCTCTGACAATTCCGCCGTAGCCGCGCCCGAATTCGGCAGCGAGTAGAATGGTCGCGACAATGAAGGGCACGAAAAAATAGGCGAAACTTGACGGATCAGACGAGATGGGGGCGATCTGAAAGACCAGCAGCACGATGGGCGCGCAGTAAAATGCAAGCCGCTGCCAGGCAATCAGGTGAAACCAGGTCGAGGTGCTGAAGCAGAAGTTCTGCGCAAGGGTCAATGATCTGGAAAAGGGCAGATGTTCGATCCGGCACACATCCATGTTGCCTTCGCCCCAGCGCAGTCGCTGGCGCAGGAAGTCGGTGTAGGAAACCGGAGCGATACCGAACGCCAGAGGTTCGGCATGATAAAGGCCCTTGTAGCCGTGTTTGAGAAAACGCACGGACGCATGCATGTCTTCGGTCACGGTGTCGGTGGGAAATCCGCCGATCTCGTCCAGCGCGCACCGGCGCACCACCGCAGAGCAGCCGCAGAACAGGGGGGCGCTCCAGTATTCGCGGCCGCGCTGGGCGCTGTAGTTGAACCGCGACACATCATGCGTGATGCGTTTGGCTGTCTTTTTCTGGCCGTGCTGGAAGGAATCGACGTTGAAGAAGTCCTGCGGTGTCTGCACGAAGGCGATCTTCGGATCGGTGAAATAACCCAGCAGCCTGTCAAGAAAATCCGGTTGCGCCGCATGGTCGGCATCGAAGCAGGCGACAAAATCCGCCTTGGCATGCAGCAGCGCGTTGTTGAGATTTCCGGCCTTGGCTCCGATATTGTGCTCACGCGCGAGGTAATGACAGCCAAACTCATCCGCTATGGCTTTGATCTCCGGTCGATTGCCATCGTCAAGCACCCATGTCTTGTGCGGATACCTTATTTTCACGGCCGCAAGTACGGTGCGCCGAATGACTTTTACCGGCTCCTTGTAGGTCGTCACGAAAACATCCACGGACAATCCCGGCTTCGCGCGCGTGGAAACGCGGGCGGGGCGTATCAGGGTTTCGAACGAGGCGAGAAAACCGATGATGCCGCTCATCAACTCGGCGATGTAGAAGACGGCAGAAAAAACCGGCGCCGCGGGATTGAAGACCGTCAGGCGCCAGATGAAATAGGCGCTCGCCGCAAGGACATAGACAACCAGCAGGCCGATCCGCAGCCGGTGCCGTTCCGGCGTGTCATGGAGCGAATTATCCAGCGTTGCGCTGGGTGGAAGGCGAGCAGCCAGAGCCCGTAACACCGAACGGATACGCAAATTCACCACCCCTCGACAACCGGCGCGCCATGACCGCGGAAAAGCACGCCCCAACGCCGTTGCGTTTAGTTTGCATCTGCTGCAAACGCAACCGAAAACACGGGCAGATGCCGTTGAGATGCCGTTGAGATGCGCCTGGCACGGGGCCGCGCGCGCCGATAATTTGCGCAGGAATGCAGATGTCATGGGGGGGTGATCTCGCAGGCAGCCGGACCGTTCATCCTTTCTATGGCGCGAATGCGGCCGTATTTCCGGATTTCCGTGTGGCTTCCGCGGTCATTCCGCGGCAGCAATGTGGCGCGCCCGAAGGTCCATGTTGACGGTTGTTATTGACCCGCGATTGCCGATAAGGTGCGCGTCTCGTGACCGGCCCGCCGGACCCCGTCCATGGCGCGCGAAACCAGCAATACGCCCCCGCCCATGAATCAGACCGGCACCCTGCAACGCGACCTTGAGGCGGGACGGTTTGTCCTGACCGCGGAAATCGTGCCGCCCCTGTCGGCGGCGCGCGAGGACCTGATCGCCCGGGCCCGCCCCCTCGAAGGCCTGGTGAGCGCCATCAACGTCACCGATGCGGCCGGCGCGCGCGCCGCGATGTCGAGCTTTGCGGCCGCCGCCATGCTCAGGTCCGCCGGATATGAGCCGGTGGCGCAGGTGACCTGCCGCGATCGCAACCGGATCGCCCTTGCCGGTGATTTTCTTGGTGCGGCCGCTCATGGGGTCGGCAATTTTCTGATTCTGCACGGGGACAGCGCGGCGAAAGGCGATGTGCCCGATGCGCGCGAGGTTCACGATCTCGACAGCCGCGGCGTCATGGCGATGGCACGCAGCATGTCGGTTGACGGCAAACTGCCGTGGGGCCGCGAAATCGTATCGCCGCCGTATCTGTTTATCGGGGCCGCGGATACGCCTTTCGATCCGCCGGCCGGCTGGACCCCGGACGGGTTGGCCGCGAAAGCACAGGCCGGGGCGCAGTTCGTGCAGACCCAGTTCTGTTTCGATCCGGCGGTCGCGCGGCGGTATTTCTCCAGACTGCATGAAGAAGGGATCACCGAACGGGTCAGGATTATCGCCGGCACCGGCCCGCTGGCCTCTGCCCGCTCGGCGCGCTGGATCAACGACAATCTGTTCGGCGTCTCCGTCCCCGACGACATGATCGCCCGGCTCGAGGGCGCAAAGGATCCCCGCGAGGAGGGCATCCGCATCTGCGCCGAACAGATGGGCGCGCTGCGCGAGATCGGCGCTATTTCCGGCCTTCACCTGATGGCCCCGCTGCAGAGCGCCGAGGCCATCGCGGAGGCTATCACGCGTGCGCGGTTGCCGGACGCCGGGTGAAGCCAGAGCAAACACAGCACGGTTCGCAAGAAACGGGTGGCGCGTCTGGCGGCGCGGGTGGTGTTGTGCCGATTGTTAAATGGCTTCGCGCGGAGGATGGCCCATGAGCGCCCGGCAGATGAGCCCGACGGCCTGGGGGCTGTTGATCGCGCTGGCGCTTTTGTGGGCGGGATCGTTCTTCTTCGTTGAGGTCGCGGTGCGCCGTATGCCTCCCATCGTCGTGGTCACCTGCCGGGTGTTGCTCGGGGCCGTGGCGCTCTATGGCTATGTGCGCGTGCGCGGGATCGCCATGCCAGCGGATGCCCGCATATGGGGCATGCTCGTCGTGATGGGGGCGCTCAACAACGCGTTGCCGTTCACGCTGATCGCCTGGGCGCAAAGCGGCATCGAAAGCGGTGTCGCGGCCATTCTCAATGCGACGACGCCGCTGTTCACGGTTCTGCTGGCCCATATGCTGACCCGCGACGAGCGGTTGACGCGCAATCGCGCGGTTGGCGTTGTCGTCGGCTTTCTCGGCGTTGCCCTGTTGATCGGACCGGGCGCGTTGGGCGGGCTGCGCGCGGACAGTCTGCATCAGCTCGCCGTACTGGCGGCGGCGTGTTTCTATGGGCTCGCGGGGCTTTATGGACGGCGGCTGAAGGGCCTCGATCCAGCGGTCGCGGCCACCGGCATGCTGGCCGGTTCGACGCTCATGATGACGCCGCTGGCGCTGGCTTCCGGCATCGGCTCCCTGCAGGCGATCACTCTTGAGCTTGCCGCCGCGCTGATCGGGCTGGGCACCTTGAGCACGGCGCTGGCCTATGTGCTCTATTTCCGCATTCTGGCCCTGGCCGGGGCCACCAATCTGCTGCTGGTCACGTTTCTCATTCCCCCCGGCGCGATCCTGCTCGGGGCCGCGTTTCTGGGCGAGCGGCCTCTGCTTTCGGCGCTGGCGGGCATGGTGGTCATATTTTTGGGACTTGCCCTGATCGACGGGCGGCTGGTGCGCCGGGTCTGGCCCGGCAGGGCGGCCTCAAAAGGTCCGTAGGAACTCCTTTTCACCGCGCGCGGAAAAAACCACGGCGCGCGTGCCGGCTTCCCGTCTCGCCCAGCCAAGCTGGCAGAACCGCTCCATCAGAGCAACGCCGAGCGAACCGGCCAGATGGCTGCGCCGCGCACTCCAGTCGAGGCAGGCCCGGCACAGCGGCCGCCTGGATGATCCGATGGCCTCAAGATCAATGCCCAGCCCGGCCATCAGGGCGCGGCCGCCGGCCGTGAGTTCCAGTTCATCGCCCGTTTCGAGCAGATGCCCTTTCGCCACCAGCCCATCAAACATGTGAACGGCGAGCTCGCCCGCCAGATGGTTGTAGCACACGCGCGCCTTGCGCATGGCCGGGTCCCTGGGGCCGGTTGTGGTGCGCATGTGGCCTTTCCTTGCCGCCAGTCCCATCATGCCTTCCAGCAGATGGCCGACATCCTCATCGGCCAGGGCGAAATAGCGGTGGCGGCCCTGCTTTCTTTGCCGCAGCAGCCCGCCGGCGTTCAGCTTGCCCAGATGGGCGCTCGCGGTCTGCACCGTCACGCTCGCCTCCAGCGCCAGTTCGCTGGCGGTGAGCGCCTTGCCGCTCATCAGCGCGGTGAGCATGTTGGCGCGCGCCGGATCGCCAATCAGCGAACCGAGGCGGGCAATATCGGGTCCTTCTTTCATACTTCGATCATAATCGAAGTATTGTGGCGCGGCAATGCCGGCCTCAGGCCCGCGTTGGGCGCCGGACAAATCCGGACGGCCTTTTCTGGGCGAAGGACAGCGTGCTCAGGGCCGCCAGGCGATATCCACATGGCCCGGCTGCGCGGCGATGCGGGCCAGCCAGGCGTTGATATGGCCGTAGGGGCGCAGATCGAAATCACCCTCGGCGGCGACATGTGTATAGGCGTAAAGCGCGATATCGGCGATGGAGTAGCGCGCGCCGGTGAAAAAATCCCGCTCGCCCAGATGCCGGTCCATGACCTTGAGGGCGGCGTGGCCGCGCTCGTGCCATTCGCCGATCCGGTCTTTGTTTTCCTCGCGCCTGGCGAGCAGATGGAGCCGGGAACGGGCGACCGCGATATAGGGCTCATGGCTGTATTGCTCGAAGAACATCCAGCGCAGGGCGTCGGCCTGCCCGAAGGTGTCATCGGGCAGCAGGGCGCTGCCATGGGCGAGATAGAACAAGGTGGCGTTGGATTCGCTCAGGACCCGGCCATCTTCAAGAACGAGTATCGGCACCTTGCCGTTGGGATTGATGTTCAGGAACTCTTCGCTGCGGGTGTCGCCCTTCCGGGTATCCATGTCGATGATGCGAAACGGCACGCCCAGTTGCGCCATGGCCAGGCGCAGCTTGTAACAGTTTCCCGATTCCTGCATCGAATAGAGCGTGTGCATGGGACATGTTCTACCGCGCGCTACAGGCGCCGGTCTCATGAATTGTGCTGATCGGTTCATCACCGGGCTTGATGGACCGTGCAAATGCCGTTCAACGGGCGGGTTTCGCGCCGATATGTGAGGTGGCGAGGATGGCGTCGCGATCGCCCGCGCGGCGCTGCGCGCGCGCCCCCTGGATCGCCCGCCAGACCTTTTGCGCGGTGAGCGGCATGTCGATGTGGGTGATGCCAAAGTCGCGCAGGGCATCGCACACAGCCCCCACCAGCGCCGCCGGCGAGCCCGTGCAGCCGGCCTCGCCACAGCCCTTGACGCCCAGCGGGTTGAGCGCGGTGGGGTGGTGCTGATCCAGTTCGACCGTCAGTGCGGGCAGGTCATCGGCGCGCGGTATCGTATAGTCCATCAGGGAGCCGGCGACGAGCTGGCCCGATGCGGGATCGTAGGCGGCCTGTTCCATCAGCGCCTGTCCGATTCCCTGGGCGAGGCCGCCATGCACCTGTCCCTCCACCAGCAGGGGATTGAGAATGCGCCCGAAATCGTCAACCACCGTGAAGCGTTCCAGCGTTACCGCACCGGTATCGGGATCGATTTCCACTTCCGCCACATCGCAGCCGTTGGGGAAGCTGACGCCGCCGCGCGTGTAAGTGTCCAGGGTCGCGAGACTGGCATCGCCATCGCCGCCGGGCAGGGGCGAGGCGGCGAGCGCGCCGGCCAGATCGACGATGGCGATCCTGCGGTCGGTGCCGGCAATGACGCAGGCGCCATCCGCGATCTCGATGTCGGCGGGGGCGGCTTCCAGCAGATGGGCGGCGGCCTCGCGGCATTTTTCCTTGAAGGTTCCGACCGCCCCGAACAGCGCCCCGCCGGCGATGGTCAGCGAGCGCGACCCGCCATGACCGTATCCCGACGCGATTCTGCCCGTGTCCGCCTGTACATAGACGATCTGCTCAAGGGCGATACCGGTCATGTCATGCACCATCTGGGCAAATGCGGTTTCATGCCCCTGCCCGGTGGACTGGGTGCCGGTGGCGATCTCGATGCGCCCGTTTTCGATACGGATCGAGGCCATCTCGTCGGGTGCGCCCAGGGTGCTTTCCAGATAACTGGTCAGGCCGAAACCGCGCAGTTTCCCGCGCGCCGCCGAGGCCGCCTGGCGGGCGGCGTATCCGTGCCGGTCGCCGGCCTTGAGCGCCTTGTCGATCAGCGGGCCGAAACCGCCGCAGTCAATGGTGTTGCCCAGCGCGGTTTGGTGCGGGAATGTGGTGATGGCGTTTTGCCTGCGCATTTCCACCGGGTCGATATCGACAGCGGCGGCGGCGAGATCGACCAGCCGTTCGATCACGAAATTGGCCTCCGGACGCCCGGCGCCGCGATAGGCATCGAGGGGCACGGTGTTGGTGAAGGCGCCGCGCACATCGAGCACGGCCGCGGGAATATCGTATATCCCACCAACGACCGTCATCTGCGCATTGGTGGGAATATGCGGTCCGAAGGGCGAAAGATAGGCGCCCATGTTGGCGATGGTCTCCATCTTGAGCGCCAGCATCCGGCCATCCGCCGAAACGCCGAGTTCGGCGTGGGTGACGTGGTCGCGCGCATGAATGTCGCTGATGAAGCTCTCCATGCGCGTGGCGATCCACTTGACCGGCCGGCCGAGTTCGCGCGCCGCCCACATGGCGAGGACCAGTTCGGGATAGACAAAGTTCTTCGACCCGAAGCTGCCGCCCACTTCGGGCGCGATAATGCGGATCAGGTCCGGGTCGATCCCGAATATGGCGTTGGCCAGCAAGGTGCGCTGGCCGTGGACGCCCTGCAGCGACCCGTGCACCGTGAACCGTCCGCTGGCGCTGTCGTGGGCCGCGATCACGCCACGGGTCTCCATGGTCACCGGCGCCACCCGGTTGTTGACCAGATCGAGCGTGACGACATGATCCGCCGCGCCAAGCGCCTTTTCGGCGGCCTCGCGATTGCCGGCCACGAAGTGAAAGGCCTCGTTGGACCCGTTGTCCGGCCAGATGACCGGCGTGGCCGGGTCGAGCGCGGATGCCAGATCGCAGGCCGGCGGCAACGGCTCGTAGTCAACCATCACGAGATCGCCCGCGGTTTCCGCCTGATCGAGGGTCTCGGCGATGATGAAGGCGACAGGTTCCCCCGCATAGCGCACCCTGTCGGCGGCCAGCGCCGGGCGCGGCGGCACCGCGATCGGCGCGCCATCCGCGGTTTTGACGCTGGCGATGCAGGGGATGGGTCCAAGTCCGGCCCGCGCGAAATCGGCGCCGGTGAAAATACCGAGCACGCCTTCGCCCTGCGCCGCGGCGGCGGTATCCATGCTGGCGATGCGGGCGTGGGCGTGGGGTGAGCGCAGGACCACGCCGTGCGCCTCGCCATCCACCGTCATGTCGGCGACGTAGGTGGCGGCTCCGGTCAGAAAACGCGCATCTTCCGTGCGCCGGACCGGCTGGCCGATGCCGAACTTCTTCATGGGCCGGCCCGATCGGCCTCGCGGCGCGGCGCGGAAAAGACTTCACGCGCCTTTTGCGACATTTCCCGGAACTGGTCCGATGCCTGTTCGAGGCGCCGTTGCCATTCGCGGTCCGGCGTCTGGCCCTCGACCGTGCGGAAATAGACCTGCATGAGCGCATAGATCGCCAGCGGCTCGAGCAGGGCCGCCTTCAGCGACCAGGCGAAGATGAAGGCGAGGACGAAGGACAAGAACCCGATATTGCCGGGGAACAGGGCGATCAGGCCCGCCACCGGCGCCAGCGTGACGAAGAAGATAACGAGGGTCGCCGCCCACATCAGCAGCCACAGCCAGGCGGCGTTCTTGACCATTACCAGATAGTTTTGCGCATACAAGACCAGCGCCCTGCGCCCCGAGCCCCAGGGGTTTGCCGTGCGGGTGCGCAGGATATCGGCGAGAATGATCTCGTCCACATAGGTGACCGACATGCGCAAGATGGCGCTGATGAGTTGGGCGAGATTTCTCAGGCCCGGGATCGGCAGCACCATGGAGACCGTATTGAGAACGCGGGTCATGGTCCTGAGGACCGCCTTGACGGTCTGGTCGATGGCGAACAGGACGGAACTTTCGGCAAACCGCTTTTTGACGATGTCCGCGCCATATTCGATCTGGCCCTTGCCGGTGGGCAGTTCGCGCCCGTCCATCACCTCGACGAGCACGGCCACATGGCCGGCCTTGACCAGATAAAGGATATATTCGCGGCCCAGATAGAGCAGCCCCGACACCGCGCCAAAGCCCAGCAACCCGCCATAGACGCCGCCCGAGCCCTGACCACCCGCAAACGAGGTCAGGAAAAAGCCGATGGCGCCCGAAACCCCCGTGACGACAATGTAGAGAGCCGAAATCCCCGCATAGACCACGACACGCAGCGCAATGAACGGGGCCGTGCGCGCCATCGCGCCCAGGGCATCGGAAAGGTCAAAATCCCACATCGGCGAACGGTCCTTCGGATAACAAACGGGCAGGGAGAGTATCCAGAGCAAATTGGCGCGGTTTCGTCAATTGAGAGGATCGCCGGAAACGGTCTTCATCCGGGTGGTGGCTATCTTTGATCACGTGGGCCTGGGCTCCCCTTTCTGCTTGCGGAGCGCACCGGTTGCGGCATAGCTTGGCGCGGAAATTCTGAACCCACGAAAGGGCCAGGCCAATGGGGTTTATCGCTGATGCGTTGTCACGGGTTCAGCCGTCCGCCACGATTGCGGTTTCGACCAAGGCGCGTGAGTTGAAGGCCGCCGGGCGCGATGTGATCGGGCTGGGGGCGGGGGAACCCGATTTCGATACGCCCGACAACATCAAGCAGGCCGGCATCGACGCCATCAATCGCGGCGAAACCAAATACACCGCCGTTGACGGCATTCCCGAGCTCAAGGCCGCGATCTGCGACAAGTTCAAACGCGAGAACGAGCTTTCCTATGAGCCCGCCCAGGCGTTTGTCGCGCCCGGCGGCAAGCCGATCATCTACAACGCCATGGTGGCGACGCTGAATCCGGGCGATGAAGTCGTGATCCCCGCGCCCTACTGGGTCAGCTATCCCGATATCGTGCTGCTCGCGGGCGGCGAGCCGGTTATCGCCGAGACCACCATCGAGAATGACTTCAAGCTCACCGGCGACGCGCTGGACGCCGCGATCACGCCAAGGACCAAGTGGCTGATCTTCAATTCGCCGTCGAACCCCACCGGGGCCGCCTACAGCCGCGATGAACTGAAGATATTGACCGATGTGCTGATGCGCCACCCCCATGTCCGCGTGCTCACCGATGACATGTATGAGCATCTGACCTATGACGGGTTCGAATTCGTGACCCCGGCCCAGGTCGAGCCCGGCCTTTATGAGCGCACCTTGACCATGAACGGGGTCTCCAAGGCCTATGCCATGACCGGCTGGCGGATCGGCTATTGCGCCGGTCCGGTGGAACTGATCGCGGCGATGCGGAAAGTTCAGTCGCAATCCACCTCCAATCCCACCTCGATCAGCCAGTGGGCGGCGGTCGAAGCGCTCAACGGGCCGCAGGATTTCATTGCCGAACGCGCCGAAGAGTTCAAGGGGCGCCGCGATCTGGTGGTGTCCATGCTCAATCAGGCAAACGGCATCGACTGCCCGCGGCCCGAGGGCGCATTCTATGTCTATCCGGGCCTCGCCGGCTGCATGGGCAAGGAAACGGCGAAGGGCACAAAGCTGGAGACGGATGAGGATTTCGTGACCGCCCTGCTGGAGGAAGAAGGGGTCGCCGCCGTGCATGGGGCCGCGTTCGGCCTGTCGCCCTTCATGCGGATTTCCTATGCGACCTCGAGGGCAGCGCTGGAGGAGGCCTGCGGGCGCATCCAGCGGTTTTGCGGCGGATTGAAATAGCGGCAGGCGGGCGGTGATCCGGCGGTCCGGTTCAGGCGGGCGCGCAAGTGTCTGTGCCCATGGTTAACAATTTCCCCGCTTGCGGCTTGCATCTTGGCGGCAACACTGAAACGATATTGAGCTGGCTTTGACGCGGCGGTTCGCCATCGGGGCGATCAAGTCCGCCAGTCCTCAATCACCAGATCCACTTGGGGGACGATATGACACACAAAAACGGCAATGAGGTTGGGGGTCCACGGTGTATCGCGCTGATGGGCCCTTTTTTGAGCGGCAAGACAACCCTTCTTGAAAGCATACTCGCGCGCACCGGCGCCATCAGCCGGCAGGGCAGCATCGCGGAAGGCAATACGGTGGGCGACGGCTCGCCCGAAGCGCGCGCCCACAATATGAGCGTCGAACTGAATGTGGCGCATTGTGAATTTCTCGGCGACCAGTACACCTTCATCGACTGTCCCGGGTCCATTGAATTTTCCCAGGAACAAAACGCCGTGCTGGCCGGCATTGACGCGGCTGTTGTGGTCATCGAACCCGATGAGAAGAAAGCACCGGCCCTGCAGGTCATTCTCAAGAACCTGCAGTCGCGCGCCATCCCGCATTTTCTGTTCATCAACAAGATCGACAAGGCCGAGAGCCGGGTTGCCGAAATGCTGGAATTTTTCCAGCCGGCGAGCGAAAAGCCCCTGGTGCTGCGCCAGATACCGATCCGCGAAAACGAAATTGTCACCGGCTTTGTCGATCTTGCGCTGGAGCGCGCTTATGTGTATCGCGAGCACGCACCGAGCGAAGTGGTGGACCTGCCCAAGGCGGTGGACGAGCGCCGCCTCGAAGCGCGCTTCGAAATGCTGGAAAAACTGGCGGATTTCGACGACGAACTCATGGAGCAGCTGCTTGAGGATGTCGAGCCGCCCAGGGACGCGGTGTTCAGCGATCTTGCCAGGGAACTGGCGCAGGGCGAAATCATTCCGGTGCTGCTGGGCTCGGCCGAAAACGGCAATGGCATTTTGCGGCTGCTGAAAGCGCTGCGCCACGAAGCGCCGGGAATAGCGGCCACGGCGGCGCGTCTGGGCGCCGGCGGCGAGGGCGCGCTGTTGCAGGTGATGAAGACGTTTCACACGACCCATGGCGGCAAGCTGAGCGTGGCGCGTGTTCTGAGCGGTGAGATCAAGGACGGGGTGACCCTGTCCGGCGCCGAGGGCAAGGATGAGCGGGTGGCCGGTATTTTCCGGTTGATGGGCCAGGAACCGGCCAAGACCGACAGGGCGGCGGCCGGCGACACGGTCGCGCTGGGACGTCTGGAAAGTGTTTCCACCGGCCAGACCCTGAGCGATCAGAAAGGCACGCCCGAGCAGATCGCGCCGCTGGACATGATCGCGCCCGTCTATGGGCTCGCGGTTTCCTCAAAGGACCGCAAGGACGAGGTGAAGCTGTCCGGCGCATTCGCCAAAATCAGGGAAGAGGATCCTTCCATTGTCATCGAGCACAACCAGGACACCAATGAGATGGTGCTCTGGGGGCAGGGCGAGATGCACCTGCGCGTGACCCTTGAGCGGTTGCAGGGAAAATACGGCATCGAGGCGCAGACCAAACCGCGCCGCGTGCCCTACAAGGAGAGCATCCGCAAATCGGTGACCCAGCGCGGCCGTCACAAGAAACAGAGCGGCGGCCATGGGCAGTTCGGCGATATTGTCGTCGACATCAAGCCGCTGCCGCGAGGCTCGGGCTTCCAGTTCGCCGAGACCATTTCCGGCGGTGTCGTGCCGAAACAGTATTTTTCGGCCGTCGAAACCGGCATCAGGGACTATCTGGCCAGCGGCCCGCTGGGCTTTCCGGTGGTCGATGTGTCGGTCACCCTGGTGGACGGGTCCTATCACTCGGTCGATTCGTCGGAACAGGCCTTCAGGACGGCAGGGCGCATCGCCATGTCCGAGGGAATGCCGAATTGCGCGCCGGTTCTGCTGGAGCCGGTGCTGGCGGTCGAGATCAGCGTGCCGTCCGATGCCACCGCGAAGGCCAACCAGATCGTGTCGGGCAGACGCGGCCAGTTGCTGGGCTTCGATGCCCGTCCAGGCTGGCCGGGATGGGATGTGGTCAAGGCCCATATGCCGGAATCGGAAATCCAGAATCTCATTATTGAACTGAGATCCGCGACCGCGGGCGTGGGCACGTTTTCGTTTACGTTCGACCATCTGGCCGAATTGACCGGCCGGCTGGCTGAACAGGTGCTGGAGGAAAGCAAGGCGGAGGCGGCCTGACGCGTGGTTGCACGCGGGGGGCTGAATTTGCCGCACATCCCTGCCGGATTGACATAATCCTCGCGCAGGCGTGATTTGATGCCGCGCGCGGTGATCGCTATATGCGCTTGAGGTCACATTGTGCGAAAAGGTGGGGACTAATGCTTATCAGGCGCAAGAAGAGCTGGGAAATTCGCGAGGTCCTGGCGACGCCGGAAGCCGTTTTTCTTGACCGGCGAAGGTTTCTGGCGGGCACAGGGGCGGCGGCCGGGCTGATTGCCTCCGCGCCCCTGCGTTCAGCCCTCGGCGCACAGGACGGCGATCCCAGCGCCGGGCTTTATCCCGTCAAGCGCAATCCGGCCTACACCCTTGAGCGCCCCGTCACGCCCGAACAGATCAATTCCACATATAATAATTTCTACGAGTTCGGCTCCTACAAGCAGATTTCCAAGGCCGCCCAGTCCCTGGTCATCCGTCCCTGGGAGGTGAGGATTGACGGCGAGGTGGAAAAGGAACTGACCCTTGGCATCGATGAACTGCTGGCCAGAATGCCGCTCGAGGAACGGCTCTATCGCCTGCGTTGCGTGGAGGCCTGGTCGATGACGATTCCATGGAGCGGTTTCGCGTTCAAGGCGCTGGTCGATCTCGCCAGGCCGTTGTCGGCGGCCAGATACGTGCGCATGGAAACATTCTACAACCCGAAAATGGCGAGGGGCCAGCGCCAGAGCTGGTATCCATGGCCCTATGTCGAAGGGGTGACCATGGCAGAAGCCACCAACGATCTCGCTTTTCTGGTGACCGGCGCCTATGGCAAGCCGGCGGCCAAGCAATATGGCGCGCCCCTGCGCCTCGCCCTGCCCTGGAAATACGGCTTCAAGTCGATCAAGTCGATCGTGCGCTTCACCTTCACGTCAAAGCGCCCGGTGAATTTCTGGCAGCAGGTCGCCGGGCGCGAATACGGCTTTTGGGCCAATGTCAATCCCGAGGTGCCGCATCCGCGCTGGAGCCAGGCCACCGAACGGGTGCTCGGCACCAATGAACGCATTCCCACCAGGCTGTTCAACGGTTATGGCGAGCAGGTCGCGGATATGTATGCCGGCATGAAGGGCGAAAAGCTGTACATGTAGCCGGCAGGGCCTATTTCTGGCCTGTCTTTTTTTTCAGGTGCTTGATCAGCGCCTCGGTGTCTCCGTTCGCATAGGAAATGATGCCCACGAATTCGGTGCGGTGGCGCAGCGCGAACCAGATCCCGTAGACATTCAGGTCAACAATCCTGAAACTGCCGCCGGTCTTGAGCAGACGCCATTTGACCGGAGAACTCGAGTTGTCCGGGAAGATGAATCGCGAAGAGACGGTCAGAAACCGCCCCTGTTCGGTGATTCCGGTCACCTCCACGCCTTTGATCTGGTAGCCGTAGAGCCCGCCCAGCAGAGTATCGACGATGTAACGCTTGGCGAGCCGCAAATATTCGCTGCGTTGCGCTCCGGTCATTTTTCCGGAATATTTGCCAAGGGAAAATTCGGCCACCGCGCCGACATTCGCATAGCGATCGAAAACACCATAAAAGCGGCGGGTGCGCGCCTCGGTCGTGGGCGCGGACAACGCCGCGACGATGCGCACGCCGACATTCTTGATGAAAGTTTCCGCGCGCTTGACCTGCGCCGCGGCCGGGGCGGCCGGCAGCCAGAACATCCAGGCTGCAAGCAGCGCGTATGCCGTGCGGCGCGCGGCCGTTCCGGAAACTGCGCATCTGTATGACATGGTCCCGCCTTCCCGTTGTCAGATTGCCTTCCGGAAAACTCTCCAGAGCGTGTCTTTGTTACAGGAAATCAACGTTACAGGAAATCGACGTTACAGGAAATCAACGTTACAGGAAATCAACTGAGCGGATATTCGCGCTGGCTCCGCGGGGCCGGGCCTGGCGCCCTGGCCGGGGCGGCGACAGGGAAATGCCACAGGCCTGTGGCCCTGTGGCGGGTGCGAAAATCCGGCTTTCGCGCCCGCGCCGGATGACCTGATACAGATCCCGTCACCCGCTTTCGCGCAACAAAGACACGTTCTTGTCCAAAACAGTCTTGCCCAAAACAGTCTTGCCCAAAACAGTCTTGCCCAAAACAGGCCTGCCCAGAACAGGCGGCCGCATGGAACATTGCGCGCCGGCAATTTTCACCTTTTTGTCATTGAACGCAAGGTGGCGGAACGCGAAACCGGTATTCGCGGCCCGGACGGTGCAGGGGAGATGGAACAAAAAGGGGCCGGGTCCGATCTGGTGGACCCGGCCTCAAGTTCTGGCTTTTGCCCTCTTTCGAGAGCCGGTGCTGATCGGGTGAGGGGGGAGATCAGCATCCAAGCGGATTGCGCGCGTTCAAGGGAGGTAAGCCGCAACCGCTTTCACCGGTTCATCGAACCGAGAATAATCCGAATATGGCGCTTTGGAACGAACAGAACAACGGCCAGATTTGCATAGTAGCCATGCGTAATGTGCATAACTCATCGAAAAAATCGCGAAAAAGCAATGCAGTCATTGCATGGCTTGGAAAGCAGTGTTTCTCAGGACGACCATTGCCTGGCTTTCGCAACGAGGAAATCACGAAAGACGGTCACGCGTTTCGAGTTTCGCAATTCCTCGGGATAGGCGAAATAGGTATCGAATTCCGGGGTGTTGATGTCGGGCATGATGCGCACCAGATTGACATATTGGGTGATGATGTAGTCGGGCAGCATGGCGATGCCGCAGCCGGTTTCCACCGCCCGGCGCAGGCCATAGACATTGTTCACCATCAAGGCCGGTTCGCGCGCCTGTCCCGCCGGCAGTCCGGCGGTCTGGAGCCAGTTCATGTCGCGGATATAGTTGGGCATTCTCGGTCCGGCGACGATCAGCTTGTGCTTGTCCAGATCCGCAAGATCGAACGGTGTGCCGTATTTTTCCAGATAGGAGGGCGCGGCGTAAATGTGAAAATGAACGGTGAACAGCTTGCGCTGGATAATGTCCGGCTGCACCGGCCGGCGCAGCCTGATTGCAACGTCGGCCTCGCGCATGGCGAGATTGAGCTCGCGGTCATCGAGGATGAGATTGACCTTTATCGCCGGATACAGCTCGATGAAGTCCGCAAGTCTCTGAGTCAGCCAGATCGAGCCCAGGCCCACCGTCGTCGTTATCGCCAGTTCGCCGCTGGGTTTTTCGGTGGAATCGGTCAGCCGCGCCGTCGCGGACGCGACCTGGGCATACATGTCATGGGCTGTGCGATACAGCAATTCGCCCTGCTCGGTCAGTATCAGGCCGCGGGCATGACGGTGAAACAGGGACACTTTCAGATCGGCTTCGAGGCTGGAGACCTGACGGCTGACGGCCGACTGGCTGAGCCCCAGCGCCTCGCCGCCCTGGGTAAAACTGCCGGCTTCCGCGACGGCGTGAAATACGCGAAATTTGTCCCAGTCCATGAACGGCAATCCAATTCAGGCGAAACATCCAGACGCCGGCCCCGGCATCGGCGCAAACACCGGCACGCGCGCAACCCTGCGGGCCTATTCGGCGGCGATGCCGCCGGCCTGCAGGCCCGCCAGATATTTTTCCGCTTCAAGGGCCGCCATGCAGCCCAGCCCCGCCGCGGTCACGGCCTGGCGAAACGTTTCATCGGTGACATCCCCCGCGGCAAAGACGCCGGGCAGGCTGGTGCGGGTCGAATCCGGCCGGGTCACGATGTAGCCGCCTTCGTTCATGTCCAGCTTGCCGGCGAACAGTTCGGTCGCCGGCGCGTGGCCGATGGCGATGAACACCCCGTGCGCGGCGACGTCTTCGGTCTTGCCCGTTGCAACATTTTTCAGGCGCGCGCCGGTCACGCTCTTCGGGTCCCGCGTGCCCAGAACCTCCTCAAGCACCGAATTCCAGCGGACCTCGATCTTGTCATTGGCGAAAAGCCTTTGCTGCAGGATCTTTTCTGCGCGCAGTTCATCGCGGCGGTGAACAAGGGTGACCAAGCTGGCGAATTTGGTCAGGAACAGCGCTTCTTCGACAGCGGTGTTGCCGCCGCCGATCACCAGCACCTCCTTGTCGCGAAAAAAGAAGCCATCGCAGGTCGCGCATGCCGAAACGCCAAACCCCTGAAACGCCTCTTCGGACGGCAGCCCCAGCCATTTCGCCTGGGCGCCGGTGCAGATGACCAGCGCTCGGGTGGCGTAGGTCTCGCCACTGTCGCCGGTCAGCCTGTAGGGGGTCGATGCGAGATCCACATCACTGATCGTGTCGGAAATTATTCTGGTTCCCACATGTTCCGCCTGGGCGCGCATCTGCTGCATCAGCCAGGGACCCTGAATAACGTCGGCAAACCCGGGGTAATTTTCGACATCGGTGGTAATCGTCAACTGCCCACCCGGCTGCATTCCTTCGATCAGCATCGGTTCAAGCATCGCTCTGGCGGCATAGATGGCGGCCGTATATCCGGCCGGCCCGGATCCCAGAATGAGAATTCTCGAATGCGTCGTCATCGTCAATTGCTCACCAAGGCGTGCCGGAATCGCGACAATGATGCCACCTGATCCGTTTTGCGCCGGGCCGGATTTCCGATATCACGGCACACCGGCCCAATATCCCAAGGACATAACCGAAATCCCGGCTGTGGACCAGTCTTTTGGCCCGCTGGGCTATCACGAAATATTGTTGCTTTCCGATCCGGTTTCCCCGGCCTATGGTTGTGGGTTAAAGGGGGGTGGCGTCGCGCCGGCACACGATGCGGCCGCGAACAGAAGCGAAATGCAGGAAAGCGGACCATGCGCTCGGCTGTTCTGGATGATATCGACTGGAAGATCCTGTTTGAGTTGCAGGCGAACGGGCGCATGACCAATGTGGAACTGGCCAGCCGTGTGGGCATTTCCCCGCCGCCCTGCCTGCGCCGCGTCAAGGCGCTCGAACAGGCTGGCATGATCACCGGTTACCGGGCGGTTCTTGACCTGCCCAGGCTGGGGTTTCAGGTCAGGGCCTTCGCATTCGTCGGCCTCGCCAGTCAGGCGGAAGCCGATCTGGCCGCGTTTGTCGCTCTGGCGGACACCTGGCCGGTCGTTCGCGAATGCTACATGCAGTCAGGCGAGTTCGACTTCGTGCTGCGCTGCGTGGCCGCCGATCTCGGCGATTTCCAGAATTTCGTCATGGACCATCTGACCACCGCGCCGAACGTTGACAGCGTGCGCACCTCGCTCACCATCAGACGGACCAAATACGAACCCGGTATCCCGGTTGCCGCCCGGCCCAGACCCTGACATTCCAGTCCGCAACCGTGCTACCGGCGAACACCGCCGTCGCCAAGATTGAGATCGGTGTTGAGCGGATTGTCCAGATCAACCTTGACCCGGCCCAGGAAACGCCCCTCGCGCAGGATCCGCATCGCCATCGCCGAGCCGCGGCGGCTCTTGTACTGGCCCATCGAAACGGTGATGCCGTTTTCGCGCTCCCACTGGTCTCCCGCCAGCCGGTAAACGGTGAGCCCCATGCGGTTGCCGTTTGGCTGCTCGCGCACGATGAATTCATTGTTGTAGTAGGAATAGGCCTTGTGGACGTGGTTGCCCGCATGGGCCGGCGCCAGTGGCGCGGTTGCCGCCAGGCCAAGCACGGCCAGACCAACGGCGCCGCCAATGATTTTTCCTGAATGCAAAAAAGATGTGCTGAACATTATCGTCTTCCTCCATGGCCGTCATCGCCCACACGCCACAGCCGTGCCGCCAATAACAATGATCATGCGCCGAATATGCGCTTTCGATTTTGCGCCTTCGGCCCGCATCACATCATGTTGGTGTTGCGCGGGCCAGATGCAATCGGGCGGGCGCAAAAACCGGTAAAATAACCGTGAGGACCGCCAACCGGGGCGGCTGTTCAGGCAAACGAAATCTTGAGAATCTCGTAGCTCTTGCCGCCGCCGGGGGTCGAAACCTCGACGCTGTCGCCAACGGTCTTGCCGATCAGCGCGCGGGCGATGGGCGATGTGATAGACAGGCGTCCGGATTTCACATCGGCTTCCAGTTCGCCAACGATCTGGTAGTCGCGTTCCTCCTCGGTGTCCTCATCGACAATCTTGACGGTCGCGCCGAAAACGACCCGCTCGCCGGAGAGTTTGGAAACATCGATGATCTCGGCGCGGCCAAGCTTGTCCTCAAGCTCCGCGACGCGGGCCTCCGTCAGGCCCTGTTGTTCCTTGGCGGCGTGATATTCGGCATTTTCGGAAAGATCGCCGTGGGCGCGCGCCTCGGAAATCGCCTTGATGAGGCGCGGACGCTCGATGGTTTTCAGCCGCTTGATCTCGCCGACCAGCGATGAGTGACCCTCAGCGGTCATGGGAATCTTTTCCATGGTATTTCCACTTTGTCTGGCGACCCTCCCGACACGGGATCAGAACGCCGGTTCAAGTCCCTTTTGACAGAGAAGGGATGTCCAGCGATATCCATCATGTGCGGAAGGGTCTAATCCAGGGCGCAGTATCGCCCATGTATCAGCCGATGCGCAACCGTGAATCGCGTGTTTGTTGATCATCACTGTCTACATAAGATTGCAGGGGCGCAACCTCAAGGGCCGCCGGCATGGCCGTCTCGATGGCCTCGGTGGCCGCCGCGATGCCGGCCACGGTGGTGTGATAGGGAATCTTGTGGGAGACCGCCGTTTGCCGGATCGAGCGGCTGTCGGAGTGCGATTTGGCGCCTTCCGTGGTGTTGAAAACAAGCTGTATATCGCCGTTTTTCATGGCGTCCACCACATGCGGGCGGCCTTCCAGCACCTTGTTGATTTTCCGGCATTCGATGCCGCGTTCGGTGAAATAGCGTTCCGTTCCGCCCGATGCCAGCACCGCGAAGCCCATTGCCGCCAGCCGCGCCACATAAGGAGCGACGCGTGATTTGTCCGCATCCTTGATCGACACGAAAACCGTGCCGCGCCGGGGCAGGGCGTTGCCGGCGGCCAGCTGGCTCTTGGCATAGGCGCGCGCGAAGTCGCGGTCAAGGCCCATGACCTCGCCGGTGGAGCGCATTTCGGGGCCCAGCACCGTATCGACGCCGGGGAACCGGTTGAACGGAAACACCGCCTCCTTGACCGCGATATGGTTTTGCGGCGCGCGCGCCAGCGCAAAGGACCGCAACCTGGCGCCGGCCATGATCCGCGCCGCGACCCTGGCGACCGGCACGGCGATGGTCTTGGCGACGAAGGGAACGGTCCGGCTGGCCCGCGGGTTGACCTCGAGAACGAATATATCCTCGCCCCGGATCGCAAATTGGGCGTTCATCAGGCCGACCACGCCCAGCGCCGAGGCCAGCGCCTTCGTCTGGCGCTCCAGTTCCGCGACGACACCGGCGCTCAGCGTATGGGGAGGCAGGGAGCAGGCGCTGTCACCGGAATGAATGCCGGCTTCCTCGATGTGCTCCATGATGCCGCAAACGAAAACTTCCGTGCCGTCGCACAGCGCATCCACATCGACTTCCGTTGCATTGTGCAGATACCGGTCGATCAGAACGGGCGTGTCGCCCGACACCTGTACCGCTTCGTCGATGTAGCGTTCAAACTGGGTGTCGTCGTGAACGATTTCCATGGCCCGTCCGCCGAGCACATAGGAGGGACGCATGACAAGCGGATATCCCATGGTGTCCCTGATGGCGCGCGCCTGATCCGCATTGGTGGCGATGCCGTTTTGCGGCTGGCGCAGATCGAGATCGTCCAGCAGCGACTTGAAGCGGTCGCGGTCCTCGGCCAGATCGATGGCGTCCGGGGCGGTGCCCAGAATGGGCACGCCGGCGGTCTGCAGCACATGGGCCAGCTTCAGCGGCGTCTGGCCGCCGAACTGCACGATGACGCCCTTGAGCGTGCCCCGGCGCTGTTCGACCCGCACGATCTCAAGCACATCCTCGCCGGTCAGCGGTTCAAAATAAAGCCGGTCGGATGTGTCATAGTCGGTTGAGACCGTTTCGGGATTGCAGTTGATCATGATGCTTTCGATGCCCGCATCGCCAAGCGCGAAGGCGGCGTGGCAGCAGCAATAGTCGAACTCGATGCCCTGGCCGATGCGGTTCGGGCCGCCCCCCAGGATTATGACCTTTTCGCGCGAGGACGGCGCGGCTTCATCGTCCGACAGCCGCTCGTCACGGGTGTCGTAGGTCGAATACATATAGGCGGTCGGGGCGGCGAATTCCGCCGCGCAGGTGTCGATGCGCCGGTAGGCGGGAAACACGCCGAGCGTTTCGCGCGCCTCGCCGACCGCTTTTTCGCTCATGGCGCTCAGTTGCGCCAGCCGGGCATCGGAAAACCCCATCGCCTTGAGCGCCCGCAGATTGTCGGCGTCTTGCGGCAGCCCGCGCGACCTGATGTCCCGCTCGGCGTCGACAATCCCCTGCAACTGGGCGATGAACCAGGGGTCGAAGGCGCATGATTCGAAAACCTGCTCATGGCTCATCCCGAGCCGCAGGCACTGGGCGACCTTGAGGATGCGGTCCGGCGTCGGCGATGACAGGGCCGCGCGCATGGCGTTCTTGTCGTCGCCCTCGCCGATATTGTCGATTCCGATCTCGTCGAGACCGGTCAGCCCGGTTTCCAGCGAGCGCAGCGCTTTTTGCAGGGATTCCTGAAACGTCGCGCCGATCGCCATGACCTCGCCGACCGATTTCATCGCCGTGGTCAGCGTAGGCTCGGCGCCGGGAAATTTTTCGAACGCGAAGCGCGGGATTTTCGTCACCACATAGTCGATCGCCGGCTCGAAGGAGGCGGGCGTAACGCCGCCGGTGATGTCGTTTTCAAGTTCATCGAGGGTATAGCCGACCGCAAGCTTGGCCGCGATCTTGGCGATGGGAAAGCCGGTCGCCTTGGAGGCCAGCGCGGAGGAGCGCGAGACCCTCGGATTCATTTCAATCACCACCATGCGGCCATCGCGCGGGTTGACGGCGAACTGCACATTCGAGCCTCCGGTATCGACGCCGATCTCGCGCAGCACCGCGATCGAGGCGTTGCGCATACGCTGATAGTCCCGGTCGCTCAGGGTCAGGGCCGGCGCAACCGTGATGCTGTCGCCGGTATGGACGCCCATGGGATCGACATTCTCGATGGCGCAGACGATGATGCAATTGTCGTCGGCGTCGCGCACGACCTCCATTTCGAATTCCTTCCAGCCCAGCACGGACTGCTCCACCAGCACTTCGGTGGTCGGCGAGGCATCGAGGCCGCTTTCGACGATTTCAAGAAATTCCTCGCGGTTATAGGCGACACCGCCCCCGGTGCCCCCCAGGGTGAAGGACGGGCGGATGATCGCCGGCAGGCCGACATGGACAAGCGCGTCGAAGGCCTCTGAAATCGCCTTGTTGCGGTAGCGCTCCTTGCGCCCGTCCTCGTCCTCGCGCCACTCGGCGTGAGCCTGGGCGATCAGGGCATCGCGCTCGCTGCCGGGGGGTGCCGTTTTTTCGATGGCTTCGATGCGCTCCGCGAACAGCGCGCGATCCTGCGCCTTGAGGCCGGTCGCATTGGCCAGCCTCGCGCGCGGCGTCTCCAGCCCGATGCGCGCCATCGCATTGCGGAACAGGTCGCGGTCCTCCGCCATGTCGATGGCGTCCGCCTTCGCCCCGATCATCTCCACGCCGTGGCGCTCCAGCACGCCTTCGCGGTTCAGCGTCAGAGCGGTATTCAGCGCGGTCTGCCCGCCCATGGTCGGCAACAGCGCGTCGGGCTTTTCCTTCTCGATGATCTTGGCGACAATTTCCGGCGTGATGGGCTCGATATAGGTGGCGTCCGCCAGATCCGGATCGGTCATGATCGTGGCCGGATTGGAATTGACCAGGATGATCCGGTATCCCTCCGCCATCAACGCCTTGCAGGCCTGGGTGCCGGAATAGTCGAACTCACAGCCCTGGCCGACCACAATCGGTCCGGCGCCGATGATCAGAATGGACTTGATGTCGGTGCGCTTGGGCATGGGTTCGCTGCCGTGACGATGGATACCAACCGGGCGGCGCGGTGAGGGGACTTTGTGCAAACCAACGCGCCGCGCCGTTAGGTACAGTATGCGGGCCGCCGCCGCCACCCCCAAAATGCCCGGTTTGCCCGCGAAAACGGCCGGCCGGCCGTGCGTTAACG
This sequence comes from Hyphomicrobiales bacterium, assembly GCA_027058735.1. Taxonomy (GTDB): domain Bacteria; phylum Pseudomonadota; class Alphaproteobacteria; order Rhizobiales; family JALURZ01; genus JALURZ01. Next base: position 3,183 of record JALURZ010000081.1, on the reverse strand, counting down.
TTTTGTTAACCATATTGCGGCCAATTCAGAGCGCTGGGGTGAATTGTAGGTTGCCCGTGTCTGTTGCTGTAGGTAAATGCCCCTCGTTCCGGCTTGTCGGCCGTTCGTTTCTGGCGTTTGTGCTGACGCCCGAACCTCCGTTCGATCAATGGCTGCGCGATTTCGACCTCTGGATCGAGCGGTCCGAGGGCGTGTTCTGCGAACGTCCCGTCGTTCTCGATCTGTCAAAACTCTCGCTCGATTCCGCGCTCGCCACCGATCTGCTGATGAAGATGCGGGTGCGCGATATCCGCGTTATCGCTGTTGAAGGCATCGATCCGGCATGGCTCGGGCCAAACCTGTCGCCGCTGCAGGGGGGCAACGGCATGACGCGCATCGTGGAGATGCCCCAGGCGCCGCAGGGCGAACCGCCGCCGCCCCAGCGCGCGCCCGTCGCATCGCTGCTGATCGATGCGCCGGTGCGCTCCGGCCAGTCGGTGTTTTATCCGCAAGGCGATGTGACGATTACCGGCTCGCTCGCCTCCGGGGCGGAAGTGGCCGCCGGCGGCTCGATCCATGTCTATGGCTCGTTGCGCGGGCGTGCGATCGCGGGGTCCATGGGCAACAGGCAGGCGCGCATCTTCTGCCGCTCGCTCGATGCGGAGCTTCTGGCGATTGCCGGCCTTTACCGGACCGCCGACGACCTGGGCGCGGAGGTCCTGAACAGGGATGCCGAGGTGTGGCTTGACGGAAGCATCATGAGAATCAGGCCGCAGGGCCAAGTGTGAGGAGGAGCATCAGATGGGCAAAGTCGTCGTCGTGACATCGGGTAAGGGCGGTGTGGGCAAGACCACCACGACCGCCGCTCTGGGAGCGGCCCTGGCCAGGGAAGGCAAGGAGGTCGTGGTCGTCGATTTCGATGTCGGTCTGCGCAATCTCGATTTGATGATGGGCGCGGAACGCCGGGTCGTCTACGATCTCATAAATGTCGTGCAAAGCGACGCCAAGCTGCCCCAGGCGCTGATCCGCGACAAGCGCCTGGAAAGCCTTTGGCTGCTGCCCGCATCGCAGACCCGCGACAAGGACGCCTTGAACGAGGCGGGGGTGGCAAGCGTCATCTCGCAATTGCGCAAACGCTTCGACTGGATCATCTGCGACAGCCCGGCGGGCATTGAGCGCGGCGCCATTCTGGCCATGCGCCACGCCGACATCGCGGTCATCGTGACCAACCCGGAAATCTCTTCGGTGCGCGATTCCGACCGCATTATCGGGATGCTCGATTCCAAGACCGAGCGGGTGGAAAACGGGGAGCATGTGGACAAGCACCTGCTCGTCGAGCGTTACGATCCGGCCCGCGTGGCGCGCGGCGAAATGCTGGGGCTGGACGATGTGATCGACCTTCTGGCCATTCCGCTTCTGGGTGTCATTCCAGAAAGCGAGGAGGTGCTGCGCGCCTCCAACCTGGGCGCGCCGGTCACCATCTCCAACCCATCGGGCGCGGCGGCCCGGGCTTTCGCCGATGCCGCCAGACGCCTCGCGGGCGAAGAGGTCGAGATGATCATTCCAAGCGAGAAGAAAAGACTGTTCGGCGGACTGTTCGGCGGGAGAGCCGCATGAGGCTGTTTTCCATGCTCAAGAAGCGAGGGTCCGCGCCGGTCGCCCATGAACGGCTCAAGATCATGCTGGCCCATCAGCGTGCGTTCGCCGGGCGGTCCGATCTCGTGGTTGTGCTGCGCGAGGAAATTCTGGCGGCAATCGGGCGCCATGTCGCGGTGGAGCCGGACAAGGTGCAGGTCGCCATGAAATGCGACAGCGCGGTTTCGACGCTGAAGATCGACATCGAAATTCTGGCATCGACCGAGGCGCCGCTGCTGGTTGGGTCGTGACCGGGCGCCGGGGTTGATCCGGCCGGTCAGCGCCTGGTGCTTCGCGCGGTCTCAAACAGCGCGCGCATCGCGTCTGGCGTTTCGTCCGTGTACCAGCCATCGCGCGTGGGATCGGTCTTGTTGGCAATGGCCGCATTCATGGTCGCCAGGGCGGGGGCGCGCAGTTGCGCCTTGACCCCGGCGAAGGCCTTCGGCGGAATCGCGGCATAATCGTGCGCGACCGCTTCGCTGCGCGCCAACAGACCATCGGGCGCCGCAATTTCATCGATCAGGCCCGTTGCCAGCGCGTTTTGCGCCTCGACATTGCGCCCGCCAAGCAAGATGCGCCGGGCCGCGGCGGGCGCCAGTTCCGCGCGCGCGATTTCCAGCGGACTGACGGGGAAGCGCGCGCCGATGCGCACTTCGGTCAGGCCGAACAGGGCGCCGGGGGCGGCAATCCGGTAGTCGGCGGCAAGCACAAAAAACAGCCCTCCCGCGATGGCCGGTCCGTTGACCGCCGTAATGACCGGCTTGGGAAACGCATAGAGATTGGCGAACACGCGATTGAGCCCGTCCACCATGGCGGTCTGCTGGGCGCGGGTGAAGCCGGGCGCCTGTTTGAGATCGAGGCCGGCCGAAAGCGCCCTGCCGGCGCCGGTAATCAGGAGGGCGCGCACATTGCCCTCATGCGCGAGATCCCGCAGCCGGCCGTCGAGCGCGCCCAGAAACTCTACAGTCAGCGCATTGGCCGGCGGCCGGTTGAGGGTCATGCGCAAGACCCTGTCGCCGAGCCGCTCTTCGTCGAAGAATTCCGCCATCACACGGCACCCCTGTTCCATCCGTTCACGATAAAATACTGGCCTCACACGATGACGGCGCGCCACGTTTGTCAACCGCGCTTTTTCACATGGCCGCGGTTTTCGGCCATTCGGGGCAGGGCTTTGCGCGGCTCTCAGGCTGCGCGAACGCGCGCCATGGGCACATCCGCCACGGCAAAAGACGGATCCGCGAACCAACGGCATGCGCGAAGTTCTGGTTACGCTGCCTTGCGGGCGGCTTCCATCATTTCGGCGAAGCGTGTGAACAGATAATGGCTGTCCTGGGGGCCGGGGGAGGCTTCGGGATGATGCTGGACGGAAAAGACCGGCTTGCCGTCCACCGCCAGCCCGCAATTCGAACCATCGAACAGGGAAACATGGGTTTCGGTTATGCCGGCGGGAAGGGATTTCGCGTCCACCGCGAAGCCGTGGTTCATCGAGGTGATCTCAACCTTTCCGGTCGTGTGGTCCTTGACCGGATGGTTGGCGCCATGGTGGCCCTGGTGCATTTTCACCGTTTT
>JALURZ010000080.1 GCA_027058735.1 Hyphomicrobiales bacterium | reverse complement strand
TCGTAGTTGCGCTCAAACTGCCGGCGCCGGCCCGCACGATCCTCGCGCTCAATGCCGATCGTGTCATACAGGTCCATGCCGCACCTGAACCGCCGCGTGCGGTAGGGTTCCTTCAACGGGCTCGGGTAGATGGAGTATTCGGATGGCTCGCCGTCGGGACGGTCTTTCATCCGGGCGCGGACAATGTCCACAAGGCGCCTGGTGTCCGCGCCCATAACCACATAGACATGCCACGGCTGCAGGTTGCCGCCCGAAGGGGAGTGGCGCGCGCAATCCAGAATTTCCCGCACGGTTTCTTCGGCAACCGGCTTGTCAAGAAACCCCCGCGCGCTGAACCGTGTGCGTACCGCTTGTGAGACCTTCACCGCAAACCTCCCGACCCGTCGTTCCCTCTGCGCGGACGCTACAACGCAATGGGCGGCCGGGGCAATTCGTTTGGCGGGAGGGGCGAGGGAGGGACCGGGGAACGCCGGAAGGGTTCATAGTAGAAAAAGTAGCTGCCCAGCAACGCGACGGGCCGTTCTTCCGCCGCCCAGGCCGGCACCTGGTCATGGCGGTGAAAGCGGTTGGCGCCGCCGGTGGGGTCCGCGATATCGTCGCACCAGACGAGACAGGCCACGCCATAGGCGCGCCAATAGGCGCGAACGCCCAACAGGCCAGGCTCGCGCGAGATGGAAACCGGGGGTTCGGCAACGGCCTGCAGCATTTCAGTGCAAATCCTGCCGGCGGAACCGGGCTCTCCGCGCCCGTGGCTGACCATGCGGTTGCGGATGCTCCACGCCACCGCGGACCGGCCTATTTCCGGTTCACGACGGGCAAGACACCACACCGCGAACGCAATGGTCTGCATGTCTTGATGGGACAGTGGCGGCGTCATCATGTTTGCATCAATAATAGGCATTAATTCCTAATGTCGGGAAAATTTTCCGTATTGTCAAGGGTGCGGGTCCAGGCGTGGACGACCCCTTACCCGCACGCCGCCAGTTGCGCCCTGACGACGCGGTAATCCGCCATCATCGCGGCCAGCGCGGAACCGCGCGGCAGGGCTTTCAGTTCCCCGGCCGCTTTCTGCTGCATTTCGGTAGAGTATTTTTTCACCGGCGGGCAGTCCGTGCCGGGACCGTCAAAACTCGCCGTCTTCGAGCATGCGCTCAAGATCATCACGGTCAGGACGATTGTTGGCAGCTTCCAATTGACGCTGTTTGATCTCAATGCGTTCACGGGCTTTCTCCATTGTGCGTTCCAGGGCATCGGCCAGCGCCGACTTGCGCCCCTGCCGATAGATGACGGCGACCACAACGAGAGCTGTGACAAGGCCCGCCCCGGCCAGAATGAGCTTGAGCCGCAGGCCCGACAGGCCGATCAGGCCGGTGATCCAGGTGATCATGCCGCGCCCCCTTCCCCGGCCATCCACTCGTCATGTGCAATCTTTTCGGCGCGCCGCTCATCGGCCTTGGCCCAGATCGTTCTGACAAAGCCCCAGATGATGCCGCCGATCCCGGCGATCATCAGCGCGAGCAGCAGATATTTCCCCCAGGTGAAGTCGTAGGAAACCTCGCGCGCGATATCCATCACCTCGCCGCCCATGAGGCCGAGCCCCGCGCCCATGCTGGCCCCGGTGCCCGCAAGGCCCGTCGCGGCCGCCTTGTAGGTGCGGCTGGTATTGGCGAACATCTTGGCCTCGGCCCTGCGCCGGCGCACAAGGCCTTTCAGAACCTTGCCATTGCTTTTGGTCCAGCCCATGAACGCGCGCGCAGCCCGCTTGTCGTCGCCGGCGTTGACATGTTTAAGCACGGATGAGCGGCGGAACCCGGCCGGCCCGATGTTGAAGCACAGGCTCACCATGGCGTCGAACTGGTGCTGTTCGACCGGCACTTTCAGCGCCCGTTCGACGGCCCTTTCATATTTGCGCAGATCCTTGCGCAGGATGCGCCCGGCCTCCGCGCGGGTGACGGTCATCCCCTTCACCACCTTGGGCGCACCGGCCGCCGACGTGTGCCCATAGCCGATGGTCGCCCGCTCCCAGCCATAGCCGGCGTCCGGGTAGGCCTTGGCGCGAAATCCCTCGAAGCGCTTGATGAGCGCCAGCCCCTTGTCCGATATGCGTCTTGCCATGGCTTACACTCCTTTGTCAGAGATGGTGTTCATGATTGCCTTGTGCAGGCGCGCGCCGGCCATCATGCGCTGGCAGCCGATGCCTTTTTGCAGCGGCACAAGGATGACCGATGAGGCCGGCGCAACGGCAACGACGATCATCTCGTCACCGGCAAAGCGCGACGGCGGGCCGATTTTGTTGAACAGCGCCAGATAGCGCCGCGTTTGTGTTGCGTTCAGGACTTCCACGCGCGCCATGGGCAAGACGATGCGAAACGCGTTGGTCAGTTCGCTGCGCGAGTAGCACCGCTCGGCTGGTTGCGCGGCAATCTCCGCGCCCGGTTTCCCGGCGCCGACCGGAAGGACCGTCAAGGCGGCCACAAGCAGGCTCGCGACAAAATTGCGGTTCATGGATCCGCCTCCCTTTAAGTCACCTTGCCATTCCGCCGACAAACGGCGCGATTTTCGCCGCCAGCGCGCCGATAGCGGCGGCAACGGACATGAGCAGAACCATCATTTTCCACCCGCCCTTGACCGACAGGGCCGCGTCGCGGATGGCGCGCACATCGCGCGCGGTCGCCGAAAGATACTTCTCCATGGAGTCAAACCGGGTCTCCAGCTTGACCACCTGCACTTTCAGGTCATTGACTTCCTTGGAAAGCGTCATGCCCCCTCCTAGATCGTGATGCCCGCACGGCTGGCCATGAAGTCCTTCACATCGGAAAGCTCCTGCGCCGTCAATTGAGCGTTCTTCATGAAAAACCCGTAACACCGCCCTGTCGGCGCATAGACATCCGTGAACTGGTTGAGCAGCCGGAAGGTCCCCCAGCTCGTGGACGTGTCGCCGGAGGCCACGGAAACCTCCGTGTTGTTGTTTACCTGCAAGTAGAGCGTGCCGCCGGTGTGGCGCTGCGTCACGACAATGTCCGTTCCGTCCGTGTAGCCGTCCATGACGTTGGTGTTGCCGGGCACGCCGTTATAGGCCCCGATATTGCCCGAGGAGCGGAAATAGGTGCACAGATAACCGGCGCTGTCTCCCCACAGCGCCTCGTTGAACCATGGATTGGCGCTGTTTGTTGCCAGACTGGATGCCCGCACGGCGGCCACAATGGTGTAGTCCGACACGGCGGCCAGGGCGGACATGGCGGGGCCGACCAGCTTGTCGCCGGTGGGCGAACTTTCCAGCCAGTTCAGCCCCCCGGCGATCTTGAGAAGAATGCCGGATGAGGCCTGCGACAGATCGTTGCCGGACGCGCCTTTATCATCGACATAGTCCACGACATCGCCATCGGCGGTCGCGTTGTTGGTGCGCGATGTTTCCTTCCACAGGCTTGCAGTGTCCTTCGGATCGACAAACAGCGTCGGAGACAGCGTGGCCGGGTCGATGAGACCGCCCGCAGCATCAAGCAGTCCGCAACCGTAATATGACATGGGGCCGGACATCAGATGCCGTCTCCGATCACGCTCATCAGGATTTTCCCGTTGTCGAGCACCTGCCCGCAATAGACCCCGCGTTTGTTCGCCGCGGTGGAAGCCAGGGCCACCGGTGCGGTGCCATCCTTCTGGATATAGTCGGTTCCGAATGTCGGCACCCGCCCGCCGGTGGCGTCCTGGATGAACTCGATTATGAATGTCTGCGACTTGCCCGCCGCCGGCTTGCCGGTGGGGTTGTCGAGCACCCGGTTGCCCCCCAGCGTGACCTTGAAGTGATGCCCGTCTGAAAGTGTGATGGCGATATTCGCCGCATCCGTGAGGGTGACGATCGAGCTGATCTGGCTTTGCGTCCAGTCGGCCTGTTTCGAGGGTGCAGCGACCGGAACGCCGCCGGCGGTCGCACCGTCATGCACGACGGGAACGTCCTTGTCCGTGTCGACGGTGATTTCACCGACCGCGCCGGTGAAGGTTGCGTGTTCCGCGGTGGTGCCGCGCCGGAACTGTACCTGTTGTGCCATTATACGATGCTCCCGTAGTCGTCCGTGCCGGTCACGCTGCCCGTCACCAGTCCATAGTCAAGATTGCCGCCGCCCCCGCTGGCCGCGATGGTGATCTCGTCGGTGGCCGCGTTCGTCGTCAGCGTCACATTGGCGCCCCCGACCAGGGTCAGCGTGTCGGTCTTCTGATCGGCCACAACGGCACTCTGGCCCGCGACGGCGATCGTCGAAAACGCGTTCTGGTTGACCTCGCCGCCGCCCGCGCCCGCGCTCAGGTCCTTCCATACCGCCGCGCCGGCTGTGGCATCGACGCACTCATGCACGGTATCGGCCGTCAGATTTATCCAGCGCGATCCCACGGCATAACCGGCCGCGCTGTCATCCGCCGCGCCCGGGTCCGTGGTCGCCGACAGATTGGATTTGACCGCCTCATAGGTTCCACCGCCGGTCTTGCGCAGATAGCCTTGCGAAGCGGCAAAATCGCTATCCAGCAACGCGCCGGCCGCCGCCACATTCGCCGCATCGGTCACATCCGCGCCCGCCTCGATACCGTCCAGCTTGGCCTTGTCCGCCCCCGACATGGACCCGGCCGCACTGGTCGTCGCGGCGGCAATGGACAGATCGATATTGTCGAGATTGACGACCGCACTCAGCGGGCCAAGGGCTTCGAGGCCGCGAAACTCCAGATTGGCGCCATTCTTCTGTTTGAAAATGTCGGCGCCGGTTCCCACATTGGACGCGGTATTGGCCTCGCCGCTGCCGCCTCCTCCGGAGCCCAGCGGATTCCACAGCGAGCCGTCGAAAACCACCAGCGCCGCCTCATCGCCGATCCAGCACCGCCAGCCGGTCCTGGGCGGATAGAACACCCAGGCGCCATCCTGCCAGGCCGCGACGTGGTCGTCCTTGCCGACCCACGCGCCCGTTGCCCCGGTGGCGACCAGATATCTGTCGCCATCGGCGGGCGAACCGGGCGGGGTTGCGAGATCACGGTCCAGGACGGACAGTTGAACAATGGCGTCAAGCCCAAGCAGCGCCTG
>JALURZ010000079.1 GCA_027058735.1 Hyphomicrobiales bacterium | reverse complement strand
CACCACATGGGTCTCCCCGCCCGGAGGCCGATCTGGCCGCCCTCGCGGCAACAGCGGGTCTGTGAGCGCTATATCTTGCGCAGATAGACATGTTCGATGGCGTGATCGGAAGCCTTGGCGAGAATGAGATCGGCGCGCTGGCGGGTCGGCAGGATGTTCTCCGCCAGATTCTTCAGATTTATTCTGGTCCAGATGTCATCGGCCACCTTGCGCGCCTTTTTTTCACTTAAATCCGCATAGCGGTGAAAATAGGCCGCCGGGTCGCGAAACGCCGTCTTCTGCAATTGCAGGAACCGCTCAATATACCAGCGCCGCAGGGCGTCTTTCTCCGCATCGATATAAATCGAGAAATCGAAAAAATCGGACACGAACGGAATGGCCCGGCCATCCCTGGGCGGCTTTCCGGTCTGCAACACATTGAGCCCTTCGAGAATCAGGATATCGGGCTGTTCGACGCGGATTTCCTCGCCATCCACCACATCATAGGCCTGGTGCGAATAGACCGGCGCCGACACCGAGCGCTTGCCGGCCTTGATCGCCGACAGGAAATGCAGCAGCGAGGAGAGGTCGTAACTTTCCGGGAACCCCTTGCGGTCCATCAGCCCTTCGGCCTCGAGCACGGCATTGGGCAGCAAGAATCCGTCGGTCGCCACCAGATCGACCTTGGGGTGGTTGGACCAGCGGCCGAGCAGCGCCTGGAGAATGCGCCCGGTCGTGCTTTTTCCCACCGCCACGCTGCCGGCAAGGCCGATGATGTAGGGAACCTTTCGGGCGCGGGCGTCGAGAAAGTCCTGGGTGGCGGCGAACAGGTCCTGCTCCATGCCCACATACAGGTTGAGCAAACGGGACAGCGGCAGATAAATCTGGATGACCTCATCCATGGACACCTGTTCGTTGAGGCCCTGCAGGCGGGCCAGGTCACGGGCGCTGAGGGTCAGCGGCGTGCCGGCGCGCAAGGCGCCCCACTCCGCCTTGGTGAAGGTGAGATAGGGGGAAAGCGTGTTGCCAATGGACTGTTTCATGCCACCTGATTTCTTCGGTTGAAAGTTTTCAGTTCCTTGCCCGGGCGGATTTTTCCTCATGGCCGCTCACCCCCCGGCGCGATGCAAGCACGTCCAGCACTTGGCTCAGGGATACCCCGGAAGCCTCCAGCAAAACCAGAAAATGATAGAGAACATCGCCGCCTTCCCGTGCGATCCGGCCATGTTTTCCGCCCATTGCCGCAACGATCAGTTCGATCGCCTCCTCGCCAAACTTCTGCGCGCAGGCCTCCACGCCGCCTTCAAGCAGGCTGGCGGTGTAGGATCTGTCAGCCGCATCATCCCGCCGTGCCGCGATTGTCGCGGCCAGGTCGGCGAGAACTTGATCGGTTCGCGCGTTCATCGTTTTGTCCCCGGCTCCTGCCTTGTGGCCCGTCCAACCCTCAAGTCTTACGCGATTGCGTTGCTTATCCCAAGCCGCAGATGCGCCGGCGGCTACCGGCCTCCGGTCTCAGCTCAGCCGCACCGCAACGCCGGCGCCGGCCATGTGGCGCTTGGCCTCGGTGATCGAATATTCGCCGAAATGGAAAATGGAGGCCGCGAGCACCGCATTGGCGCGGCCTTTGCTGATCCCGTCCACCAGATGATCCAGCGTGCCGACGCCGCCGCTGGCGATCACCGGAACGCGAACCGCATCCGCGACCGCGCGGGTGAGCGCCAGGTCAAACCCGGTTCCGGTGCCGTCGCGGTCCATGGAGGTGAGCAGAATTTCTCCCGCCCCGCGCGCGACGACATCTTCGGCGAACCCGACCGCGTCGATGCCCGTGGCCTCCCGTCCGCCATGGGTGAAAATCTCCCAGCGCTCGGCGCCCTTGGCCGTCTTTTTGGCGTCGATGGCCACGACAATGCACTGGGCGCCGAATTTTTCCGCCGCCCCGCGAACAAAATCCCGGTCGCGCACCGCCGCTGTATTGATGGACACCTTGTCGGCCCCGGCCAGCAGCAGCCTGCGGACGTCTTCGACCTTGCGGACGCCGCCGCCCACGGTCAGCGGCATGAAACATTGTTCCGCCGTGCGCGCCACCACATCGAGGATGGTGTCGCGGTTTTCATGGCTCGCCGTGATATCGAGGAAACACAGTTCATCGGCGCCCGCGGCGTCATAGGCCCTGGCGCTTTCCACCGGATCGCCGGCATCGCGCAGATCGACAAAATTGACACCCTTGACCACACGGCCATCCTTGACATCGAGGCAGGGAATGACGCGCGCCTTAAGCATTTCGCCCGCCTTCTTCCGATCCCCGGGCAAGCAGCGCGAGCGCCGCGGGGCCGTCGATGCGCCCGTCATAAAGCGCGCGGCCCGAAATGGCGCCGTTAAGCTTGCGATTGGACGCCTTGAGCAACGCTTTTATGTCGGCCATGGAGGCCAGTCCGCCGCTGGCGATGACCGGGATCTCGGTGGCCTCGGCAAGGGCCGCGGTCGCCTCCAGGTTGAGGCCTTTCAGCACGCCGTCGCGCGCGATATCGGTATGGACGATCGCGGCGACGCCGGCATCCTCAAACCGCTTCGCCAGCTCGATATCGCGCATGTCGGACGCCTCGGCCCACCCTTCGATGGCAACCCGGCCGTCGCGCGCGTCTATGCCGACTGCAACCTGTCCGGGAAACGCTCTTGCCGCGTCGCGCACCAGGACGGGGTCGCGCAGGGCCGCCGTGCCGAGAATGACCCGGGCCAGCCCGCGCTCGAGCCAGAAGCCGACCGTCGCCATGTCGCGAATGCCGCCGCCGAGCTGGGCGGGAATGGAAATCGCGTCGAGAATGGCGCATACCGCCTCCCCGTTGACCGGGCGCCCGGCAAAGGCACCGTCGAGATCGACCATATGCAGATAGGTAAAGCCGGCCGCCTCGAACGCGCGGGCCTGGGCGGCGGGATCGTCATTGAATACCGTCGCCCGGTTCATGTCGCCGCGCACAAGACGAACACAGCGCCCCTGCTTGAGATCGATGGCCGGATAAAGGATCATTCACGGCTTCCAGGTCAAGAAATTGCGGATCAGCGCAAGCCCGAGGGCCTGGCTTTTTTCCGGGTGAAACTGGGTGCCGAACAGATTGCCGCGGCCCACCGCGGCGGTGACCGGTCCGCCATAGCTGGTTTGCGCGATGAGATCACCCGGATCGCCCGGCACCAGATGATAGGAATGAACAAAATAGGCATGATGCCCGTCCGGCCCGGTGCTGAGTCCGGCAAACAGCGGATGATCGCTGGTCATCTCAAGCGTATTCCACCCCATATGGGGGATCTTCAGGGTGTCGTCGCCGGGCTCAATGGCGCGCACCTCACCGCGTATCCAGCCAAATCCCGGCGTTTCGTCAAACTCAAGGCCGCGCTCGGCCATCAACTGCATGCCGACGCAAATGCCGAAAAAGGGCATGGCACGGGCAAGGGCGGCCTCTTCCAGGGCCTGCCACATGCCATCGATCCCCAACAGCCCGGCGCGGCAGTCCGCGAACGCCCCGACGCCGGGCAGGACGATCCGGTCCGCGCGCGCGACACAGTCGGGGTCGCTGGTCACGACGATCTTTGCGTTTGTGCCGGCATCGCGCGCAGCGCGCTCAAAGGCCTTGGCGGCGGAGCGCAGATTGCCGGACCCATAGTCGATGATCGCGATGCTCATGACCCCGGCCCGGGCGCGGGCGCTGGAAACAGCCCGACCACAGGTTCGCCGGCAAAGCTTGCCGCGGCGGAAGCGGGCGGCGTTGGCCGCGATGCCGGCGCTTCCGCGTCTAAATTCAACAGCAGGTCATGGAAAAATCTCCGCTCCGCCTCATCCAGCCTGCTCGCGAACACCACCGCAATGAGGCCAAACCCGTGACGCTTGAGCGTCCAGCGGCGCAGATCATTGGCGAAAAACGCAAATACCAGATTGAACGCGAACCCCATCGCGGTCTGGGCAATGTCGCTGAGCGAAAGCAGCGCAAACAGCGCCGAAGAGGCCATGACGACGGCCAGATAGGCGGCCAGCACCAGCCAGAGGCGCCGGTAAACGATCCATAGCAGCGGAATGAACAGGGCCGGCCAGCAAAAGCCCTCCTTGACAAAGGCAAAGCGGTCCGGCTGCGCGATCATGCGCGAGGGCTCGCTTTCGGGATGATGGACGGTGTAGCGTCTCATAACGGTTTCACGAACGATATTCGCGCTATTGTCTAGCCGCCAAGAGACCCCTTGGTCGAGGGCAGCCGGTTTTTCTGAGCCGGATCGATTCTGATCGCCGCGCGCAGTGCCCGCGCCAGCGCCTTGAAGCCCGACTCAACGATATGATGATTGTTGTCGCCATAGATGTTTTCGATGTGCAGCGTCACAGCGGCATTCTGGGCGAAGGCCTGAAACCATTCGCGAAACAGTTCGGTGTCCATTTCGCCCAGTTTCGGCCGGGTGAAGGAAACTTTCCAGATCAGATAGGGCCGGCCCGATATGTCGATGGCCGCGCGCGTCAGGGCCTCGTCCATGGGGACCGACACATCCGCGTAGCGCTGGATCCCGCGCATGTCGCCCAGCGCCTCGCGGAACGCCTGGCCGATCACGATGGCGACATCTTCCGTGGTGTGGTGCATGTCGATATGCAGATCGCCCTTGGCGCGCACCTTCAGGTCGATCAGCGCGTGTTTCGCCAGTTGTTCGAGCATGTGATCGAGAAAGCCGATGCCGGTGGAAACATCGTATGAGCCCGTGCCATCGAGGGCGATGGTCACCTCGATGCGGGTCTCGCGGGTTTCGCGTTTGACGGTTGCGGTGCGCATGTCAAGGGTCCCTGTGAGCAGGCGCCAGATGGCGGTCCCGGCACTGTGCGGCGCTGTTGTATCAGGCCGGCGGGGCGGGCGCCAGACGGTTAACCGGCTTTGCTTAATGGCGCGGGCGCACCGGGCCTGTTTCGTCAAAGGGCTTTTCATTGTGCGCATGATTGCTTACATGAACCGCATAAGCGCCATTCGCGCCCCGGTTTCTTGAGAGTTCAACACAGGCTTCGGCGCAACGTCCATGTCCAGATCAAATGGCGATAAACCGCGCTGGCGCGGCACCACGATCCTGTCCCTGCGCAAGGACGGCAAGGTTGTGATCGCCGGCGATGGCCAGGTCAGCCTTGGCGACACGGTCATCAAGGGCAACGCCAAGAAAGTCCGCCCGCTGATCAAGGGCCAGGTGCTCGCCGGTTTCGCCGGCGCGACGGCCGACGCGCTGACCCTGTTTGAGCGCCTCGAAGCGAAGCTCGAGCAATATCCGCAGCAACTGACCCGGGCATGCGTCGAACTGGCCAAGGACTGGCGCACGGACCGCTATCTGCGCCGGCTCGAGGCGATGATGGTGGTGGTCGACAGGAAGGCCAGCCTGATCCTGTCGGGCACCGGCGATGTTCTGGAGCCCGAACAGGGGCTGATCGGCATCGGGTCTGGCGGCAATTACGCGCTGGCCGCCGCGCGTGCGCTGATGGACACGAAGATGTCGGCTGAAAACATTGCCCGGCGCGCCATGGATATCGCGGCGGAAATCTGCGTTTACACCAACAACACCATCACCCTTGAATCGCTGGACGAATGAGCGCGCGGCGCGCCTCGTCCGCCGGGCTGCGCATAACCGAACTCTTGTGACCTCCGGATTGCCCAGATATGAGTGATTTTTCTCCCCGCGAAATCGTTTCCGAGCTGGACCGGCACATCGTCGGCCAGAAGGACGCCAAGCGCGCGGTGGCGATCGCCCTGCGCAACCGCTGGCGGCGCAAACGCCTCGATGAGGATCTTCGCGAAGAGGTTCTGCCCAAGAACATCTTGATGATCGGACCGACCGGGGTCGGCAAGACCGAGATTTCGCGCCGCCTGGCGCGGCTGGCCAACGCGCCCTTCATCAAGGTGGAGGCGACAAAGTTTACCGAGGTCGGCTATGTCGGGCGCGACGTGGAGCAGATGATCCGCGATCTCGTCGAGATCGGCATATCGCTGGTTCGCGACGCCAAGCGCCTGGAGGTGGAGGCGGCCGCCCACATCAACGCGGAAGAACGTGTGGTTTCCGCGCTGGTGGGCCAGAATGCCAGCGCGGCGACGCGCGAAAGCTTCCGCAAAAAGCTGCGCGCCGGCGAGCTTGACGACAAGGAAATCGAAATCGAGGTCGCCGACAGTGGCACCGGCATGCCCAGCTTTGAAATTCCCGGCATGCCTGGCGCCCAGATGGGCATGATCAATCTCAACGAAATGTTCGGCAAGGCGTTCGGCGGCGCCACCAAGACGAGACGCCTGCGGGTCAAGGACTGCCATGAGCTGCTGATGGCCGAGGAATCCGACAAGCTGCTCGACCAGGACCAGGTCGTCCAGGAGGCCATCGACATGGCGGAGAACAACGGCATCGTTTTTCTTGACGAGATCGACAAGATCTGCGCGCGCTCCGAGCGGACCGGCGGCGATGTCTCGCGCGAAGGCGTGCAGCGCGATCTGCTGCCGTTGATCGAGGGCACGACGGTCAGCACCAAATATGGCGCGGTCAAGACCGACCATATTCTGTTCATTGCCTCCGGCGCCTTTCATCTCGCCAAGCCATCCGATCTGTTGCCCGAGCTGCAGGGGCGGCTGCCGATCCGCGTCGAGCTTCGCGCCCTGACCAATGAAGATTTCCGGCGCATTCTGATCGAGCCCGAGGCCAGCCTGATCCGGCAGTATGTGGCGCTGCTGGGAACCGAGAACGTGACCCTCGAATTCACCGATGACGGCATTGCGGCGATCGCCGATCTGGCCGCCGAAATCAACGCCTCCATCGAGAATATCGGCGCGCGCCGGTTGCAGACCATCATGGAGCGCGTGCTCGACGATATCAGTTTTTCGGCCACCGACCGCGACGGCGAAACGGTCACGATCGACGCCAAATATGTTGACGAGCACATTGGCGATCTGGCCAAGAATACCGATCTGTCGAAATTTATTCTGTAGCGCCCGCCTCCTTGAGGGCCGCCAGCAGCCGGTCCAGTTGTCGCGGCGTCAGGGTGCCAATGTCCCGGGCCAGCCGGTTCGCCAGTTCCGTTGCTCGTTCATCGAGCCCGGCGGTGTCGACGACGATGCGCGGATGCGACAGACGGGCCAGGTTTTCAAGCGCCTCCGCCTCGTCCCAGATGACATTGAAATAGGCGATGACCCGCTGCACCAGGGTCCAGCTTGGCCGGCCGCGATGGCCGTGTTCGAGAGCCGACAGATAGGCCGCCGATACTCCAACGGCCTTCGCCATATGGGTAAGCGTGACGCCGCGCTCCTTGCGCAGGGCCCGCACCGCCTTGCCGAACGGGGTCACCGTGGCGCGCCGCGAAGGCGCCGCAGCCGGACATAAAACGCCCCACCGCCCCCGTGTCTGGGATGGGCCGGCTGAAAGCCCGAGACAAGCGGCCCGAATTCCGGCTCGGCCAGCCAGCCCGCCACGGCATCGCGCAAGACGCCGGTGCGCCCGGGGCTGGGCGAATATTCCGCGCCATGCAGGGTATGGCGGGCATAGGGCGAAGCGCCCTTGCCGGTGATCACCAGCGCCCAGCGAACCCCGTCGGCGCGCGAGCGGGCCAGAAAGGCAATGAGCCGGTCGCGGGCATCCAGCCGCCGCATGCCATGAAGGTCGATGCGCGCCTCAACGGCGATCTGCCCGCGCAGCAGTCTTTGGCGGGTGCGCCTGTCGACACCGCTCAGCGGCGGCGATTTCGGGCGGGCCGGAGTCTGAACCGGCTGCGTCTTGCGGGCGGAGGGGCGGGTTTCCGCCCTTTTCACACGGCGGCCTTCGTGCGCGGGCGCATCGTCGCCGCGCCCATGGCCGGCCGGCCGCCCGGCGGCATCCTCGGGCCTGTCCCGGTTGGCCGGCAGGGGCGTTACGGTCGCACGGACCTTGTGCCACAGCGCCAGGCCGTCGTCGCGCAAGGGGGGGCCTTTTTTTCTTCCAGCCATGCGCCAGACCCCGACCCGCCGCCCCTAGTCGGACGCGCCCTGCGGCAGCGGACGCAGCGCAAACAGTCTGCCGGTTGAGTTCATGCGCCCGGCGATCTCGCCGGCCCTGCTGCCGGTTCCCCAGAAAATGTCGCCGCGCACGCGCCCGATAATGGCCGAACCCGTATCCTGGGCCACCATCAGCCGGCGCCATCTTCTACGGTCCTTGTAGCTTCTTATGGGCGCCGTCGTGTCCACCCACAGCGGAATACCGAAGAAATAGTGCCGCCGGTCCACCGCCAGGCTGCGTTCCGGCGTCAGGGGAACGCCCTGGGCGCCCGGTGGCCCCAACGCGGAATCGAAATTCACCAGTTCCTGAAAAAAGATATAGGACTGGTTTTTCCACAACAGGTCGTTTGCGCGTTGCGGATTTTTCCCGATCCATCTGCGGATCGACTGCATGGAGGCCTGGGCCACCGTCATTTCCCCCCATTCGACCAGTTGCCGGCCGATCGAGGTGTAGGGGCGGCCGTTCTTGCCGGCGAAGGAAACCCGCATCTTGCTGCCGTCGGCGAGGGAAATCCGGCCCGAACCCTGGATGTGCAGAAAATACGCATCGAGCCTGTCCTTCAGATAGACCAGTTCCAGCCCGCGCCCGCTCAACGCGCCCTTTTCTATCTCGCCACGGGTGAAATAAGGAACCAGCCTGCCGTCCACGCGGCGGCCGTAGCGCATTTGGCGGTCATCGTCCTGTTTCGCCTTCCTGCCCGATCCGTCGAGACGCACCAGATCGTCGGGACGGCGAAGAAGGGGGATCGTATGTTCCGATGTCGGAACCCGGGACCCTTCCATTTCCGGTTCGAAATAGCCCGTGAACAGGCGTCTGCCGCTTTTGTCCGGCATGATTTCAACGGGCTGGAAATTGTTTTCGAAGAATCGCCGCGCGGCCGATTTTCCCGAACCCCTGCCCATCGCCATCGCCTTGCGGCAGACGCCCTGCCAGTCGCGCAAGGGGCCGAAATCCGTATCGTAGGTCTTGAGTTTCTTTGTCTTCAGGATTTGCGGACAGGAGCGCTGGAAGGTGGCCAGCGCGGCGCCATGGTCGTCGCCGCGCCATCCCTCCAGCATGGCGAAGCCGCGGGTTTTGTCCTTGCTGGCTTGAACATCCACAGTCATTGCAGCCGCGATCAGGGGAACAAGCGCGATATGCCCGGCAAGACGAAACATGGTCGGCGATCTCGACCCTATTGCGCGGATTCGGTCGCGACAAGCTTCCAGTTCGGGTTGCGGGACCCGACATCGCGCGCGAAAGTCCAGATGTCGGTCACTTCACGCACGCTCTTCGGATCGCCATCGATCAGTTTGCCGCCGGCATCGAAGGTCGCGGTAATCAGTTCGCTGACGAATTTGACCGTGAGGCTCGCCTTCCTGCCGGTCAGCGCCGCGTCGATGATATCGGCCTTCTCGATGCCGACAAAGGTCGATTGAACCGATATGTTTTCGCGCTCACGCTCATCGATCACGGAGGAGAACCCGTTGAAGACATCGTCATTCAGCAGCGGCTTCAGCGTCTTCTTGTCGCCCTGGGCGAAGGCGACGACGATCATCTCGTATGCCGCCCTCGCCCCTTCAAGGAAACGGGCCGGATCGAACCCGGAATCGGCCTTGAAAATTTTCTTCAGTGTTTTGTCAAGGGGCGAGCCGGCTTTGGCGAAATCGGCCCAGTTCGGCGCCTGCGGTTCATCCGCGCCGTAATCGCCCTCGGCCCCGGTCTTCGGCAATGCGATGATATTGTCGTCGCCATTGGCGCCGCGCGGGCCGGTCTGCGGCGCATCCTTGCCGCCATACAGGTCCGGTGGCTTGCGCTCATTGCCGGTGCGCCGGCCAAGCACGCTGCGCAATCTGAGGAAAATCACCACGGCAAGGGCGAGAAAAAACAGATTGTAAATATCGAAGGTTTCGCTCATGAGACACTCATTTTGACAGAATTTGTTCGACGCAGACCGGTGGCGACAAGGCGGATATTGGACAGACCGTGTGTCAAAAAACCTATCCAGTCCGTCTTCTGTCCGCGTCCGGCGCTCAACGCCATAGCGCAAACTCGCGGTTATTGATACCTATATAGCGCATGAGCGGGTGAGTTTCGACCCATCTCTGGGAAAATCGCCTATTGCACGACCCGGGCCCGGGCCCCAGATCTTCAAGCGGAGGTGCGCCAATTCGTTTCCTTGTACTCCTTGCCTTCATTGCCGTGCCCCTTGGCGAGATCGCCATTTTCATCAAGGTCGGTTCGCTGATCGGCTTGTGGCCGACACTGGCGAGCATTGTCGCAACCGCCATTCTCGGGGTCGCGCTGCTGCGCCGGCAGGGCCTGGCCACGCTGGCAAAAGCGCAGCAGTCCCTGGATCAGGGCGGCATTCCCCTGGACGCAATGTTTCACGGGATCTTGCTGCTGATCGCCGGTGCCTTGCTGCTTACCCCCGGATTCTTGACCGATGCGCTCGGCTTCTTGCTGCTGGTGCCCGCCGTGCGGCTGTGGGCCGGACGCCGGGCCTGGAACATGGTGAAATCATCGCGCGAGGTGCAGGTGACGATCGATGGCACCTGGGAACGCACCGCGCACCCGCCGGAGCGCGAGGCGCGGCAACGCCCGGCGCGCCCGGCGATTGAAGGAGGGGCGGGCGAGGACGGATCGTCGCCTTGGAGGACGAACGGCAAGGACAATCAGTGATGCGGACGGTGCGCCGGTCGGCGCATTTGCGCATCGCGCATCGAGGCGCGCTGCAATCTGGTTCTTGATCCCGTGATAAAAGGCGCTATGGTGCGCCTGTTTTTTCCGCAGCGACTTTCCGTTCATGCACAGGCGGTTTCCATGAAATGACTCGGTTTCGCTGGCTTGCCTTCTCCAGAAACCTTTGCTCGCGATGACCTAGAGGGCGCAAGTTCAACATTCCCAATCAACCAAGGCGATAGCACCATGGCGAAGAAAGCGAAAAAGGCGAAAACGGACGAGGCCTCGAAGCCGGCGGGTTCTCAATCATCGTTCACCGCAGAAAACGGGCAGGACGTGCAGGAAAACCCGCCGTCGATGCAGATCATGGCCCAATATGTGAAGGACCTGTCCTTTGAAAATCCGCTGGCGCCGGAAAGTCTGATGCAACCCGAAGCCCAGCCCCAGGTCGATATCGGGGTAAACGTCAACGCCCAGAAACGCGAACCGGACGCCTTCGACGTCGATCTGCACCTCGAAGCCAAGGCAACCCATGAGGGCAAGACCATTTTTGCCGTCGAACTGGTCTATGGCGGCGTTTTCCGGGTGGAAAACGTGCCCGAGGAAATGTTGCAGGCGATCATTCTTATCGAGTGCCCGCGGATGCTGTTTCCCTACGCGCGGGCCATCCTGTCGGAGGCCATCCGCGATGGCGGCTTTCCGCCCCTGATGCTGGATCCGATCGATTTCGCCGCCCTCTATCAGCAGCGCATGATGCAGGAACAACAGGCACAGGCCTGAGCCCGCTACAGCACCGTTTGGAGCCGTTAGAGCGTGTCTTTGTTATACGGAATCATTTGACCGGATTTTCGCGTTTGCTGGCAAGGCCAGGCTTTCCGCCTTGGTCCGGCCGACCAAAAGGAAAGCCTGACGATGTCCAGAAAGCGCGAAAACCCTTCCCCCCGGTGGGCCAGATCAGCTCAATCGGCGGCGCCCCGCGAACCTTGCCCGGTCAACCAGACCGCGCGGCGGTTCGCGCCTGGCCGAGTGACCTGATCTGGCCCAACAAAACAGTTCCGTATAACAAAGACACGCTCTAGCTGGTGTTCCAGATGGCGGTCTTTCCCAACGTCGCCACAAACCGGGCATGGGCTTCGCGCTCGTCTTCGCTCAACCGCGCCGGCAGCGGTTCGCGGCGCTGTGCGGGCGCCACCTCGACAGGGGCGTGAGCCCGGGTCTGGTCAGGGGCGGCGTCCAGGCCGAGACCGGCCTGTCGGCCGCCGATCAGCTCAAGATAAACCTCGGCCAGGAGTTCCGCGTCAAGCAGGGCGCCGTGACGGGTGCGCTGCGAGGAATCGACCCCAAGCCGCCGGCACAGGGCATCGAGGCTGTTGGAGGCGGCCGGAAATTTGCGCCGCGCCAGATCGAGCGTATCGATCACCTCTGCATCGGCCAGGGACCGGCCGCCGCACAGGGCCAGTTCGGCGTTGAGGAAGCCAAGATCAAACGCCGCATTATGTATGATCAGCGTGGCCCCTTCGATAAATTCGCAAAATTCCCCCGCAATGTCCGCGAAGAGCGGCTTGTCCGACAAGAACCGGTCCGACAGGCCGTGCACCTCGAAGGCCCCGGCGGGCATCGCGCGCTGGGGGTTGATATAGCTGTGGAATTTCTCTCCGCTGGGAACATGATTGACCAGTTCGAGACAACCTATCTCCACAACCCGGTGGCCCGCGTCCGGGCTGAGGCCGGTCGTTTCGGTGTCGAGTACGATTTCACGCATTGCGATTTTCCTGTTCGTTCGCATTCGACGGATCACGCCTGCTCCTTGGCACGCAATCGCGAGACGATAGTTTCAACCTGTTTGCGCGCATGATCCAGCCCGAAACCGGTTTCAACCACAAAATCCGCCCGCTTTCTTTTTTCTTCATCGGGCATCTGCTTGGCCAGGATGGCGGCCAGTTTGTCCGGTGTCATGCCGGGCCGGGCAAGGACGCGCTGGCGCTGGATGTCCGGCGGCGCGGAGACAACGACGGTCTTGTCGATGCCTTGCAGCGCGCCGGACTCGAAAAGAAGCGGAATATCGAACACCACCATGTCGGCGCCGGCGCGAACCGCTTCACCGAGAAACCGTTGCCGCGCAGCGCCCACGAGCGGATGGATCCGCGCTTCCAGCCGCGCCAGCGCGTCCTTGTCCCGCAGGACGATTTCGCTCAGTTTTTCCCGGTCAACCGCCCCTTGCGATATGGCGTCGGGGAAAAGCGCGCGAACCGTCTCAACACCCTCTCCGCCCCGGGCATAGAGCGCGTGGACCGCCTGGTCGGCATCGAACGTCGCGATCCCCAGATCGGCGAACATGGATGCGGTTTCGCTCTTGCCCATGCCGATGGAGCCGGTGAGGCCGATCACGATCATGGCGCGCGCTCCATATCCTGTTCCACCACCCGGCGAAGGTCCGCGCGCACTTCGGGCCGCACGCCGAACCACAGTTCAAAAGCCGGGGCGGCCTGATGCAGCAGCATGCCCAGACCATCGACACAGCGGTGCCCGGCCTTTTCGGCGCGCATGAGAAGACCGGTCCTGAGCGGTGAATATACGATATCGGCAACGATCCCGTGCGCCGGCAGCGCCGCCAGCGGAATATCGAGCGCGGGCTGGCCCGTCATGCCCGCAGCCGTTGTGTTGACGAGAAGATTGCAGGCCGCGAGATTTCGCGCGGCATCGTCCCAGGCGAGCGGACATACGGGTCCGGCGAAATCAACGGCGATTTTTTCCGCGCGCGCCCGGGTTCTATTGGCAATCATCAGGCGATCGGGTTTTTTGTCCAACAGCGCCGCGGTAATGCCTCTCGCCGCACCCCCTGCGCCAAGGAGCATGATTGTCGCGCCGGCGATCTCGAATTCCGGCACGGTCTGGGCGAGATGGGCGAGGAATCCGGAACCATCGGTATTGGCCGCCATCAACCGGTCGCCGCGACGGTAGATCGTGTTGGCCGCCTGCAGGCGCTCCACCTCCGGCGTTGCGCCATCGACAAAATCCAGCACGGCCTGCTTGTGGGGCACCGTGACGTTGCAGCCCACATAGGCGCCGTCGCGCAGCCTGGAAAAAAAATCCCGCAGCGAATCCGGCTTCACTTCCAGCGCCTCATAGGCGCCTGGAAGCCCCAGTTGCGCGAACCAGTAATTGTGTATGAGCGGCGAGCGCGAATGGCCGACCGGCCGGCCGATGACGCAGGCTTTGGGGATTTTCGCTCTCATGTCCGCGCATATCCCTGGTTGCGCAGAAATTCCAGAACCCGCAGCATCGGCAGTCCCTGGATGGTCGTTGCATCGCCCTCGATGCGGGCGAACAGCTGAATGCCGCGCCCTTCGATCTTGTAGCCGCCAACGCTTTCGCACACCCCGTCGCCCTCCGCGGCGAGATAGCCCCCCAGGAATTCGTTGGAAAAATCGCGCATGGTCAGCTGCGCCTGTTCCTGGCAGTCCCAGACAATCTCGCCATCTTTCGCGCCCGCTACCGCGGAAATCAGCCGGTGACCCCGGTTTCTCAGGCGCGAAAGATGGCGAGATTGTCT
>JALURZ010000078.1:1177-14252 GCA_027058735.1 Hyphomicrobiales bacterium | reverse complement strand
GATCTATCAGGACGAACAGGGATTGCTGGATCTGCCCCTGCCGCGTCTTGCAGGCCGCCATCAGATCGAGAATGCCGGTGTGGCGCTTGCAGTCCTGCGCACGCTGGATGAACCGGGCATCGGGGAAAGCGACATGGCGGGCGGCCTGCAGCGGGTCCGGTGGGCGGGCCGGCTCGAGCGGTTGCAGGACGGCGCCCTGAAGGCGCTCGTCTATGACGATACGGAAATCTGGATCGACGGCGGCCACAATGCCAGCGCCGGGCGGGCGCTCGCCGCCAGCATGGCCGATCTTGAAGAACGTGCGCCCAGGCCGCTGTGCCTGATCGTCGCCATGATGAGCGGCAAGGCACCGGCGAAATTTCTGCGCCCCTTCGCCGGGCTGGCGCAACGGGTCGTCACGCTGGGCATTCCCGGTGAAGAAAACGCCCTGTCGGCGCGCGAACTCTGCGCGGTCGCGCGCGAACTGGGGTTCGAGGCCGAGCCGGCGGACACGATCCGCGAGGCCCTTGGCCGCTGCAAAACCATGAGCGACGGGTCGCGCCCGCGCATCCTGATTTGCGGTTCACTCTATCTGGCCGGCCATGTCCTGGGCGCAAACGGCGAAGACACGCCCTGACGGCCTATAACTGGCCCTCGATCCATTCGAGGATCTTGCCTTTGGGCAGGGCCCCCACCTGGGTCGAGGCGATCTCGCCATTCTTGAAGATCATCAGGGTGGGGATTCCGCGGATGCCGTATTTGGATGGCGTCGAGGGATTGTCGTCAACATTGATCTTGGTGATCTTGACCTTGCCGTCCATTTCGCCCGCGATTTCCTCCAGCGCCGGGCCGATCTGCTTGCACGGGCCGCACCATTCGGCCCAGAAGTCAACGACCACGGGACCCTCGGCGCCAAGCACATCTTTTTCGAAACTGTCGTCGGAAACATTGATGATCGACATGATCAATCCTCTCTAATCGTCCTGACCGCGGCCCGGTGTGCTTTTTTGGGGACAAGCGCCTGGAACGTTGCTGCACGGTGTCAAATTCACTCAGGGCGAACGTAAGAAGGCGGAGACCCGGCGTCAAGAGCGCGTTCCGCGCCGATCGACGCGAAGTGACGGGCGCGGCGAATGCCGCGATCAGGCCCCGCCTGCCCCCGGGTCCAGAAGCCTCGCGGGCAACTCCATCATGCGCGGTCCGTCGGTCCACAGAAGAATGCCGCGAACCCGCCGGCCGGGATAGATTTTGCGCAGCGCCCGGGCATAGGCCGCCATCTGGCGGCAATAGAGCGCCGGTATGTCTTCAATGCGTTCAGGGGCCGGCCGGTTGGTCTTGTAGTCGATCACCATCACTTCCTGGGCGCTCACCACCAGACGGTCGACCTGACCTGAAATGGTGGCGCCGCCCTGCCCGGTCTCAATGGACGCCATCAGCGGCACCTCGGCGAGGCTGCCCGGCGCGAACAGGCCGGAAAACCTGTCGTCTTCGAGAATGGTCAACACATCGGCCGCGATCTGCGTCCGGCTTTCCGGGTCAAGGCCATGGGCGGGCTGTGCCAGATATGACAGGGCCAGGGCCTCCCGCTCGCGGGGCTCGGCTTCGGGCAGCACCTGCAACAGGCGATGGATCAACCGGCCGCGCTGGAACCGCCGGTCGTTCCGGCCCGCCAGCGGCGACAGCACCGGCGGGTCTCCGGGGGTGCCGGCATCTTGCGTTTCTTCCGCTGTGGCCAGTCTTGAAGGCGCGATGACCGGGCCCGGCGGCGCTTCGCGCGGCGCGGCCCGGGCCAGCCAGTCCGGCAGGGTGGCGGGGGCGCCGGCGTCCCTGTCCGGCAGGGGTTTACCGCCCGCTTCCGGCCGTGATCCGGCATCCACACGCCAGCAGAGCGTGGCGCCGGTCTCATCCCTGATCTCGCGGCCCTGGTTTTCCATGGCCCTTTGCGCAAGTTCATACCAGCAGCCGCCGGGGATCTTGTGTTTGCCCTTGTAGCCGCAAATATAAAGCCGGTCGCGCGCCCGGGTCATGGCGACATAGAGTAGCCGGTGATATTCTTCCTCGCGCAGCCGGTCAGCCTCATCGACGGCCGGCCTGAGCGCATCGGGCACGTACCCCTTGCCGATCGCCCAGACCGGCAGCACGAGTTCGTCCGAGGGATTTGCGCTGACATCGACAGGATAGATCGGCGAGGATTTCCCCCCTGCGACCGCGGAGCAGGTGTCGGGCAGAAAGACGACGTCCGCCTCAAGCCCCTTGGCGCCATGCACGGTCATGATGCGCACCTGGTGCCTGCCGTGCTCCATGTCGCGCTTGACTTCGACTTCGCTGGCAACGATCCAGTTCAAGAACCCCTGCAGCGACGGGGTCTGGCGGGTCTCGTAATCGAGCGCCAGGGACAAGAACTCGTCGATGGCGTCATTGGCCTGAACTCCCAGCCGGGCGAGCAACTGCAGACGCATGCCCTCCGTGCCGAGTATCCGCGAATAGAACTCGAAGGGTGGAACCTGGTCGGCCATGCCCAGCCAGTGGCGCAACCGGTCGCGCGCATCCGCCTCGTGCCCGGCGTCGGCGGATTGCAGGGCGTTCCACAATGAGCCGGAGCGCCCATGCGCGAGCGCGAAGAGCTGATCGTCATCCCAGCCCATCAGCGGGCTCTTGAGCAGTTCGGCCAGGGTGAGATCGTCGTCCGGCAACAGCACAAAGCGCCCCAGCGCCATGAGATCCATGACCTCGATCTGTTCGCTCAGTTTCATGCGATCGGCGCCCGCAACGGGTATGTTTCTCGATTTCAGGGCGCGCATCATGTCGTGGACGAAGGCGGAGCGGCGGCGCACGAGTATGAGAATCTCGCCGGGTGACACCCGGTCAGGACGCCTGATCGCGATCAGTTCGGCGATTTTTTCGGAAATTTTTTCCGCCAGCAGGCGCTGCGCCCCTGCCGGGGCGCGGCGATCGAGGGGCGCATCCCCGGTGCCAGGCGCGTTTTCTTCCTCGCTTTCGATCAGCGGCCAGAGTTCGACGCGCCCGAAGGCATCCTCGCGCGATGCCTGATGGGGGTCGGGCAATCCCTCGGCGACCAGTCCGCCCGCCGCGGTTTGATCGCAAAATACCGCATCCACGACCTGCAACACCGCCGGCGCGGAGCGGTAGGACAGGGTCAGCGGCACGGAGCGGAAGGTTTGCCGCGCCTGCTCGACCTTCGTGTTGAAGTAACGCCGCATGCGCGCAAACGATGCGGGATCGGCCCCCTGAAAGCTGTAAATGGACTGCTTTTCATCGCCCACCGCAAACAGGGTCCTGCATTGGTCGCGCGCGCCTTTTCCGGCAAAAAACTCTTCGGCCAGGGACCGCACGATGGACCATTGCGCGGGCGAGGTGTCCTGGGCTTCGTCGATCAGAATATGATCGATCCCGTGATCCAGCTTGTACAGCACCCAGGCCGCATCGCTGCGCGCAAGCAGGTGCACCGTCCTGTCGATCAGGTCCTCATAATCGAGCATCGCGCGGGCCATCTTTCTGGCGCCATAGATACTGAAAATGCCATTGGCGAGACGCCAAAGCGCGCTGCTTGCCTCAACGACATGGGCCGCCTTGAAGGCGTCGTAGGACCGCCACGCCCGCTGCTGCTCCTCCAGCGCCCAGTCGAGAAATTCGGGAAATTCCTCGCGAAGCGGCTTTGTCATCAGGAAATCGACAGTGTAGGGACGACGGTCTCTGCCAAACAGCTTGTCTTTCAGAAATATCGAGAGGTAGGCGTCATACCGGGCGAAAGAAGCGCCGGCTTCCAAAGCCGCCTCAATTCTCGCGGCGCAGTTCTTGGCGCGCTTGCTGCCCGAAAGCAATATATCCATCCACCCGCGCAGGCGTGTCGCCGGGAAGTGCTCCTCACCGACCGCCTGTTCCATGATCTGTTCGGGCCTCATGCGCGGTTCAAGCCCGAGGAAAGCCGCGAGCCGGGCGCTCCAGCCGCTCATATCGTGCGCACCGGCGGCGTCCAGCGCCTCGCGGTGGTTCAGCGCACTTTTCAACAATTCGCCGAACCGCTGATCGTCCAGATAGCGCGGGATTGTGCCAAGCGCGTCTTGAAGGTCCGGGTCAGCGCCGGTTCCCGCCATGGCCAGCACCGCCAGGCGCGCCTCGTGCAACAGGTCCTCAGCACCCCGCTCATCGAGAACGTCGAAATCGGTCACCAGCCCCGCCTCGAGGGGAAAGCGGTGCAGCACGCTTTCGCAAAACGCATGGATGGTCTGGATTTTCAGCCCGCCGGGCGTTTCCAGCGCCCGGGCGAACAGGGTTCGCGCGCGGGTGAGCGCCCTGCCGCCGGGCCGCCGTCCGGTCACCGCCTCGATGGCGCGCGCCAGACCGTCATCGTCGAGAAACACCCATTGCGCCAGAATCTCAAACAGCCGGTTCGCCATCTGCGCCGCCGCGGCGTTGGTGTAGGTGATGCACAAGATGCGGTCCGGCGGCGCACCCTCAAGCAGCAGGCGCACAACCCGGTAGACGAGAACGAGGGTCTTGCCCGATCCGGCGCTGGCGGAAACCCAGGCCGACACCTCGGGCGCGGAGGCGTGGCGCTGGCTTTTGGTCGCCTTGATCGTATCCGTCATGGCCGGTCCGCCTGCCCGCGCTGCACCGACCATTCGCGGTAGCGCGCCAGATGATCGAACGGGTGGTCCCGTTTCTTGTCCTTGACCTGCTGGCGCGACAGATAGGGGTGGGCCGCATCGTCATAATGGGCGATCATCGTCTTGAGGGCCGCGAGCGCCGCCTCCCCTGCCGCATCCGCATTCCCGCCGCTTCTGTCCACAAGCTCGCCGGGCGGCGACCCGCCGGTGACCCGCACATAGCGCAAGGCTTCGACCGGACCGCCGGCCAGGCGCTCAAACCCCCGCGCCGCGGCAATGGCCGCTTCCAGGGTCAGTTGCGGCGACAGCTGTCTGTCGATGTCGATCTGGCCCGGCGCCGCGCCGGTCTTGTAGTCATAGATGCGCAGAGCGCCATCCTGCAGAACATCGATGCGATCGGCGATTGCCGTGAGGGTGAATTCGCCGCCCGGCGCGTCGAACCGCAACAGGCCCCGAACTTCGCCATGCTGCGCCGCCACGCCATGGCGCAGAGTACGCTCCAGATCGATGAACCAGCGCGCCATGCGTTTGAAACGCGGCCACCAGAAGGCCGCCGCCGCCGGCCGGTCCATATGGCGGGCGAACACCTCGCGGCCGGTCCCGATCAGTATTTCCAGGGCATCGGCGGGCAGTTCGCCTGGCGTGCGCTCGGTGAACCGGTGCAGGACCTCGTGGATGATCTGTCCGCGCAGGGCGGCGTCAATGTCCTGATCCAGCGGATCGAGAGGCCTGAGCCCGAGGATGCAGGAGGCATAGATTGCATAGGGGTCGCGGCGCAGGGTCTCGATGCGCGTGACGCTTAACTGGCGCGGCCTGGCGGCAAGCGGGGGCGCGGGGCGTGGCGCGGCAATGGTCCAGGAGCGGTCCGGCGTTTCCATCCGCTCGGCGATCATGCGCCAGTGGGTGCTGCGGTCTACCCGATCCAGCCGCGCCAGGGCGTCCAGAACCGCGGCCAGCCGTTGCAGCCAGCGCGATGCGACGCTGGGGCTGCCATCGACCTTCTGCGCCCGGGTCAGGAATACCTCGCGCGCGCAGGCCCCTTGCGCGAAATCATGCGCCGCCAGCCCATGGCTGCGTTCGGGGGGCTCGAGACCCAGTTCGCCGCGCATGGGCCGGTTGAGCCAGGCGTCGAGCACGATCCTCTGCGGCCAGGTGCCCTCATTGAGGCCGGCGAGGATCATTCTGTCGGCGCTTTGCAGCCGCGCTTCCAGCGGCCCCCAGATGGCCAGCCGCGGATGGCGCGAATGACGCGGGCGAACGCGACCGGCCTGCAGCAAGGTTCTGAAATAGGCGGGATATTCATCACGCGCGACATCAGGCGACCGGGACGCGTGCTCGAGCAATTCGTTCAGCGCGTTCGCCACCGCCTCGCCATGGTCGCCGCGCCACAGGCGCTGGTCTCCCGGCTCATCCTCGCCTTCGCCAATCGCTTCGGCAGCGGCGATATGTGCTTTCAGCACCTCCTCAAACGGCCGCCGGCGCGCATCGGCGAAGAGTGCGGCAAACGGCGCCGTGGCGTCGGCCAGCCGGGTCAGGAGTTCTTCCGCATTGTCAAAATCGGTTTCGGTCAAACGAATGAGAGCAGGATGAAGATGACGGGTCTTTTTTCCGGCGCTCCATTTGTCGCGGGTGGCGCTCAAGGCGCGGCGCAGTCCCTCGATCCCGGCGGCGGGACGCAGGCCACGCAGGGCGGCAAGTTCCACAACCCGCGCGCGTGCGCGCATGGAGCCGGCGCTCAACCCAAAACGCGCGAGCGGATGCTTGAGAAGCGCCAGCAGGCCGACCGGCGCGAAGTCATCGGCAAGCGTGTCCGCGATCAGCTGCATGAGCGTGCAAGGCCTGGTGCGCGACAGGGCAATGCCGGCTGAATCGTCGACGAGAATGTCCCATCGCTCCAGATGCGCCGCCACCTGGCGCGCCAGCCGCCGGTCCGGCGTCACCAGTGCCGCCGTCTTTCCCGGCGTTTCGATGGCCTCGCGCATGATGGCGGCGATGATCAGCGCCTCGTGATGCGGGCTGGTGGCGGCGACAAGGTGCAACCCCCCGGTTGCGGCATCGATTTGCGTGCGCATATCGTCGCACATCCGGCGCCACTGTCCCGTCGTTTCAGCCGGCAGCATCGCCAGTGAGATCAGCCGCGCGCGCGCGACACGTTCCGCCGCGATCCGCGGCGCGCCGGGCAGGGGCAGCACCTCGCCGCGGGTGATGCCGATCTGGTCGAGCAGGGCCTTGAGGCCATATTGCGGATGGCCCGCATCCAGGGTGTCCCAGGAGCGGTCATCGAGGCTCATGTCGAGACCCGGCAGAACGACCGCGCCGTTTTCCAGGCCGGCAATCGCCTTGAGCAGTTTCGCCGTCGCCGGAATGCTGCCTGTTGATCCGGCGGCGATCAGCGGCCGGTCGCTGCCGTGGCGTTCCAGAAACGCGGTCTGCGCCTCGATCAGCCGGTTGCGCCGCTGCATCGCGGTGAGCAGGCCTCGTTCGGCGAGCAGGGCCGGCAGGGTTCGGGTCACCACCTTGAGGAAATCGAGGGTGAGTTGCCAGTTGCGGGCGAAATCCTCGGCCACCAGCGTCGCGATCCGCGACAGGCAGACCTGTTCGGTATCGAGCATGTCGAGCAGGCGGATGAGGGTGCGGGCGAGCGCGGCGGCCTGGGCCGGCGTCAGGCGGGCGAAGGATTGCGGTTCCGTCTCGCCATGGATTTCGCGGCGAAGATCTGCGGCCTGCTGTGCAATCAGCCGGGTGAGAATGAACTGGCGTTCAACCGGGGAAATCGCCGCTTCGACCGCACCATGGCGTTCGCCGGGGGGTGGTTCACGGTTCTGAAACAGCATCTCCTCTTCGTCCATATCGCCGATCGCCTCGATGCGCGGCAGCAGCAGGGCCTCGGCGTGGGAGGCCCTGAGCAGGGCGTGCGAAAGGCTTCTGACGGCGCGGCGGGTGGGCAGGACGATGCGCCAGGATGCCAATGCGGCGGCATCGGGCTTTTGCCCGGCCGGGCCGGGAAACCCGTTGGCAATGGCAGCGGCAAGATGCTCCAGGAACGGTTCGCCCGGCGCGATGCTGTAGACCCGTGGTGCCGCTTTCGCCATGTTTTCCTGCCCCTCCGCCCGGCCGCCGCGCGCCCCGGCGCCGGGCGCCCGCGCCTCTATGTTTCGAGTGCCATGTAGTTTTCCGCCGCCTCAAGCGCCTCGGGCGTTCCCAGATGCAGCCATGTTCCATCGAGCCGCATGCCATAGGCGCGCCCGGCCTCGATCGCCCGGTCCCAGATGATATTCATGGAAAAAGGACCATCGGGAGCATTGGCGAAGGCTCTGGGATGCACGAGGTAGTAGCCGATATTGGCGAAGGGTGCGATTTCGCCGGGTCTGGGGCGGCGCAACGCGCCTTGCGCCGACAGGGCGAAATCCCCGCCGCCATGAAATCCGATACTTTGGGTCGTGGGGACCAGCATCAGCAGGGTGTCCATTTTTGCGTCGTCCCAGCCGGTGAAAAGCCGGTCCAGATTGTGGCCGAGGCCATCGACCCAGGTTGAGTCCACATTGACCACGAGAAAGGCCTCATCGCCAAGGTCGGGCAAGGCCTTGAGCACGCCGCCGCCGGTGTCGAGCAATGCTGAACGTTCATCGGAGATGATGATTTCAGGCGTTGTTATCCCGGCAAGATGCGCCTCCATCAGGCAGGCCAGATAGTGCACATTGACGACCGCGCGGGTGACCCCGGCCGCGCGCAGCAGCGCCAGGGCGTGATCGATCAGCGCGCGGCCCTGAAATTCGACCAGCGCCTTGGGCCGGTCATCGGTGAGCGGGCGCATTCTGGTGCCCAGACCGGCGGCCAGGATCATGGCGCGGCGCTCGGTGAGGGATTTCGCGGCGCGCTTTTTCATGGGCGCGTGCCGGATGCTGTTTCGGGCGGGAAATGCCGGTCATACCAACGGCGCAGCTCCCCCAGGGCGGGGTGGCCCAGATCGCGCCGTAGATAGGCCCGGACGCGGTCCATATGCGCCAGATAGGCAGGCTTGCCGTCGCGCAGCAACAGGCGCGCGAAGACCCCCAGTATCTTGGAATTGCGCTGCGCGCCCAAGATCGCATAGGCGCGCGCGAACCGCACCTCGTCGACTTCAAGACCGGCCTGCCGCCGCCGTTTGAAATAATAGGCCAGCATTTCGTCTTCCCGGTTCTTCGGCACATCGCAGCGCGCATCCTGCAACAGCGACACCAGATCATAGGCCGGATGGGTCATCACCGCGTCCTGAAAATCCAGCAGGCCCGCGCGCGCGGGCCCTGTTCTGTCCGCCAGCCAGATCAGGTTGGGTGAGTGATAGTCGCGCAGGGCGGCAACGGAGTCCATCGCCGGAATGTCCCGCAACAGCGGGTCCCACAGGGCGCGGAATTCATCCGCCACCCGCGCCGGCACCGGCGCCGCCTTCACATAGGGCCAGTACCACTGGAGCAGAAGCCCGAGTTCCGCGCCCATGGCGCCGGTGTCGAACTGCGCCACGCCCCCGATGGCGCGATGGCCGGCGCGTGCCAGTTCCACCAGCACATCCACGGCGGCGCGATAGGGGCCGGCCATGTCAAGGCCGGCGGCGATCAGGCCGGTGTAAACCGCATCGCCCAGATCCTCGCACAAGAGCAGGCCCACACCGCTGTCCTGGGCCAGGATCTCCGGGGCGCTGAGGCCAAGGTTGCGCAGATCACGCGCGATGCGTGAAAACGGCGCCACCCCGCCCTGCAGATGCGCCGCATCTGCATAAGGGTCGGGTTCGTCGTCCAGGCCGCCGGTATCCATCAGCACCGCGCGCGCGCCGTCGCCGCGCACAAGCCGCTCGTAGCGCCGGGTTGATGCGTCGCCGCTCATGTGGGCGCGCGAAGCCGCCCCCCAATGCGCTTGTTCGAGAAAGCGAGCGACGCGGCTCATGCGCGCCATGCGCCCGGCCCAGTTTCCGTGTTCCCGCCACCGCATCGTGCGCCCGCCATTTTCGCCGTCATCGAGCGCGATCTCGAGACGGTCGCCGGGCAGCGCGCAGCCAAGACGCTCGGGCCATTCCATGACCGCGATGCCGCGCGCCAGCGCATCGTCAAACCCCAGTTCCTCGATGTCTTGCGGGTTTTCCAGCCTGTAGAGGTCGAAGTGGGATATTTCGCCGCGCGCGAACCGGTAGGTCTGAACCAGCCCATAGGTGGGGCTCGGCACATCCAGGGCCGGGTCATCGCCAAAGGCCCGGATCAGGCTGCGCGCGATGGTGGATTTTCCGGCCCCCGGCTCACCGGACAGGGCAATGAAATCGCCGCGCCGCACGAACAGCGCCAGTTCGCCGCCAAACCGGCCGCTTGCGGCCTCATCGGCCAGCTCGATTGTGCCCGTTGCGCCTTTCATGCCCGTTCCCGCGCTGGTGGGGGATGATGTTTCAGGCCGCCTTGTCGTCGCTCTTGGTGCGATCGCGCGCGCCGGGCGGCGAATGTTCGGATCGTTGCGCGGGGAAATGGCATTCGACCGTCGTGCCCTCGCCGGGTGTGGAGTGCAGTTCCACAACCCCGCCATGGAGCGCCATCAGGCTTTTGACGATGGCCAGGCCGAGGCCGACGCCGCGCGGTTCCGATCCCCTGGTGCGGGTTTCAAAACGCTCAAACACCCGGTCCTGGTCGTCGGGCGCGATGCCGCGGCCCCGGTCGCTGACGGCCAGCACGACACGCCCCTCGACGCGCCGGCAGGTCAGCTTGATTTCCCCGCCCGGATCGCTGAACGAAATGGCGTTGGACAGCAGGTTATGCAGGATCTGCTTGACCCGGGCCTCGTCGGCCACCAGCGGGTCAAGGTCGCGCGGCGCGGCGATCTGCGCGCGCATCGATTTTTTCTTCATTTCCGGCGCCAGTGCGGCGAGCGCATCCTTCATGGCGGCTTTCAGATCGACAGGCTGTTTCTTGAGCGCCATGGCGTCGGCGTCAATCGTCGCCAGATCGAGAATGGAATTGATGATCGACAGCAATGCGCGGCTTGATTTGAGGATGTCGCCCACATAGCGGTGCTGTGTTTCGGCCAGGTCGCCTGCGAAACCGCCATCGAGATACTCCGCAAAGCCGATGATGCTGGTGAGTGGAATGCGCAACTGATAATTCATGTGCGAGACAAATTCCGTCTTGCGCCGGTGTGCTTCCTCCAGCGCGTCATTGCGCTCGCGCAGGGCGCGCTCGACCTGGGTTGAATCGGTGACATCGACATAGGTCAGCAGTGTCGCGCCGTCGGGCAGCGGAACGGCGGAAAACCGCAGCACGCTGCCATCGGTGCGGTTGAGGGTCGCATCGAGATTGCGGCGTTCCCGGTCGAGCGCGGTAACCGCCCATTTCAAATCGTCCCACGCCGCTTCCTCGTCATAGAGCGGGCGGCACCAGCCGACCACCTCATTGATGTGCGGATTGGCGTTCAGATCCCGGCCGTCCAGCCGCCACATTTTCACATAGGCGGGATTGTACAGCCTGAGGCGTCCATCGCTGCCAAACAGCGCGACGGCCTCATGCAGCCGGTCGATGGTTTCCTTTTGAACCGTATCGAGAACCTTGTAACGGCTTTCAAGATCGAGCGCCTCGGTGATGTCTTCAAACAGATGGGTCAGTCCGCCGGAGGGATGGTGTTCGCTCATGACGCGAACGGTGCGCCCGTCGGGCAGATACCAGGGTTCGGTTTCAGTGTGCCCGTTTGTGTAGGCATCCAGCCGCGCGGACCGCCACTTGCGGTAGTCGGCCTGCTCGGGCAGCAGCCGGGCATCGCGCAGCCGGTCGAGGATTTCGCCTTCCGTGGGGCCGGTTTCCAGCCAGGCCGGATCGAGGTTCCACAACTCGGCATAGGCGCGGTTGAAAAATTTGAGGCGCGTCTTGCCATCATGCACCGCCACCGCCGTCGTCAGCCGGCGCAGCATGGCGTCGTGGGCGGAAATGTGCAGATCGAGATCCATGCGCGCCTGTTCGAGCGCGGAAATATCGATCGCCATGCCGGCGCGGCCGGTTTCCATCTCCGTTTCGGTAATTTCGGTCGCCCGGCGTTCGCCGGCGATGACGCAATGGGTCTGATACCGCGTGGCGCCGCCGTCGGGGGCCTGTTCGCGCCGCGCCGCGCCCGGCGCCAGTTCGATGCCCGCCCGCACCGCGACATCTGGCGTTTTGGCGTTTACCGCATGCGCATAGGCCCGGTTGACCCAGGCGAGCGCGCCGTCCCGGCCGCGCCGCCACAAAGGCAGGGGCAGGGCATCGAGGAGCGCCTGAAGCCGTGCATTTTCTTCCGCCAGCCCGCGCTGGCCGGCCGTCATCTGCACATAGGCCAGCCGGTCGCCCTCCACCGTGCGCAGCCGCAGGGTCGCCATGCCGCCGGCCGCCCGGCCATCGGCCTCCAGAAACCCGCCGGCCTTCGTTTCCAGTATGACGTTGAACGAGCATCCATCGGCGCGCAGGCGCGCAATCGCCCGATCCAGCAGTGCAAAGGAGCGGTTGTCGAGCCAGCCGGCGAAATCGAGCCGTTGTGCGGTGGTGTCCGGCAGCCCGGCGATGCCGCGCAGATCGCCGAGCAGGCGATAGGGGGCGTCCCCCTTGCCGCGCCACACATACAGCAGCAGCGGTTCGGCGACGAGCAGGCTTTCGGCCTCTTCGAGCTTGCCCTGGAGCTGTTTCAGCCTTCTGACCAGCCGGATGCCGCGCGATTTGGCGCGCCAGCGCAGCAGCACCAGCCCGACTCCAAGAGACACCAGAACAACAGAGACGACGGCGGCCCAAACGATGGGTACGGGCAACACCCTGCTGAAAACGGCCGGACCATGCTCCGCGGCCAATGCGGGAAATGCGGATGCGGCCCAAAACGCGCTTTGCGCGCCTGCCATGCAGAGCGGAAATCGAATTCTGCCGGACCGGACGGCCCGATGGCCACGCCGCATTTGCGCCGGCCTCCTCCCCTCGGTTTTCGTGCGCAGCCGCGTGTTCAAGACCGCGAATCAACACGTCGTCCGCACCGGGACTCTATAGCGCGGGCAGGGACTGCAAACCACACCTTACAGACGTTGAACCGGGCGATTAGAATCCAGCAGGCTCGCACTTGTCAATGCGGCAGCGTTCCGGCCGCGCGCGGACGCCGGCTTTCGCCTCAATAGCGATACTGTTCCGGCTTGAAGGGACCGGACCGGGGCACGCCGATATAGGCGGCCTGTTCCTCGGTCAATTCCGTCAGCTTGACCCCGAGGCGCTCAAGATGCAGACCGGCCACTTTTTCGTCGAGATGCTTGGGCAGCACATAGACCTTGTTGTCATAGTCGCTGGAATTCCGCCACAGCTCGATCTGGGCCAGCACCTGATTGGTGAACGATGCGCTCATCACAAAACTGGGATGGCCGGTGCCGCAGCCAAGGTTCACCAGCCGGCCTTCGGCCAGCAGCATCAGCCGCCGGCCGGTGGGAAACTCGATCTCGTCGACCTGCGGCTTGACAT